>JAXDQI010000044.1:0-6689 GCA_034667965.1 Gammaproteobacteria bacterium
CGCGCGAATGCCGTCCTCTCCGTTCAGGAACGCCACCACGAACGGCATGAGCCGGTCCTGCGCGAACACCCAGCGCCCCACCAAAAACGCCGAGCGGTCGCGATAGAATCCGGCATCCACGACGTCGAGCGCGATCGGCGCCGAACCCTCCGCGGCATCGGCGGGTAGTAATCCCTCGAGCCGGTCCAGAATTCGTTCCGCGTCGCCCCGCAAATCCGTGAACGGCACCGAGAACCCCGGCACGCGCAGCGCCTCGCACAAAAGTTCCACGCCGATCCGCCCGTGAAGCGGAAATCGGCGGTGTACTTGCGCCATGGACAACGCACGCAGTTTGCTGGGCGGGGGAAACGAGTACGCGACGGGGCGCCACATTTCATGGCAGATATTGCGGCGCAGGGAGTGCGCGAAGCTGAAAGCGATGTCCGCTTCATAACGGTCGACGATCATCGCGCCAAAGAGCCGGTCCAGTGTGTCCCACACGTCGAGGCGGTCGGCGAGCGCGGGGAACGCCGCAAGAATCCTCGGGCCATGCTCCACGATGAAGCGGCTGTAGAGGCCAAGTCGTTCGCTGCTGATTCGGTTCGACGCCTGCGGATCCTTGGTTTCGAAGGCGCGCTTGGCGCGGTACGGATACTCGCACAGCTGGCAGTAGAATTCGTCGAACACGCAGAGAATGACTTCCGCCGTAATGGCGATGCGCAACTCATGGTCGGTGCAGGCCAGGAGCTTGGCATACGCCTCCCCGACCCTGCATTCGGTCTCGGCGCGCATGACTCTCAGCCGCTGTTCCTCAGGGCCGTCGCAATGGCGTTGATCGACAATTGAATGCCCTCGCGCACGCGCGGATCGGATTCGCCGCTGCGGTGCCGCTTCAACAGTTCCACCTGCAGCAAATTCAAGGGCTCGATGTACGGGAGCCGCAATCGGATGGACACCTCGAGCGCGGGATGATTCTCGAGGAGGCGTGACTGGTCCGTGACGGCAAGCAGCTTGTCGTGTGTGATCCACCACGCATCGCGGATCCGCGCGAAAATCTCGTCGGCGAGCGCGCGATTCTCGACCAGCGCGGCGTAGCGGGTGGCAATTCCCATATCCGTTTTCGACAACACCATCTCCAAGTTGTCGACGGTGGCGCGAAAGAACGGCCATGCGCTGAGCATTTCCCGCAGCAGGCCCGTGTCGGTGAACGACCGCAGCGCCTGCCCGAACCCGTACCAGCCGGGCAACATCACCCGCGCCTGCGCCCAACTGAATACCCAGGGAATCGCGCGTAAGTCCTCGATGCGCGTCGATTGGGACCGTGATGCTGGACGCGATCCGATTTTCAATTCGGAGATCTCCACTACCGGGGTCATCTGGCGATAGAATTCCGTGAAGCCCTCCGTTTCGTACACCAGCGCCCGATATGCCTTCAATGCCTCGCTGGACAAACCATCCATGGCCGCCGAAAAGCGCCGGCGATCCGTCTCGGACAGCGACTCGCGCTCGAGCGACGCCAGCAGCGTCGCGGCGCAAATGGCTTCCAAATTGGCCGCCGCCCCTTCTCGCGTACCGTATTTTGCCGCGATGATCTCTCCCTGTTCGGTGATGCGGATGCGCCCGTGCAGGCTGCCGGGCGGTTGCGCCCGAATAGCCGCAAACGACGAACCGCCGCCGCGGCCGACCGCGCCGCCTCGCCCGTGGAAGATCTGCAAGGCCGTGCCGGACTTCAAGAATTCAGCATCGAGCGCCTGCGTCGCTTGGTGCACGGTCCACACCGACGTGAGGTAGCCGCCATCCTTGTTCGAGTCCGAATAGCCGAGCATCACTTCCTGGAAGCCACGCGCCGCGGTGATCGCGGCGACCTCGGGCAATTGCAGCCAGGAACGCATGATATCGGCCGAACGACGTAGATCGCCGATGGTCTCGAACAAGGGCACCGCCATGATGGCGGCGGTGGGCGCGCCTCGCGCACGGTAGAGGCCCGCCTCCTTCAGCAAGACGTTCACCTCCAACAGATCCGAAACGCTTTCGCATTTCGAGACGACGTAGCTCTTGACGCATTCGGGACCGTAGCGGCGATGCGCCTGGGCCGCGGCACCGACGATGGAAAGCTCGGATGCGGTCTCCGGCGTATAAGCGGCGTACGGACTCGACAATAGTCGCTCGGTCGCGAGTTCGCGCCGCAACAAATCGATCCGGTCCGCTTCGTCAAGACCGCCGTAGTTTGCCGACACGCCGGCCACCCGCAGAAGCTCGCCGACGACGCGCTCATGCACGTCGGCGTTCTGACGCAGATCCAGCGTGGCCAGGTGAAACCCGAAAGTCTCCACCGCCCGAATCAGCCGCAAGAGACCGCCGCCCGCGGGCTCGATCTTGCTTTCCCCCGCGAGCGATTGTTCGAGAAGCAATAGATCCGTGCGAAAACTTTGTGGATCGGGATAGCCTTCCCCGTCGACCGAAGCCGGTCTGGGCGGCGCCTGGCCGGTCAAACGAATGTAGGTGGCTGCGAGCCGCGCATAAATGCCGGTGATCGCGCGTCGATACGGCTCGTCGGCGCGCGCCGCGTTCATATCGCCGCTCTTCCGCGCCAACTCCATGACATCGTCCGACACCTGCGCAAGCTCGTTCGAGATCGAGAGTTCGGCGCCGAGACTGTTCAGTTGCTCGAGATAATCCAACAGGAGCAGCTTCGACGCGCGATCCAGGGCCAGGCGCAATGAGTCCGCCACCACATGCGGATTGCCGTCGCGATCGCCGCCGATCCAACTGCCGAGCCGCAGAAAGCTCGCCGGACGTCGACCCAGCACGCGCTCCCAACGCGCATACAACACCGGGATGACCGGCACGAAAACGTCCCTGAAGTAGGTGAGCACCGTATCGACTTCGTCCGCCACATAGAGACGCTCGCGGCGCAGCGCCCGGGTCTGCCACAGCAAGGTGATCTGCGCCCCGATGGCTTCCTCGATGGGTTGACCCTCGTCGCTCTCATCGAGGCCGGCATCGCGGCGGCGGAGCAACGCGGCGATGCGGTTTCGGTGATCCAGCATGCTCTTGCGCATGACTTCCGTGGGATGCGCGGTCAGGACCGGCACGATGAAGGCGCGCTCGAGCAGCGCTGCGGCCTCGGACGGCGCAGTGCCTTGAGCGCTCAAATAGTGGAGCGTCGCCGCCAGAGTGCTCTCCTTTTCCACCACGGCGCCCTGTCGGTCTTCCGCCAGATTAGCCAACATGGAAAACAACATGAAGCTGCGCACGAACGCGACCGCCTCATCCAACGACAGCGAATCCAAGCCCGCCGAGAGTTCGCGCGGTTGAGCAACACCACGGTGGCGATCGACGGAGGCTGCTCTGATGGCCTCGATGCGGTGAAACAGAGATTCCCCGCCCCGCCGGCGGATGACATCTCCCAACAACCTGCCAAGGAACCGGATATCCGAGTTCTGAGAGATCACTGGCAGGTTCTGCGACATGGCGGATGTGCGAGTAGATAGGCGCGGGGCGAGCGTGTAATATTTAATATATCTTAAGGGCGAATATTTATCGACCCTCAGACTCGGGACGCGGTCACGCTACGCGCCGGAGCTGCAAAGGGGAAGGTCATGCGAACACTCACGAGACGAACTTTTTTGATCGCTTCCGCGGCGTTGCCTGTTGGCTGCGCGGCGAACCGCATGGGGGTCGGCATGGCAGCCTCGGGGCCGGCTCCGTCCTTACGCCAACCCATGACCGGGCAGACGTGGCGCTATGCAAAGCATGACCTCTTCAATGGTGCGCTGCTCGACACCGAAGTCGATCGTGTCTCGTCCGTCGATCGCACCATCGACATCGATTCGCACACCGAGGGTGATACCGCTGCGGATACGACCGACGCAGGCTGGTGGCGCAAGCTTGTCCATCACCCGAAACCTGCGGTCGCCTTGCCGACCGAGATTCAAACTTCCTGGGGTACGATCCTCGCGGATCCGCACTGGGGCCGGCTTCAGGTATACGATCCGCCCATTCCGCTGTGGCCGGCCAAATTGCAGCCGGGTTGGCAAACCCGCATCGAGGCGAAATACAAATCATCCGAAGCCGGCCCCACCCTGCCGTGGAATCAAACGATGAAGGCTGAGGCATGGGAAACGATCACCGTGCCGGCGGGGCAATTCAAGGCGCTGCGCTACGTCAATGTAATTCACTTCGAGAACTCCGACGTCGGACGAGGTGACTCGGTTCGCCACGAAACCGTGTGGTTTGCTCCCGAGGTGGGGCGCTGGGTCGCCCGCGAGAGCAGGGGTTCCTACTATTTGGATGACTCCGTCGACGATACGCAGGCGGTCGAAAGCAGTTTCCGGTGGGAACTGCTGTCATGGTCTTAGCGGCAACGCTCTTCGCCTGACCGGAGCCACCTGGCGGCCGGAGCGCCCGCCTCCCCACTCGGTAAGTCGTCTGAAATATGATATATCAGAAGCTCCGGGAATGGGCTGTTTTATGGGACTATACGAACCGCTGGCGGCTCGCCAAGCGATGATGAGGCTCACTCCAGAGGAATCGTGCATGACCACCGCCTATATCACTCACGAAGATTGTCTGCGTCATGAGATGGGCGCCGGCCATCCCGAATGTCCGGACCGCTTGAAATCCATCAATGCGAGCATGCGAAGTTCCGGGTTGATCGAAGAGTTGCGTACGCTCGAGGCGCCGCTCGCGCAAAGCGCAGACCTGAAGCGTATCCATGACGGCGCCTATGTCGACCTGATATTCGAGCACGCGCCCACCGAGGGGCGCATCCAGCTGGATCCGGATACGGCAATGAATCCGCACAGCCTTGACGCCGCACGCCGTGCCGCCGGCGCGGGCTTGCTCGCGGTGGATGAAGTGACTGCGCTGCGTTCCACGAACGCTTTTTGCGCCGTGCGCCCCTGCGGTCACCACGCGACGCGCGTTCGCTCGATGGGCTTTTGCATATTCAATAATATAGCCGTGGCCGCCGCCTACGCGCTCGAGGTCAAGGGCCTCGAACGTGTCGCCATCATCGACTTCGATGTTCATCACGGCAACGGGACGGAAGATATGTTCGGCGTGCCGCGGTGGCGCGATCGCGTCCTCATGGCAAGCTTTTTCCAGCATCCCTTCTATCCCTACAGCGGCACCGACACTCCGGCCCCCAACATGGTGAACGTGCCGCTCGCGGCAGGAAGCGGCGGAGCGGCGGTCAAATCGGCGGTGGAGGAAGAGTGGCTGCCCGCGCTGGAGTCGTTCAAGCCGGACATGATTTTCATTTCCGCGGGTTTCGACGCCCATCGCGAAGACCTGTTGGGCGGCATGTCGCTGATCGAGGCCGACTACGTTTGGATGACGGAGCAATTGATGGACGTCGCTGCCCGCCATTCGCAACGGCGAATCGTCTCGATGCTCGAGGGTGGATACAACCTGTCGGCTCTCGGCCGCAGCGCCGTTGCCCATGTAAAAGCACTGGCCGATGGATAACTCGGGCCCGGAGAATCTATGAACGTCATTCCTACTGAGATGAAAGCCGTCGAGATAGCGGCACCCGGCGGGCCGGAACAACTGCGAATCGCGGTTCGTCCGGTCCCGAAACCGGGCACCCAGGAAGTTCTGATTCGAGTGGCGGCAGCCGGCGTCAACCGGCCGGATGTCATGCAGCGGCAGGGCCGCTACCCGCCGCCGCCGGGCGCCTCGGATATTCCCGGCATGGAGGCCGCGGGAGAGATCGTCAGCCTCGGCCCCGACGTTGCCGGCCTCGCGGTCGGCGATCAGGTCGCCGCGCTGTTGTCCGGCGGCGGTTACGCTGAATTCGCCGTCGCTGCCGCGCCGCTCTGTCTGCCGGTACCGAAGGGCATGAGCGTGGTGGAAACCGCGGCGGTGCCCGAGACTTTTTTTACGGTATGGGACAATTTGTTCACGCGCGGCCGGTGCAAATCGGGCGACAACGTCTTGATTCACGGCGGCACGAGCGGCATTGGTACCACGGCCATCCAGCTTGCGAGCACTTTGGGCGCCCGCGTGTACGCCACGGCCGGCAGTGATGACAAGGCACGTGCATGCGAGCGGCTCGGCGCCGTGCGCGGCATCAACTACCGCACCGAAGATTTCGTCGAGGTCGTTCTTGCGGCCACCGGCGGCAAGGGAGCGGACGTGATTCTCGACATGATCGGCGGCGACTATTTCGACCGCAATCTGAAGGTCGCTGCAAACGAAGGGCGGCTCGTGATCATCGCCATGCAGGGCGGCGCGAGAGCGGAGATCAAGCTGAACGTCCTCCTGACCAAACGGCTGACGGTGGCCGGTTCGACTCTTCGGGCGCGCACCATCAAGGAGAAAGCGGCCGTCGCCGATGCCGTGCGATCCAACGTATGGCCGCTCCTCGCCTCCGGGCGAGTGCGGCCGATCGTTCACGCATCATTTCCGCTGGCCGAAGCGGCTGCGGCGCATCAACTCATGGAATCGTCGAGTCACATCGGCAAGATCGTATTGACCGTCTGAAGTAAATTAATTCGGAGAACCACATGTTCAATGCCTCGATGACGATAGCCGGGTTTGATCCGGAGCTGGCCAAGGCGATAGCCGGGGAGCGGGGCCGCCAGGAGGACCACATCGAGCTGATCGCCTCGGAAAACTATGCCAGTCCGCGGGTGCTCGAGGCGCAGGGTTCGGTGCTGACCAACAAATATGCCGAAGGCTATCCGGGCAAGCGCTACTACGGG
>JAXDQI010000045.1:0-16223 GCA_034667965.1 Gammaproteobacteria bacterium
AGCATTGGGTCGACGGCGGCGAGACCAAGCTGTCCAATCTCGGGACGCTGTGCCGTTCCCATCACCGCTTGGTGCATGAAGGTGGGATCGCGATCGAAGCCCGCCGCGGCGGGGGCTGGCGGTTTCTAAGGCCCGATGGGCGTGAGTTCGAAATTGGGTACCGCGAACCGCCGCCAACCTATGAATGGACCGCACTGCGTGAGGCCAATGATGCCCAGGACATCCACATCGACAGCGACACAGCCGCCACCCGTTGGCGTGGTGAGCGCATGGATTACGAACTCGGCGTCTGGGTACTGTGCCATCAGCAAGAACGCGCGCAGGCCGAACTCGCTCCCCGGGCCGAGCCAGCATCCCCGGCCGGGAGCGGCGTTTCCCCGGAAACGTTTGAAACGTTTATCGATGAGACTACTACTCAAAATGGCTGACTGAGCACCTGGTTTCCGGACGTGAACACGACGTGCGAGCCTGCGACGGCTCCGACAACGGTCGACGGAGCAGCGGTGAAGGTGGGAGCACCCGTCGATACCGAAAAGATACTGTTCTGACCGGGCACATAAATCGAGTCGGGCCCCACGACCTGAAAGGGGTCCTCGAAGTCGTGCGGGACCGGCGTGCTGAGTTTGAGACCCGACGGATCGACAATCACACTGCTGGTGTAGCCGGAGCCAGTGGTTCCGCCACGGTCTTGCACAAGCAGGTGGGTATTGTCGAGCCAGCAAGTGGCCCAGCCCGGTATCGCCGTCACCAGGGTTCCATTGTGATAGATGTTCGTCGTCACTACGCCAGCAGAGATCGACGAGACCGCTATCAAAGTGCCGTCCGGTGAAAGGCGAATGGGTTGCACAGTGTTAGGGCTTGTAGTGTCGGACCAGATTGCCGCTCCACCGGTGGTGGCTGTAACCTGCCGGGTCGCGGTGCAATTCCCTGCTGGGCAGGTCTCTAGAATCTGACCTAACACGGTTCCCGAATCGGACAGCGTAAAGGACAGGAGAGTCGCTGGAGGCCAGCTGTAGGTCAACGTGCCGCCTGGCAGCGAATAGACCTGCACCGCTCCCGTGCCCCCCGTGCTACCGGCGACCAGCACGCTGCCATCTCCCGACAGCGCGATCTGCGAGCCGGGGTAGCCAGGCGAGCCGGGTGAGTCGACGGTCCCTTCCAATGCGCTTGTCGCCACATTGAAAAAGAGAATCTTCCCCACAGCCGTGGAGACGGCGACCCGTTGCGCGCTGCCGGCGATGCTCAATGCGCGGCCGTACCCGAAATACCGCAACGTGCTTCCCAGACTCGTTCCATCGAGCAGAGTGCCGTCGGCGTTTCCGACCAACCACTGGGAGCTCGAGATCGCCGCGTACGCCGTGTTGTCGTATGCAGGCGTGGTGTGATCCACCATGACAGGACTGGGGCCCGATAGGTCGATGAGGTGGACCACACCGACGACCGATATCGGCGATCCGACAAGTGCTTTTTCCGAAGCACCGATCGTCGTACCGGACGGAATCGGCGAGGCAAGCGAGCCAACGGAAAAAGTGCCCGCGGGTGTCGCGCTCGCACCGACTTTGTAGACGGTGAGCGCATTAGCGTCGCCGTAGGTCCAAAACCAACCGCCTTGTCCCGTCAGATATGAGATCGTCGGCAGAACTCTGATGTCTTCCTGAGTTCCGCCGGCCGAATACACCCAGACGGTATTTCCAGTGTTGGTCAGGAACTGACCGCCGTCCTGGAACCATGAATTGAACTGCCCCTGAAAGGCCGGACCTGTGGACGACGAGCCCGACGGCAGCGATATCGTCTCAATGACGGCCGTGCCGGCAGGCCCAAGGCCGACTTGCACCGCGCCTGGCGCGGCGAACGCGATCGCGCTCGAGTAATCGCCCGTGTGGGACACGGCGACTGCGCCGGTGGGCAACCAGACGGTCAGCCCGCTCGGGCCGCCCGCACAGAGGTAACTCCCGTCCGACGCGAGCCGCCACCAGCTGAGGTTGGCGGGAACGGTCAACGTCGCTATCAAGCTTCCGTTCGATGCCGAACGCATCTCGAGCGCACCGCTGATTTCGATGATGACTATCGACCCCGCCATATCTGCCAGCGGCTTAATATTACAGGTGGGCTGGGCGTTGGTAGGCGGTGTGAGACAGTCAGCGGCGCCGGTCGCAACAAGCGCCGCCGTGGCGGCATCCCACAGCACCCACGAGCCGCCATCGCCCAGGCTCAATACGCGGGAATTCGCGAGGCGAATGCGATCGATGCCGGCAGTGTTCCCGAGGCTGAGCAGCACGGACTGAACGGCGAGCGTAAGGTCGACTTTGGTTTGGCCACCGGAGTTCTGAGCCGTCACCACATAACTCGCCGCGGCCGCAGCCGCCGTGGGCGTGCCGGCGATGGTTCCGTCCGTCGTGCCAAACGTCAAACCGGTGGGAAGGGCAGGGCTTATCGACCACGTGGCGACGGAGCCGCCGCTGTTCGCGGGTGTCAGGTGTACCGGCGCCTGCTTCGTGAACGCGAAGTTAGTCCCGCCATAGCTGATCGCCGGAAGTGCATCGTTGACCGTGAGAGTTATGGTCGCAGTGGTGTTACCACCGGAGTTGCTCGCTTCAACCGTATAGCTCGCAGCGCTTGTCACCGTGGTCGGTGTCCCGGAGATGACGCCGGTGCTGGCGCTCAGACTAAGGCCCGCGGGTAAGGCGCGGCTGACCGAGTACGTGGACACCGTACCGGTGACCGTGGGCGACAAGGACGAAATAGCCTTTCCGACCACAAAGGCGGGTGCAGTGGGATAGCTCAGACCACTCGGCGCAGGCGTGCCTCCCCCGCCACCACCACCGCTACCACCACCACCACCACAGGCGGTGAAGAGGGCGGCAGCCGCAACCCCAATGAGAAATCGAAAGGGTCGATATGCGCTGAGATGCTGCATGGGCACGTTCCTTGTGTCGCGAATTTATCAGTATGAGCGCTAAGGTGCGTCACCGCGCTGTGCGCTTAGGCCGCCGAAGCGGCGCTGCCGTCCCGCATAGTCCGAAAGCGCCTGCCGAAAGCGCGCTTCGTCGAAGTCGGGCCAAAGGCACTCGGAGAAATGCAGTTCCGCATACGCGCATTCCCACAGCAGGAAATCGCTGAGACGCCGCTCATTCCCCGTGCGGATCAGCAGATCGACCGGCCCCGCGGCGCGTGCCGAATGATCGACCTCGTGCAGCGATCGCTCGAAATCGTCGGTGGTGAGATCCGTCCCGGCCGCGGCCTCCCGCGCGGCGGCTTGAGCCGCTCGTACGATGCTGTACTGAGAGGAGTAATCGACCGCAACACGCAGGTGCATACCGGTGCACGATGCGCTCAAGCGCTCGCTTTGTTCGATCGAACGCAGCAGGTTCTCGCTCAACCGATCGCGCCGGCCGATGACGTTGACGCAGATGGACTGTTCGACGCACCGGCGCGTCTCGCTGAACAGGTACTGACCGAAGAGCTTCATGAGCGCCGCAATCTCCGCCGGAGGGCGCGCCCAATTGGCGGCGGAAAATGCGTAAAGGGTGAGAGTGTCGATTCCCGCCCTGGCGGCGGTCTCGACGGCGGTCCGCACGGATTTCGCACCTTCGGCGTGACCGGCAACGCGCGGCAGGCCGCGGTGGGTGGCCCAGCGCCCGTTTCCATCCATGATGATTGCAACGTGCATATCAGCTCCGCCGGGTCGCCTTGATGACCGCTTCGATATGCTCCAGATACCGCAGCAGCGCCTTTCGACCGACGTGAGTGATTCGATAGCGGGACTTCGGACGCCGCGCTTCGAAGGACTTCGCGCACGCGATGTAGCCTGCTTCTTCCAGCTTGCGGGCGTGGGCGCCCAAGTTGCCGTCGCTGACATCGAACAACGCCTTCAATTCGTTGAAGGTGAGTTCGTCGTTCGTCGCCAGAGCGCTCATGATGCCGAGGCGCACGCGCTCGTAGATCAGGCGGTCCAAGCCCCCGTCCTCGTTCATTCGCTGCGGACGGGAGACGGGTTCAGGCTTCGATTTGGGTTTTATCGCATGCTGTTCCATCGCATCCTCGCGTTTGGCTCCATCCTCGCGCTTTGCAGCCGTGGTCCTAGTCGCCATGACTCACTTGTCCGATCAGGATGCCGAAAATGGTATGCAGGCCACCGAAGCCCAATCCCAGAATCAGCGTGTGGATGCCCGCCGGCGCCGCGAATGCCAGGAGGCCGAGCATCATGAACAGCGCCCCCATGAAGCAGATGAGACGCATGGTGCGGGGAATGGTCACGGTGCTCGCCGACAATACGGCGCAGCCGTAGAGCAGGAGCCAGACCCCGGGTATGAGAGCCGTCGTCGCAGTACGCCACAGAACGAAAGTCAGGACGGCGCCGGCCAGCAGGGCAGGGCACAAGCACATGAGAAATTTTCTCACGGGCCCCAAGTAGCGCGCATGGCCGCTCTGCGCAGCCTCGCGGGCCATCATGGCTCCGCCCACAACGAGCGCGAAGGCGGCGGCGACCAGCCAGATCTGGAGCCAAAGATGCGCCCAGCGGGGAACCGACGCGACGATTGACGCGACGATGCCGATGAGGCCCATGACGAGGCCCGCCATGCCGGGGACGGCCATGGAACCGGAGGATTCGATGGACGTCCGAATATAGGCGAGCGTGCCGAGCGCACGGCTCTCGATCGGGATGGGGCCTTGCATGCGGCGACTGTAAGAGACTTTGCACTACAGGGTCAAGTACTCTGCATCATAGAGTGTGATGCGTGTCCGAACCGCGGGCGCGGTTTTTATCGGACGTTGGGGATATCATGACGGTCATGTTCAAGCAGGTGCTTTTATGCTACGACGGCAGCCGGGCGGGCCGGGCGGCGTTGAAGCAGGGCGCCGAACTCGCCATTCTGGTTGGTGCTCAAGTGCATGTGTTGTCGATCATCTCGTCCGAGGTGCCCGATCCGGTCGTGCTGGCCGGTGCGGCCGGCCACGCCTGCGTGATCGATCGCGAGGGCGACTATCGCAAACTTCTCGATGAGTCCATTGAATGGCTGCGCGTGCGCGGTGTCGCCGCCACGGGATATCTGACTCACGGCAACACGCTCGAGGAGATCGTCGCGCATTCCAAGCGATTGGCGGTCGATCTGATCGTCGTCGGGTTTTATCCGAGGTCCTCGGGCGGTCGTTGGTGGTCGGGTCCTGAACGGCAGTCGCTGGCCGAGCGCGTCGATTGCGCTGTGTTCATTGCCGTCGACTCATAGGGTGAATTCAAGCTCGACCGGAATGCGTCCTTGGCCGTCCCGCGCGTGGAGTTGGGTGAGATTGTCGAGCTGAGCAAGGAGCGCCGGCGGAGCGCCCGCGCGCTCCTTGACCGTTCCGGACAGGGTGCCGGTGTGGTCCTTGGCGGCAAAGTGGATGGTCGCGTTCACCTGAAGCGGACCGCCCGTGTCGGTCAGTTCCGCCGTTGCGTCGGTATCGGGGGTGATCGCGGCGTCGGCCACATGAAGGACATATCCCCCCAAGTCCGCGCCGCCGGCAATCTGCGGTGATGCGAGTTTCGACACGCTGAGGTTGCCCACGGCCGAAACCAGGGTCGCGGCGTCGCCCGCGAACACCCCTCTGAGGTCGGTGAATTTGAAACTGGCCGTGCCGTGCCAGCCGGCGGCCATACCCAGGTCGACCAGGTCTTCCACCGGCCCGTCGCCTTCGACGTTGCGCAAGGTGAAACCCTGACGATTGACGTCCACCGTTCCGTCGGCGACGAAGCCGACTTTGACCCAATGCAAATCCGCCGACACAGTCAGCCGCATCAGCGGCAGCGGATGCAGACGCCATTCGATGGCTCCGGCGTCGCGCCCGTTCACGGCGATTCTCCCCGCTGAACCGTGCCACAGGCTGCCGGAAAAATCGTCAGCGG
Organism: Gammaproteobacteria bacterium; assembly: GCA_034667965.1. Lineage (GTDB taxonomy): Bacteria > Pseudomonadota > Gammaproteobacteria > Steroidobacterales > Steroidobacteraceae > Bog-1198. The sequence continues at coordinate 5,885 of JAXDQI010000045.1, forward strand.
CGATGAAGGGCGGCAGGAATCGTATGACCAGCGAGGCCGGCAGGGCGATGACGGCCACCGAGAGCACCGCCAACACGGCGATCAGGATTATCGGCAGAACGAAGCGCGGGCGCCTCGTTTCGACTGGCGGCCTAGCGCCCCGCTTGGGCGAACGTGATGTTGGCATTCACGACTCCGGGCTTGGCGGCGCGATCCACTGAAATGGATTCGATCGCGAAACCGTAGCGCTCCTCGAGCGTGGCAAGCCAGGCGACCAAGACGTCGAAGGGCGCCGACTCCAGCTGCACGCGTACGCCGGCGCCGTTCGGTTGGGTTCCCCGCAATGCACTGCCGAGACCGGCCTCTCGGCCCACGCGGTCCACCAGTACCACGGGTGCTTCTCCGGTGTCCGCCACCGCTGGGCCGCCCGCCTGAATCTCGGGCGCATTCACCCGCATCCATGCCAGGTCTTCGCGCCTCGTCTGCTGGGTTTTCACTGCGTTCGATACGGCCGATTCCAGAGGAAGCAGGATACCGCCCAACACGATGAGCACGCACAACGCGGCGCCGCCGATCGCGACGACCCGCTGTTCGCGCGCCTGCAGTCCGGAATACCAGGCCTTGAGCGTGTTCATGGGCGCGCCTTGGGCGCGCCGGCGGGGCGCACTTGCACGTGAGCCTCGACACCGCTGCCCACCGGCGTCGAGGATTGAATCTCCGCGGCCAGCCCTTGTTTGCCCACGCGTTGCGACAACTGGGAGAGCGCGGCCAGGCTGGGTGCGGTGACTCTCATCTCGAGTAGATCCTGCCGGTAGCTCATGGAATCGATGGTGGTATTCGGGCCTTGCGACATTGCCTCGCTCAACGCCTGCAGCGTGCGCAGGAAATGTTGCGGTCCGGGTCCGGAGTGGCGGATTCGGTCAAGCCGCGTCTGCATCTGGCGGCGAGCGTCCTTCATTTCGACGGCCGGCATCGAGGAGGAGAACACCTGCGCGATTTGCGCGTCGAGCGCGGCGGATTCATGCTTCGCCTGCCGCAGCTGGACGGCGTCGGCCGCCACATGCACCGCCAGGAGGCCGGCGGCGAGAGCGCCTGCGGTTCGCCACTTGCGCCAGCCAATCCCGGTTGTCGCCGGGGCGAACTCACCCTGCAGCAGATTCACGGCATCAGTGCCCTCGAGACCGCGCGCCAACCACGGCAAGGGCCCGTCGGGAAGTAATTGAATCTTCAGCGATGCGAATCGCTCCGCCAGAGTCTCGATTTCATCCTGCACGATCGCCCAGTCTTCGCGGGTCACGTAGAGAACGGCGCTTTCCATCGTGTGTGAACCACCGCCGGCCGCGAGCGGGTCGGCGATCACTCCGGCGACGATCATGGCCTCGGTGACGGGTGTGAGTTCGACGGCAAAGGGCAGTTTTCCAGGCCGCCGCACCGACAGGCGCCCCTGCTCCAGCCAGAGCACGCTCTGGCCGGGGTTTTGCGGCAGCAGCGACATGTCCGCGTAGATGGCCGCGGGCGCGATACCGGCGGCGCTCAAGTCCGAGAGCCAACCTTCCAGAACGCTGCGCGACAGGACAGCTACGGGCGTTCCGCCGCCGGCGCGCCGCTTGCCCAACGCGAAGAACAGATGATCGATGTCTTCGGTGAGCTGCTCCTCGAGTGCGAAGGGCACGGCGCGCGCCAGCCTGACGCCGCTGCCGGGGGGGAGCTCGGGCTCCGCCAGAAGAATTTGCGCGGCTGGTGCGGTCACGACGACCTTGGCCGAACGCCCCACCGCGGCGGCGAGGCTCAGCGGGCCGCGCTGGCGCGCCGTTGCGGGATTACCGGCATCGTCGATGGTCAACCACTCGGTATCCTCTTGGCCGGTTGCGGGCAGGCGTAAGAGTATTGTGTGGGGCATTGTGGTCAGAGCGTCCCGAACGTGCGCAGCAGGGGCGTTACCTTACCACCGCCGCCGCCAACGCCGCTGCCGCCCGTTTTCAAAAGACTGTACAAGGTGAAATCCGTAGTGCCAAGCGTGACCCGGGTAGTGAGCCGGAAAAATGCGGAATTATCGCCGACATAGGTCGCAAGTGTGTTTTTTACTGTCGGGTCGGCCCCATTTACAATCGTAGTGAATGCTGCGAGCGTGGGGAAACAGCCCGTCTTGCGCTCGCTAGTCAATAGGTCCGCGCTCCGCGACCACTCGCCATTCAAATTTTTTGCGAGACTCTCCAGCACGAGAGCCGGGGCCGTGCAAACGTTGACTTTGACCGTGTTTCCAGGCAGGGCAGTGACATAGGGCGCAATTTTCCGGTACCGGTCGGCACCGAAGCCGGGCATGTTCATGAGTTCGCTGGGGCTGGTCATGGGCCACTCGCCGGTGCGATAGGGCGGGGTTTGACTGGTATAAATCGAATCCTTGGCGCCGTCCGGGCTGCTCGGAATGTCGGTGGACGTGATCCAGTCGCGGGCGATGCCGGCCCACTTGGGCTCGAGACCCACGGATACCAGCAGCCGTTGAAACTGCGCGAGGGGCGCCGGGTCGTACTGCGTGCCGGCGGCGCCAGGAATAATGGCGCCACCCTGACCGGTCGGGGCGGCGGGAGCGGCGAGATTATTGAGATTGAACCGCCCCTGCATGTCCTCGAGCGCGCCCTGCAAGGTGCCGATGGGCTCGCCCTCGGGGTCATTCGGGGGCGTGAGCGGCAGAGGCTGCGTGGGTTGGGCCCATGGTTGATTGAGCGTAACCTGCTGGGTGCCGCCCGGTGCTTGGCCCAAAACGTCCGCTGCCAGCGCCTCGGCCCCGAGGCCGAAATGCAGGGCTTGCTCCGCTGCGAGGACGCCGAGGGTGCGCCGCCGCTCCAGCCAGCCGTCGAAGCTCAATTTGGTCGCGAGAATGGTCGCGAGCGCCACGAGGATGAGCGCGATGATGAGCGCCACGCCCTGCTGTTTCCGCCGGCCGGCCGGCCGTTGTCGGCTTCGGATATTGTGCCTCAACCGGCTACCTCGATCAGACGCCGGATCCGGCCCCAATCCTTGAATTCGATGGTGACCTCCACCGCGACGGGCCGTGCCCGCCAGCCGTCCGGACCCTGCGCTGTCGGCGGCGGCCAGGCGTTCTGCCAGGCCTGATTGGCGTCGAGATAGCGAAACTGGATGGTCTTGACGCCGCTCAGTAAATCCTGCACCACGGGGTTGACACCCTGCACCGTGTCGAGCGCCGTCGTGTAGCTGCGCTTCAGCACGTCGTCGATGAGTGCGTAGGAAACGCGTTGCAGCGTGCTGCGTTGTTGCCCGGCGGTATTGGACCATCCGCCCCGCGTCAATTCGGCGAGCGGCAGGCTGGTGGTGCTGGTGCTGCTGAAACTCGATTTGAATCCGGGTCCGGAGTCGAAGTGCATGCCACCGGAACTCGAGCCGGACGCGCTCGAGTCCGCGGTACCGGCACTGGTGCCGTTGCCTTGTCTGCCTTGGAGCGCCGGCAAGCGGCTCTGGCCCAAAGGATCGCGCACCGGACGAGGCACCAACTGTGCAAAGTCCATGACCAGGACGCGCATGCCGAACTCGAGCTCGCGCGAGCGCTTCAGCGATTCTTCGGTGCGCTCCGCGGATATGCGCGCCGCGCGATACGTGCCGTATCCCAACGCCGACATGATGCCGAGGATCAAGAGCGCGACCAGCATCTCGATCAGCGTGAAACCACGCGGCGGGGAACGCGGGTGGTTCATCGGGTAGGAGTCGGCGTGATCGGCGTTCCCACCGTGCCTGCGCCAGGAGTGCCTGCGGGCGGGTTCCAATCGATATCGGTGCTACCGGGAGGGCTCAGCGCCGTGCCGAGAAAGCCCGTAGACTCCGAGACCGGGTTGCCCTTCGCCTTGGCGTTGCCCTCGTAGACCCGCACCACCACGCGCTTCATGGTGGCGATGCTGGTGTCGAAGTAGCGAGTGTCGTAATGCCACGTGCGGCCGGCAAACACCAGCTCGCCCGTGTCCGTGTTCTGTCCGAATTTGTTCATGTTCAGGCGCACTTCGGTGAGGCGGTTGAGCGCGATCCATTGCGCCAGCGTCTTGTCCCGCAGATAGCCGCTGGTGCGCGCGGTGCCGCTTACCGCCACCATCAACGCCGCCAGACCCATCGCCACGACCATCAACGCCACCAGCACTTCCACCAGCGTGAAGCCGCGTGCGTCCTTCACGTGCGCTTGTCCTGGTGATCCGAACCCACTCGGGAAATCTTGCCCAGAGCGTCACCTTCCACCGACGCCCTCGCATTGGTCGCGGCACGCTCCAGCGTCAGACGAAACGGCGTGCCTTCGCCGCTCGCCGCAATCGCGACCTGGGGACTCGAAGTTATCTGATCGCTCTTCAGATTTCGGTCGACGGGTTTCAGGACGACGGTCTGTGAATCGAGCTGCAATACGAAACTCACGCCCTTGGGCAACTCGCGATGCCGAAATTCGAGGTCCTGGTCCATGCGCAACCAGCGGTCGCGGGCGGCTTCGTATACGACGAACTCATAGGCCGAGGGTTCGATGCGCATGCCGAAATCATGTCCCTCGAGCAGAGCCCGCTCGTGCAGCAGGCCCACCAACCCTTCGATTCGCCGGCTCTCTTCATCGAGTTGCGAATCGCGGCCGGTGACGCCGATCGACAGCACCGCCAGCGAAATCACGATTGCCATGATCACCACGACCACCAAGATTTCGACCAGTGTGAAACCTTTGCTTCGCATGCCGCGATCGCCGCAAGCGGGCCGGTTATCGTTGATCGAGGGTGCTCGTGCTGATATCGGCGTCGTAGCCTTCGCCGCCCGGTTTGCCATCGCGCCCGTACGTGGTGATCTCGTAATCACGCCCATCCGCGCCCGGATTCTGATATTGATAGATGTTGTTCCACGGATCCTTCGGGAGCGACGGCAGGTAGCCGCCGGAACGGTAATTCGTGATGGTCGGGTCCGCCGGCTGCTTGACCAGCGCCTGCAATCCCTGCTCGGTGGTGGGATACTTGAAGTTATCCAGACGATACAGATCGAGCGCGGTTTGAATGGCGCGAATATCGCTCTGTGCACGGGTGACGCGGGCCTTGTCGACGTTCTCCAGAATTTTCGGCACCACGAGCGCGCCGAGCACTGCGAGAATGACGACCACGACCATGATCTCGATGAGGGTAAAACCGCTTTGCCGATTACGCATGATGACCTCGAAAATTCTTCGAATGATACCAAAATAGGCAGCCCCAATGCCCCGTGACGGAACAAATGGCTTGGCGCGCGTTGCCGCTGCGTTGCAGTTGGATGACGGCCGGTGGGTTTGGTTGCTTTTTATTCTGCTGGTCTTGAGCCTCGTGTTGGGTCTTGGCGACAGCGGCAATGAGTTGCTGCGCTATGACCGGGGCGCGATCGCCGCGGGCGGGTGGTGGCGGCTGCTCACGGCCCACGTCGTTCATCTGGACGCGCACCATCTGCTGTTGAATGGGCTTGGTTTGGTGCTGGTATGGTCGTTGTTCGCCGCGGATTTCGATGCGGTCGAGTGGTGCGTCATCGTCTTCACCGGCGCGTTGGGCATCAGTTCCGGTCTGTGGTGGTTGAGTCCCCGCGTCGCCTGGTACGTGGGCGCATCGGGCGTGCTCCACTCCGTCATGGCGGCCGGCGCCGCCAAACACCTGATCGATCGTGCGTGGGATCGATGGATCCTGATCGTGTTTTTGAGCGGCAAGCTGGCTTACGAGCAGCTGGGCGGACACGAGCCGCCGCTCGTGGTGGTCGACGCCCACTTGTATGGCGCGCTGTGTGGTTTTGCGGCCGGCGCGGTGCTCGCCGGCCTCCACTTGCGGCGTGTACCGCTATAATCCAGCACCGTTCCGCTGCCCGAGGGCCATGAGAGATGTCACTAGCGTTCGTTTTCCCCGGCCAAGGGTCGCAGTCCGTGGGCATGATGAGCGCCTTCGCGAAGATTTCGCCCGTGATCGCGGCGACCTTTGCCGAGGCGTCGCAGGTCCTTGGCTACGATCTCTGGAAGCGCTGCCAGGAGGGTCCACCCGAGGCCCTCAATGCCACAGAATGCACCCAGCCGGCCATGTTGACGGCCGGCGTGGCCACATACCGATTGTGGCGTGAACGCGGCGGCGCCGTGCCCGCCGCGATGGCGGGCCACAGTCTCGGAGAGTTCACGGCGCTGGTGGCTGCGGGTTGCCTCGACTTCGGGGTCGCCGTCGACCTCGTCAAGTTTCGTGCCGAAGCGATGCAGACCGCGGTGCCGCAAGGCGAAGGGGCAATGGCGGCGATCATCGGCCTGGAAGACATCGACGTGCAAGCCGCCTGCAGTGAAGCGGCCGACACGGGCGTGGTCGAAGCCGTCAATTTCAATGCGCCGGGCCAGGTCGTCATTGCCGGAACCGTGGCCGCGGTCGCGCGGGCCATCGAAATCGCCACCGGAAAGGGGGCGCGGCGCGCGCTGCCGCTGCCGGTCAGCGTACCGGCGCATAGTTCGCTCATGGGGCCCGCCGCCGAACGTTTGCGCGAGCGGTTGACCGGTGTTCCCGTCGCCGCCGCTTCGGGGATTGCGGTGTACGGCGTCGACGTGTCGACGCACGCCCAGCCCGACCAGATCCGTGCGAGTTTGGTCAAGCAGCTGCACACGCCCGTATATTGGGCAGCCACCGTGCGCACCCTGATCGGCGCCGGCGCGACCCGGATCGTGGAGTGCGGGCCGGGAAAGATATTGACCGGGTTGAATCGCCGGATCGACAAGAATCGCGATCTAAAAATGCTGGCGCTCGAGGATCCCCAATCCTTGGACGAGGCGCTGAGGACATCGACATGCTGAATGAAGCGGTAGCTTTGGTGACGGGTGCATCGCGCGGTATCGGCGCTGCGATCGCCGATCGATTGGCGAACGACGGCGCCCGCGTCATCGGTACGGCGACGACCGCCGAAGGGGCGGACCGCATCGCCGAGAGCCTGCGCGGTCGGGGCGGCCGCGGCGTCGTGCTCGATGTGACGAGCCAGGATTCCATCGACGCCGTCATCGCCGACATCGATGCGAAGGAAGGAGCGATCGGAATTCTCTGCAACAACGCGGGCATCACCCGCGACATGTTGCTGCTGCGCATGAAGCAGGACGATTGGGACGCAGTGCTGGAGACCAATCTTGCCTCGGTGTTCCGCCTGTCGAAGGCGGTGCTCCGCGGGATGATGAAGGCGCGCAAGGGCCGCATCATCAGCATCGCATCCATCGTCGGGCTCACGGGCAATCCCGGCCAGGCAAACTACGCGGCGGCCAAGGCTGGAATGATCGGGTTCACCAAGTCCCTCGCACGCGAGGTTGGATCCCGCGGCATTACGGCCAACGTCGTGGCGCCCGGGTTCATCGACACGGACATGACGCGGGCGCTGAGCGAATCTCAACGGACGACATTGAACGGGCAGATTCCGCTGGCCCGGCTCGGCCTGCCGTCGGATATCGCAGCGGCGGTTGCGTTTCTGGCATCCGCCGACGCCTCGTACATCACGGGCGAGACCCTGCACGTCAATGGCGGGATGTACATGGCGTGACCCTATCTGTCCCAGCGACCCTGTGCGGGCCACCCTAAATCCATGATTTTGTCAAGTAGCATGCGGTTGGCGTTCAATCTTGCGCGCCACTGGTAGCCGTCGACGTCGTGTTCACATAAAATACGCGCCCTGCCGATAGCGGAGGCTGGCCGCGAGCCCTTGTCGAGCGGTGCATTTTTAAATAGCTATCCCGAAAGGACCATAACGATGAGTACTGTTGAGCAGCAAGTTAAGAAGATCGTGGCCGAACAGCTGGGCGTGAAAGAAGAAGAAGTCACCAATGACGCCTCGTTCGTGGACGATCTGGGCGCAGACTCGCTCGACACGGTTGAGCTGGTGATGGCGCTCGAAGAGGAGTTCGAGACGGAAATTCCGGACGAGGACGCCGAAAAAATCACGACCGTTCAACAGGCGATCGATTACATCAATTCGCACAAGTCTAAAGCCTAAGCCCTCCGAACTTCCTCTCCCAAGGAGTCGCTGTTGAGCAAACGACGCGTCGTGGTAACGGGTCTCGGAATCGTCTCGCCCGTGGGGAATGACGTGGCGTCCGCATGGTCGGCCATACTGGCCGGCCGCAGCGGCATCGGTCCTGTAACCCGGATCGACACCACGACTTTTTCGACGCACTTCGGCGGCGAAATTCGTCAGCTGGATATCGAGCCCTATTTGAGCGTCAAGGATGCACGCCGCATGGACGCCTTCATGCAATATGGCGTCATCGCCGGGATGCAGGCCATGCGCGATTCGGGACTCGTGGTGACCGAGGCGAACTCGGACCGCATCGGGATACTCATGGGCTCCGGCATGGGCGGGCTCGAGTCAATCGAGGACACCTACGACAAGTACCTGGAGACCCATTCACCGAAGAAGGTGTCGCCGTTTTTCATTCCCGGCAGCATCATCAATCTGGTGAGCGGCCACCTCTCGATCGCGTTCAACATCACCGGCCCCAATCTGGCGGTCGCGACCGCATGCACCACTTCGACCCATGCCTTGGGCTTGGCGATGCGGATGATCCAGTACGGTGAAGTCGACGCGATGCTGGCGGGGGGATCGGAAATGGCCACCTGCGTGACCGGGATGAGCGGTTTCGCCCAGGCCAGGGCGCTGTCCCAGCGCAACTCCGATCCGCAGGCTGCCAGCCGCCCGTGGGACAAGGATCGCGACGGCTTCGTCATGGGCGACGGCGCCGGCGCGATGATGCTGGAGGATTACGAGTCGGCGAAAACCCGCGGCGCCAAGATCTATGCTGAAATTTGCGGGTTCGGCATGAGCGGCGATGCTTTCCATGTGACCGCCCCGCCGGAAGACGGCGAAGGTGCGCGAAAGGCGATGGTCAAGGCGCTTGCCGACGCGGCGCTGAACCCCGACCAGGTGCAATACGTCAATGCGCACGCCACCTCCACCGAGTTGGGTGACCGGGCCGAGACGACGGCCATCCGCCGCGCCTTCGGCGCGGCCGCGGACAAATTGGCGGTGAGCTCCACCAAATCCATGACCGGGCATCTGCTCGGGGCGGCCGGGGCGGTCGAGGCGATTTTCTGTGTGCTCGCACTGCGCGATCAGACGGCGCCGCCGACCATCAATCTGGACCAACCAGGCGAGGGCTGCGATCTCGACTACGTGCCCAAGCACGCCCGTCAGATGGCTTTGGAATACGTGTTGTCCAACTCGTTTGGATTCGGTGGCACCAACGGTTCGCTCATTTTCCGCCGACATTGAGCCTCTGCGGCTCATCGCGCGGTTTCCGGAGATCTATCCGGCACTGCTCGAGAGCAGCGCACCCCTAGGCGCACGGGCGCATCCGGGCGGCCGCTTCGATGTCCTGCCCATGAGTTCCGGCGAGTGCCTGCGCCTCGATGCACAGTATCGGTTGTCCGGCCCCCATGCCGCGGGCGCGGGCGGCTTCTTGAGCGCATTGGAGGAGTGGTGGAGGGCGTTGCGCCAACCCTCCGTTGCCGCGCCGCTGCCGTTCGCCGGCGGCTGGCTCTTGTACCTAGGCTACGAACTCTCGTCTGAAATCGAGACGCGCCTCGTCTTGCCCCCGAGTCCCGACTCCGTGATCGCTCTCGCGATCCGCACACCTGCGGCATGGATCCGCGATCGGGCAACCATGCAGGCCTGGTTGGTCGCCGAGCCGGGCGCAGACGCCATCCTCGACGCATTCGAGAATCATGTCCGTGAGTCGGCGGCGCCGCCACCCCTGACGCCGCCTTCCGCGACGCCGTCCCTCGGCGCAGGCCTGGTGGTCCAGGAGGAGGATCCTGCTCGATTTCTCGAGTCCGTCTCCCGCGCACTCGACTACACCGCCGCAGGTGACGTCTATCAGACCAACCTCTCGCGGCAGTGGCAGGTGAGATCCGACCGTACGCTCGATCCGGTGTCGATCTACGAGCGCTTGCGGTCCACCAATCCCAGTCCGTTCGCCGCCATGATGCGATATGGCGATTTTTCCTTGATGAGTTCGTCACCGGAACGGCTGCTATCGATTCGCGGGGGTATCGTCTCGACGCGGCCCATCGCCGGCACCCGTCCGCGCGGCGCCTCGCCCGAGGCCGACGCCGAACTCGTGGAGTCGCTGCTGAACAATGAAAAGGAGCGCGCCGAGCACGTGATGTTGATCGATCTCGAGCGCAACGACCTCGGCCGCGTCTGCGTGGGTGGTACCGTTCGTGTCGACGAGTACATGGTTCTGGAAACCTACGCGCATGTGCATCACATCGTCTCGAACGTGAGCGGGCGGCTGCGCGAGGACGCGTCGCCTGTCCAGGTCATACGCGCCCTGTTTCCCGGCGGCACGATCACCGGCTGCCCCAAGGTACGT
>JAXDQI010000046.1:0-9055 GCA_034667965.1 Gammaproteobacteria bacterium
CAACCGCAGGCTCATCAGCACCAGCGAGCTGAGCAGCAGTAGGAACGCGAACAAATGGATGATCTGCAATCCGGCGATGACCAAGTGATCGGACTTGGTGATTGCGCGCGCGAAACCGCTATTCTGAATTGCCGTCAGAACATCCGATGTTGTCAAGCGCGTCATGCCCAAATGTCCACCAATCGTTAACGCGGCAGATACGCGAGCAGGCGTCCGCATATGATGACCACGGTCCAGATCGTCATCGATGCGAGGCCGGCGTATCTGACGCTCGCGGGCAGAGGCGACCGATTTTCCACCACCTCCGGTCGCTTGGCGATCACGAATTCGAAATACAGCGCGTTCAATCCACCGAGTAGTATCAGCAAGATCTTGACTGTCCACAATGGGCTGGAAACGACAGTCGCCGCCTCGGACCAGAACACGAGGCCTCCAGAGATGAGTGTCAGGGCAAAGCCGCCCAACACATAAGGGCGCAACTGATGCAATACATCCGTCACCGGAACACGGCGCAGCCATACACCGAGCAGACGCAGATCCGTCACGAAGATCAGACCGAATGAAATTGAAAGAGACAGCAAATGCGTCCCTTCAAAGATCGGCCACCAGTAACGTGACTCGGCAATTGCGGTGCCGACCCGGGATTGTTCGATGCTTTCGGCTAACGCAATGATGCTCGACACGCGTCAGTTCTTCTGCGGAACAGCGAGTTGTCCAAAACCGCCATTGTTCTCGACACAGATGCGCTCGAAGTGGTCTGGAATGACCTCTTTACCCGGATTGTTCGCGGCAACGACGGGGAAATGCCAGCTATTCTTCGGATCGTTCAGCGTCCAGCGGCGTGCGGGGATCGTGACCGTGACCGGTCGCGTGTATACCGTCGGGTCGGTAAAGGTGGCTACATAATCGTAGCGTTTGTTGTCGGAGGAAAAAATGTAACGCTCCTCGATATGCACGTTCTCACTGGCGAAGTCGCCGGTTCTAGCGAAACGCGCCTTGGAGTTTTCGTTGCTGACGTCCACCACCAGGGTGTTGCCCTCCCAGTGGCCACGCGAATCACCGTTCCAAATTTTGATGTTGGCGGCCAGGTGGGGCTTGTCATCCAGATGGATGATGCGCCAGCCCGATCCGAACAGAAACAACACGTAGCCCGGATACTGGCGGATCTCATAGCCGTGCCAGTACAAGGATTTCGGTATGCCCGACGGAGCGCAGCGCGCCAGCGGCTCGATATATTCGGGTTTTACGGCGTTGAAGAATCCCACCGCAAACTCCTGCTGCTTGGCGCGCGCCCACGGTTGATAGGGCAATTCACCATCGGCCGGATCGCTCACGCGGCTTGGGGCACGTTCCTCGCGCGGCCCTAGCTTGCGATTGCGCGCCACGGACGACGGATCGCCCGGAATGCCTCCCTGCGGATCGGTGAAGTTGTCGTGATTGGCAATCGTGTTGGACCAGTCGCCCGCCACATCAGGCTGCCCGTCCGGCAACCGCTTCCCCGTCCACTTTCCGGACTCGATCACCGGAAAGCGCTTCTCGTAGCTGATCCCTCCCGCCGCTGCCCCTGGTTGCCCTGGTGGCCCTGGTTGCCCTGGTTGCCCCTGCTGGGCCGGCGCAATAACGGGCAGGAGCGCCAAGGCATAGGCGGCAATTCTCAATCTCATCATGTCATGCACACTCGCTATTGCTGCTTCGGTATCGGGTAATACTGGTCATAGTCCTGCGTGTAGCAGTAGTTTTCGATCAGCTGGAAGTTCTTCTCGCGGTGGCGGTACAGATACACCTCGATATTCCAAGGTCTGCTGTACACCTTCGGATCCTCAATGGTGGCCTTGTAGTCGATGGTGTTGGCATCGATCAGTTTCCAGCGCTCGACAACGTGTAGTGCCTCATCATGAAAATCTCCGGCGCGGCTGAGCCACGTCTGATCATTGAAGTCCCTGACGTCCACCACCAAGGTGTCGCCTTCCCAATGTCCGCGAGAGTCGCCGAGCCAGAACTCATGATCCGTCTCCGCCGGATGCAGCGTGCCGTCGGTGTGAATGGTGCGCACCGAATCGCCGAACTCAAACACCAGGGTCAAATCCTGCGCGCGCTGCAAGACCTGAAATGGCTCGGGGTAGTAGATCCCGCGCGGTGTGCCCAGGGTCCAGCACTTGAGTCGCGGATCCGCCGTGGCTCGGGCTTCGTAGTTCTTTTTCTTTATCTCGAGCGCCTCGGGGGTGTAGGGAATCACATCGCCCTCCACAATGCCGGCGCTCGGTGGCGCGCCTTTGCGTGCTTCATGTGGTTCCAGACCCTGATCCGCTGCGCTCGTGGTCTGCCAGATTCCGGAAAAATCCGGCCTACCGCTCCCCAGACGGGGAATCTTCCCCACGCCGGCGGAGCTATCGCCTCCCGCACGCGCCGGCGCTCCGGCATTCGCCGGCGAGATCAGGAAACAGATGGCCAGCGCCGCACCAATGCTCAAGCCAAGAGAACTCGAGTTCCGCGTGACGTTCTTCAAGATTTACCGCACGCCGCCGGCCGAAGGGGTCTGCCCGGAGCGCGTCGGCGCGTCCTGCGCGCCGCCGGTCTTGAAGGTACGACCGTCATCCAGTGTGAGCTCGACCGAATAGCCGAAGGCGCCCCCGTTCTTCGATCGGTATCCCAGAATGTGCACCTTGGTGCCCGGCTGCAGATCCGTCTTCTTCATCCCCTCGCTTTCCAGACTGTTCGGCGCGCCAAATTCCACGCCCCAATTGGTCAAGTTGCCATCCGGTCCTTTCACGTCGAAATACAACCAGCTATGCGGATTGGTCCATCGGGCCTTGGTCACCGTTCCGTTCAGATCAACGGGCTTATCCGCGTCGTACTCGGCCGCGAAGGCGTGATGGGCGGGCGCCGGCGGCGCGCCGACCAGCAATCCAATACCCGCTGCGATCGGCAGCAGATTTCCCATGGATTTTCCCATCCGACTTGAAGAAGGTCTCAGCATGACAGCGCTCCGCGTTTTATAAGGGTCAAAAATGCACTCGTGTCCCGGGTCATACAATGCAAATGCCGGGCCAGCGGGCGCAGCAATGGCCACGCCCGCCCGCGCGTTGCTCCCTCATTGGGAATATCTACTTGAAAAAGCCGAATATTCTCCGCTTTTAACAGCGGCGAACCGCCGGCATCGAACAGTTCACCAACGTTTGCCAGGCGCGCATAGGTGCTTGCTTCGCAGCAGAGCAAGACTTCAGTGCTGCGTCCGCAACACCTGAGGCTCTCGAAATCGCTTGGCCGGCGGGGAAATTGGCTGGCATGCGGGGTGCATCTCCGCTTGAGCGATTCAGTCAAAGTAGCTTTATATAATCAGAGGAGCACACGAGCAATCATGAACCAGACCACCAAATATACCGCCGTCTTTTTGATGGCGATGACCGCCTCACTGGCCATTGCGCAGCAAACCGGCGCAGGCAATAGCGCGGCGGCGGCCGGGGGACCCAAATCCAACGCGCACGTGCTGACGAACCCGGAACTCGACAAATTGCTCGCGCATCCGGAGAAATTGGTGCTTGTGGATGTGCGGCGGCCGGATGAGGTGAGCTCGATCGGCGGATTTCCGGTTTATCTGAGCATCCAGCTCAAGAATCTCGAAGGCAGTCTCGCTTGGATTCCCAAGGAGCGCACAGTAGTCCTGGTCTCGAATCACGCCGGACGCGCCTCAAAGGCTGCCGACATCCTGACGAGCAAGGGATTCAAGGTGGCCGGCGCCGTGGGAGCGGAAACCTATGAGAAGGCCGGCGGCACCATAGCGCACATCGCCATACCGCCGCCGCAACCCGAGAACAGTTCGGGCAACGGGCGGAAGCAGGCCGGCGCAGAGTGAACATCTGCCGCACTTACTTAGCCGATGTGCCCGCACGAAATATCGGGCGGCGCGGGTCATCAGCGTGCGGAAATGCAGGAATGACCTGGCCGGGGTACCAGAACGTGAGATGACAGGATTCGCAGACCTCGTCAATTGCGCCACCGGCTTTCACCAGCGCCGCGGGATCCTTCGCATCGATGGCCGCGATCGCCCGCAGCCCGGCGTCGCGCAGCGCCGCTGCGAACGCGTTGAACGCCGGCCGCCTGGCGTCAATGAGTTCCTGGATGTGGGCTGAATCCAATGCACCCTCGGCCTCCGCGGGAAACTCTTTGGCCCCCACGCGTCGGCCATCGATGACAAGTAAATTGGTTGCCTCGACCAAGGTGATTGCGGCATTTCTGGCCGCTGCCCACTCCTCCGGCGTTCGCGGCTGGTGCTCCTCATTCCCGGCTGACGTGCTGATCGTTTCCACCGCGTTCCAGACACCGTCCGCAGAAGTATCGACTTCCGCCTGCATGAGCTCCTGGATCGACGCGATCGGTCTCTGCGGCAACGGCGAATGGGCTGCCGGCGGCGCGTCGGGGAATACACAGGCACACAGCAGAAAAGTCGCTCCACCGAGAAGCAATGGGCATCGGGCGTGATTCATTCAGGGCGCTAGAGACACTCGTCGATTTCAGGTTGGAAATGTGAACGAGCAAAGTTGGGGAGGCGGCTCGATCTGAAGTATTGATTCGCTCCGAAGAGCGTGCCCTCTTCGTCGCCATTGCCGTCGACGTCGATCAACAAACCGTAGCGCTTCAACAGTGTTCGAATCACGTTGCGTGATACGCCCAACAGTTCGGCGGTTCGCACTTGATTTGAATCGCAATGCCGATAGGCATCCACGACGACGCGCCGTTCAATGTCACGCAGCAGGTGAGCACTCGGCTCCCTAAAGCATGCACGCAGGACATCGCCAATCCGATCCGGAGACTGCTGTTCAGGCGCGGTCATCCCGCCGCCCGATGCGGCACTCGCGGTCCGGCCGCTCGGCAAGTGCAAATGTTCGGCGCGAATTTCGCTCTCCGCATTCATCAACAGAGAAAAATGCAGGACGTTCTCCAGCTCGCGGATGTTTCCGGGCCATGAATGCCGCTGCAGCGCCTCGAGCGCATTTCGATGAAGACGCGGTGCCTGGCGCTTGAGCCGCTGGCTGTAATGGAGAATGAAATGTTCCGCGAGTGCGGCGATGTCGTCGCGGCGTTCTCGCAGCGGCAGCAAGTGTACCGGGACGATGCGCAACCGATAGAAGAGGTCTTGTCTGAATTTTCCGGCGGCAACGGCCGTCGCAAGATCGGCATTGGTGGCGGAGATGATTCGAACATCGACCGGCGTGCTTCGCCGCGATCCGACCCGGCTCACCTCCCCTTCTTGCAGCACGCGCAGCAACTTTCCCTGCAGCTGCAGCGGGAGATCTCCGATCTCGTCCAGAAGCAGCGTGCCGCCATCGGCGGCTTCGAACCATCCCTCGCGTCGGGTGTTCGCACCGGTGAAGGAGCCCGCTTCATGACCGAACAATTCGCTTTCCGCCAGATGCTCGTTGATTGCACCGCAATTAACCGCCGCGAACGGTCCGGACCGTCCGCTCATCTGGTGGATCTGACGGGCCACCAACTCCTTGCCGGTGCCGGTCTCGCCGGCTATATGAACCGCGGCGTCACTCGGAGAAATCCGCTCGAGAAGCCTGAACAGCGCTTGCGAGGCCTCGTCTACGAAGACGAGATGTCTCGCCCGCATCGTTCCCTGCGGTTCATTGACGGACGCCATCTTTGTCGATCCCAACATTATTGGTCCCCTGACACGGTGATTGCGATCGCCGCCAACGAGCAACGGCAACATCGAACCGATCATAGGGTGGCGCTTCGCGGGCGGCCAATAACAATATCGACTAAGGCAATCACTGGTCTACCGAGCACCCCCATTGCCGCCGATTCATTTGTGATTAAAACCTCGCCCTGACGTTGATTCCGACGTAGCGTGGATCGCCATAGAATTCCGCCACACCCGCGGAGTTGGAGTACTGTCCGAGATTGACGGCATATCTCGTATTCAGCAAATTCTTCGCGATGAAATCGACCTCAATCCTGTCATCTTGCGAGGCAAACCCAAGACCGCCGTTGGTGACGTTGTAAGCTCCTTGCCAGGTATACTCCGACAAGGTTGTCGACAAATTGGCTCTGGAACGGAATACGTCGTTCAGGAAGACGTGCCCTATCAGGCGATCCCCGACGGGTTGCTTATAATCCACACCGATGGTGGCGCTCACCTTCGGTGCAGCCGTCACCTGTTTCCCGGTAAAGTCGCAGGGGGTGCTCACGCTCAATTCCACCGGGCAAGTGGCATTCGCATAACTGGAGTATTTGGCATTGTTGTAGGCCGCGCCAAGAGTGAAATGCAAGCGGTTGGTGGCATTCCAGGCGCTGTCAATTTCCAGTCCGCGCATCAATACCCCGCCCACGTTGGTCAATAGGCTCGCGTACCCCGTCGAGCTGGCGGCGGAAATGACCGTCGCCGTGGACTGGTAGTCCGTAATGTGGGTTTGATAGACATTGGCATCAAAGAACAGTGACTGATCGAGCCAGGTACTCTTGAATCCCAGCTCGTAATCACGAGAGTTTTCCGGCTGCACATTGGCTTGATGGCCGTTGCTGTCCAACTGGACCGCCCCCGATTTGGTCCCGAAGCCGGCCGAGGCATAGAGCAGCACATCATCGGTCAACTTGAAGCTTGGATTGATCAACCAGGAAACCGAGTTCTTCTTCATCTCTCCGGCATTCACGTAACCATAAAGCGGACCGCCATATTGAGCAGTTCGGATTGCGAGCGACGCACCTGAAACCGCGACGCCTCCGGTGCTGCTCTTGTCGTAGATGGTGCCGACGGTTTCATTGGTGTCACGGATGCCGGCCGTCAGGGTGGCCCGGTCGGTGATGTGCCAGTTGGCCTGCGCAAATGCTGCCGCACTCTTCGATGTTGGGTCTATTTCCGTGGTGTTGTATACGCCATTCAGAGAGGCCTGCAACGCCGCTCTACTCAGAGCGGCGTACTGTGAGTTCGTCGCATAGAACGCGCCGGCGTCCTGGCCGAAAAGCGCCCGGCTCAAGGTGTATGATTTCGACCTGTGCGCGAACAGCCCGACCTGGTAATCGATGGCGGGGCCGACCGGAGAGGCGAGGCGCAACTCTTGGGAAATCTGGTTGGTATCGCCGACAGTTCCCGACAACTGCTGGATGTTGAAATGCGTGTAGTCGAAATCGTTTTGGAAATTGAAATCATTACGACGATAAGCACTGATCGACGTCAGCGTATACCCGCCGAACTTCTCGTTGATTTCCAACGATAACCCACGCTGATGCACGGGCAGCGGCTGGGCGGAATTCAGATCCACGTATTGGCTCGTGATCGGTCCGATCAACGGCACGTATCCGCCAAAATATCCGCGGGCCAGCCGGCTGCTGTAGGTGATGGGTCGCGGCTTGCCGTTGACAAACGTCGTAGGATCCAAGATATAGGGCGACAGATTGCCGCGCTCGTCGGAAGCGTCATAGTTGACGATGAGACGAGCGGTCAAATCATCCGATGGAGTGAGCAGAAACTGCAATCGAGCACCCCCCCTGCGAGGTCCCTCCCAGGTCCCGCCCAGCGGCGTGTAGATGTTTCTTATCGGACCATCGCCGTTGGTGGTGTAATAGGATGCCCGGTAGGCTAGCAGCCCATCGATCACGGGTCCGGTGGCCGACGCCCTGACCTCGTAGCCACTGCGCGAACC
The DNA here is from genome assembly GCA_034667965.1 of Gammaproteobacteria bacterium. GTDB lineage: Bacteria > Pseudomonadota > Gammaproteobacteria > Steroidobacterales > Steroidobacteraceae > Bog-1198. The sequence goes on from JAXDQI010000046.1 coordinate 7,647, forward strand.
GTACCCCGCTTCGATCGTGTATTCCGGGGTGAAGCTGGGCGCCTTCGTCGAAATGACGATCACGCCCAGAGTGGTGTTTTTGCCCTGCAGGGTGCCCTGCGGGCCGCGCAACACTTCAATCCGGTCGAGATCGACGTAGTCCGCCCACGACATTCCAGCCTGAGTCAGCACCACGCCGTCGACAATGATGCCCACGCTGCTTTGAATCGCCTCGTTCGCACTATTCTTGCCCAAACCACGCAGCGCTACGCTGGTCTGACGAGCGTTGGTGGCGCTCACCAGCAAGTTGGGCGCTTTCTGGGCGAGGTCGGTCAACGTCACCGCATCGTCGCGATCCAGCACCGCACCGCTCAACACCGTTTCCGCTACCGGGACGTCTTTGGCCAACTCCTCGCGTTTACGCGCGGTCACCACGACATCACCGAGAGTAGTCGTCAGCTCCAGATTCGCATCGATTTCGGCGACCCGTGTAACAGCGGGAGTCGGTTGCTCAGCCTTCACGCCAAATGCTGAAACGATCGAAATGCCGGCCGCAGCAGCCGCCACTTTGACGTACGCCCCGCATCGACGACTCAATGATCGGAGAAGGTCACGGCGCAATCGATGCCAATGCGGATAAAATTCTGCTGAACGTGTATTCATCGTTTCCCATGGTGTAGTTTGCGCACGTGGCCAAATGCCTCCGTGTCCAATGGGTAAAGCAATCCTCGTGCCGCCATTGAAACCACCCGGGAAAAGACCGACGAAATATTCGCCGCCGCTTGTTTTTATGGATATTTATTTTCGCCAAGGCACGGATCCTTCCATGCCCTTCGCGATTCGTGGACTGCTGGGAAATCAGCTTGTAGTCGTGAGCGTGTTGATCGCGCAACAGCTCGGCTTCGCGGTGGATTTCCCGCAATCGGTTATCGACGGTATTCCCCGCGGCGTGCGGGAGCCTCTAAGCGCTTCCGGATGGACGAGATGTGCGCCTCGCCATCGCGAAGCGCGTCCGGCGACGTGTGCACCGAGTAGTAGCCGAGGACGAGATCGTGCTCGTGTGGAGCGGCCGAGCAAGGGTCATTGGGGTTTCCCCTCGCCGGCCCGCGCCGTCTTCAAGGCGGCGGTCCACCATAGTAGATCGTGGATAAGCGTTGCGGCGGGCGCCTCGAGTTCCTGAAGTCCAGCGTCGACATCGCCGCCTTGGTAGTGCGCCCACAAGGTGGCGACAGGAATGTGGACTGATGAGCGAATCGGGGCGAGCTGAAGCTCGATCGCCGTTTCGCGGAGCTGCTGGACACTCCGCGCGCCCATGGCTGAGCCAAAGCTCACGAAGCCAACCGCCTTGCGATTCCATTCGGGATAGACCCAGTCGATTGCGTTCTTGAGCACCGCGGAGGTTCCGTAATTGTACTCGGGGGTGACGAAGA
>JAXDQI010000047.1:0-25604 GCA_034667965.1 Gammaproteobacteria bacterium
TGATGCGTGCCTTTTTCGGAGGACGGTAACATGGCGAAGTCGAGGCGGAAATTAGTGGCGTGGTCCAAGGACGATGTGAAGAATCTGCGGGCATTTGCGAAGAGTCGATTGTCCGGGACTCAGGCGGCCAAGAAGTTGAAGCGGTCGCCCGGGGCGGTGGCACAGAAGGCAATGAAACTCGGCGTCAAGTTTCGGTCGATCCTGCGGAAGGCGAGGTAGGGTCGAAGCGCGATATCTGGTCTCCGTTGGTGCGGGCCTAGCGTCGGTTTACGCGGAGAATTGAAGTGCGGAGATCCACAGCCACCAGACGCCAGGTATTGGCTGCGTTCGCGTCTCTTGCCTCGATGCCGTTTTGCGGTGTGGCGGGGTCAGAGGCATTGACCGGCCGTCGTAACGCGAACGTGGAGTATGGGAAGGGCACGCTGCCGCCCGGAATACGTTCACGTTACATCCACAACAACAATGGCGTGAGGATGCACGTTCTGGAGGCGGGTTTCGAAGAGTCCGGAAAGCCGTGCGTGGTGTTGCTGCACGGGTTTCCGGAACTCGCCTATACGTGGAGAAATCAACTGTTGCCGTTGGCGCAGGCCGGCTTTCATGTCGTCGCGCCCGATCTGCGGGGATATGGGCGCAGCGTAAGTGCCGCGGTTGCATTCGATGACGATCTTCTGCCGTATTCACTACTGAACCGTGTCAGCGATGTGCTCGGGTTGGTGCGAGCGCTCGGTAATAACAAGGTCGCTTCGGTGGTCGGCCACGATTGGGGTGGTCCGACGGCCGCATGGTGTGCCCTGGTACGACCCGATGTATTTCAGTCAGTTGTGTTGATGAGCACTCCGTTCGACGGGCCGCCGGAGCTGCCGTTTGACACGGCTGATCATCCCCGAGCGCAAGCGACGGGCGCCGATATCGACAAGGCTTTGGCCACACTGCCCCGCCCGCGCAAGCGCTATATGCGGTATTTGGCCGCCCGGGGCGCCAACGAGGATATGTGGCACGCGCCGCAGGGAGTTCACGATTTATTGCGTGCGCAATTTTATTTCAAGAGCGCGGATTGGAAGGGCAACAAGCCATTTCCACTCAAGTCATGGTTGGCCACGGAGCTCGCCAAAATGCCTGAGTACTACGTCATGGACCGCGACAAGACAATGTCCGAGACGATGGCGGCACGAATGCCATCCCAAACAGAAATCGCCGCGTGCCGGTGGATGACGGAAAAGGATTTGCAGGTCTACAGCACTGAGTACATTCGGACTGGGTTTCAAGGCGGGCTCAATTCATACCGTATTCTCGAGGAATCCCGATATGGCGCCGAACTCAATAGCTTTTCGGGTCGAACCATTGACGTCCCTGCTATCTACATCGCGGGAGCCAGCGAATGGGGCGTCTATCAGACACCAGGGGCATTCGAAGCGATGCAGCATGGCGCATGCACGCGGCTGTTAGGCGTTCACCTGGTGAAAGGAGCCGGGCACTCGGTCGCGGAGGAACAGCCGGAGGAGGTTAATCGGCTTCTGATTGAATTCTTTGAGAGAGCGAGAGTCGCCACTTGAAGCATATAACCTCGAAGTGACGGAAAGATGCATGGATGCCGTCTGTGGGAAAATGGACGGCTACCTTGTCACGGCGGTAAACGCGCGCCGAATTATTCCAGCGCAGATGCAGGCCCGCGCTTCCAATGCCTTACGATTGAGGAGCCTAATATGCCCGCGGTGATACTTGATGACGCCGGACTCCTGTAATCGCAATGCGCTTTCGGTAACCCCTTCGCGCCGTATCCCCAGAAGCCTCCCCAACCGGGCCTGGGTGATGAATATCTGGTCGCCGTTCACCTGATCAAAACCGCGCGATAGAAATCGGCACAACCTCTGATCCACCGAATGATAAAGGTTGCAAACGCTCAGTTGCGAGGCTTGCGTCATCAACGCGGCCACGTAGCGCAGAAGCAAATGCTGTAGCGCTCCTGCCCGTCGAAACTCCCGCCTCAAAACGGGCGTCGAGAGTCGAAATGCTCGCCCGCTCAATTCCACATCCGCGCGGCTCGGGCCGGGAATTGCGTTAGGCCAGTCCAAAAGCAGAGAAATCCCCACCATGCCTTCGCGGCCCACCGGCCACGCTTTGACCATGGAGTTGTCGTCGATCGCGTAAGAGCTTGTCACGATGCTGTTGGTCGGAAAGTAAGCGAACTGCAAGGGCGCCGCCGGCTGGAACAATGCTTGATCGATACTGAGAGTGGTTTCTTCCAGGTAAGGCGACAGGCGTCGAGAGACGGCTGTCGGCAACGCTGCGAGCAGCTGATTTCCGGTTGGCGGCCCTTTGTATCCTTCCTCCATGGCATGCGCTTGGTCAATATTTTGTCATTTGGAAGGACCGATCGCATATTTCTCTTTCGCGGGCGCAGACGGAGAGACAGCCGCAAGGCCACAAAGCACCACTGATCCGACACCGAGGACCATGGTATTTTTGACGGAGCGCAAGAGAACGCGAGTGGAACGTGGACATGGTTTGCTCCCTTTGTTGTGTCAGTAGAGGATGCGGAAGTTCTCGTTGACTCGGTACCGTGGCGCCCCACAATAGGACGTAGGAACAGCCCTACGCCATACCACCAGGCGCGCACAGACGCGCGCCTGGTGGGGCGCTGAACCACGATTCATGTAGGAGCGCGCCGATAGAACAAATTGGGCGGCGCTTCCGTTCTTCGCGAAAGCCCGCCCTGAAGGGCTTTTGCGGACGCAGTGCGCTGGCGGCGGCGAGGGAAGTGATTGAGAATGAACGGCATTCTGCTATGCAGCTAAATTGTCGTAATAGGAGACGCAATGCTCTGTTTAGAAGTGACGATTAATGGCAAACAATGTGTTTGTGCCGGCGTGACGATGGCGCAAACCGTGAATGCGTCGGTGACGGCGCATCCGGGATTCAATCAGGCGTGGATTAAAGTGGATGGCGAGATTGCTCCCGAGGGGCAACCCACTGCCGATGCTCACTGGTTGACGAGTTCCGCCGCGGTCGGTGACGTTGTTCAAATCCGACTCATTGAGTCTGACAATCCGACGAAACCCAGTCTTGGTCGGATCGATCTAGAAGCCAAACCGGTTCCGACCGACGCAATTCCCTTCGTATGCGGATTCTGTGGCAAGGAGCCCAAGGACGTCGAAGGCATGATGGCAGGTCGCAAGGCGATGATCTGCTGCGGATGCTTAAGGGAATTACATGCCATCGATAGCGAGGATGCAATTGACGAAGGGTAGTGCAGTTGACGCGTATCCCTCGGTGGCTGAGCCGGGCGGGGACCAGGGTCATTAGGGATGATGAACGGGCGACCCTGACCGATGCGGACGTGACCGCGGCGGGCGAGAAACGATATAGTGGCAAGATCGGTCAGTTAAAACGGGGGAGGACGTTCCATGTTACTACTGTTCAAAGCATGCGGTGAATCATGAATAGGCGTTTGTTTCTCATTTCCTCTGCCACTGTGCTGATGAGTTTCGCGTTCAGCCACACGCATGCTCAAAACGCCGGGAAGCAGGTGATCTCGTCGCCGAATGCGCCAGAGGCGATCGGCCCGTATTCCCAGGCGATCAAATCTGGCAAGACCGTCTATCTCTCAGGACAAATCGCGATCGATCCAAAAACCAAACAACTGACGGCAAATGCCTCCATCGAAGACCAGACACGGCTTGTGCTGGAGAATCTCAAGGCCGTGCTTGCCTCAGACGGGTTGACCATGGATAGCATCGTATCGGCGACCGTCTTCTTGACCGATCTGACGGATTTCGCAAAGATGAACGAGGTCTACGCCACGTATTTCAAGAACATGCCGCCCGCCCGCGCCACTGTTGAAGTCGCGCATCTTCCGCGAAGTGCCAAGGTCGAGATTTCGGCAATCGCGGTTCATCCCTGACTACGCGCCCCCGTTGCATGTTACGTACCTCAATTCTTGCGCGTCGTAAGTTTCTTCATGAATTCGTAGTAGAACTCCACACCCGTGTAGTAGGACTCTACTAGGACGCGTTCGTCCCTTCCGTGCGCGCGCACGTCATTTCGATCGAGCGCGACCCCGGAGATGCCATAAGTCGAAATGCCGGCAGACATGGTGTGAATACTGTCCGAAGCGCCCGTCTCCATTTCTGGGAACATTGCGATGCCGGGCCAGATCTTGCTCGACACGGTACGTAATGCATCCATGACTTCCGGATTGAGCGGTGGTGGCACCATCGCCTTCCGATCGGACCCGTGCTCGGAGATTTCTCCCGAGTCAGTCATATAGCGCACTGTGAGTGTCGGATCGTCGAACAACTTGACGAGATCGAGACGAATCTCTTCCTGCGAGTGTCCGGGGAATATGCGGCAGTTGATGTTGGCTTGCGCTCTCTGCGGCAATGCATTGGGTGCATGTCCGGCGTTCATCATGGTCGCCACACAGGTGGTACGCATGGTGGAGTTGTAGCGCGCGTCCTGCGACAGCCGTTCGATCGCCGCCGGATCCGGCGTGGTGGCGAGAATGGCGCGCATGTCCGCGGCGACCTGTCCCGTCTGCGTCGTGGCCGCCTGGGCGAAATACTCCCGCGTAACGCTGTTCAATTCAAAGGGAAACGGCGCCTTTTCCAGCTTGGCAAGCGCATCGACGACGTGATAGATCGCATTGTCGGGCTTCGGCAGCGAACTGTGGCCGCCCGGATTGGTTGCAGCCACCTGGAAATCGGCATACAGCTTTTCGGTGGCCTCGAACTGCATGCTCAGCGGCTTGCCGTGATCCGTGACCACGCCGCCGGAGTCGGGATTGAGGGCAAATTCCGCGTCGATGAGATCGCGATGATTCTTCAGCAGCCAATCCACGCCGTTCGACTTACCGCCCTCTTCGTCGGCCGTGAGCGCCAGGATGATGTCGCGGTCGGGAACGAATCCCTCCTTTTTCATTCGAATGAAATCGGTGACCACGATGGCATCGCTCACCTTCATATCCTGTGTGCCGCGGCCATAGTAGTAGCCGTCCTTTTCAACGAATTCGAACGGGTCCGTAGTCCAGTCTTCGCGCCGCGCTTCCACCACGTCCAGGTGGCCAATGATGAGAATGGGCTTTCGCTTCGACCCTGGTTTGCCTCGATAGCGGGCCACCAGGTTACCCTTGCGGTCGTTGGGCCCGAGCACGGTGACATCGGCAACAGGGAATCCTCCATCGAGTAACCGTTGCGCCATCGCCTGTGCGGCCACCGTCGTGCTGCCAATGGAGTCCGTGGTGTTGATCTCGATCAACTGCTTGAAGACGTCGTGTGCTAATTGCCGCCTGGCCGGCTCGTCGGACGGCGCAGACCATGCGGATTCAATTCCTATCGATCCGACGATGACGACGATCAAGGCCAGGCAGGCGTGGTGTTTCAAGGCAGACCCCAGGTGACTCAAAGCGACACGCAGAATGTAGTTAATGGATGTCGGAGTCAACTACGGTGCAAACTGGGCGACGCGGGGTTGAATGGTGCAGAATGGTCCGACCGTGAGCACTCCGTCCAATGACCTGGTCGCCTTCGGCGCCACGAGCTTCGTGGGCAAGATTCTGTGCCGCTATCTGTGGGAGGAGTTTGGCGCGCAAGGCGAGATGAAGTGGGCCGCGGCCGCGCGCTCGAAGGCGAAACTCGAGGAGCTGCGTAATTCTCTCGGGGCCAAGGCTGGGACGCTGCCGCTCGTCGTCGTCGACGCCGCTGACGAGGCCTCACTGCGCAAGCTCTGCGCGTCGACGCGTGTCGTCGTGTCGACGGTCGGCCCGTACGCCCTCTATGGCGAGCCGCTGGTCAAGGCCTGAGCCGAATCCGGCACCGACTACTGCGACCTCAGCGGCGAGGTGCAGTGGATTCGGCGCATGGTGCAACGCTACGAGGCGACGGCACGAAAGTCCGGCGCGCGCATAGTGCATTGTTGCGGATTCGACTCCATCCCGTCGGACATGGGCGTGCACTTCCTGCAGCGCCAGGCATTGAAGCGATTCGGCGCGCCGTGCACGCGGGTCAAGATGCGCGTCAAGGTGATGCGCGGCGAGTTCTCCGGCGGCACCGTCGCAAGCCTGATGAATGTCGTCAAGGAGGCTGCGGCGAGCCCCGCGCTTCGCAAGGAACTCGCTAACCCCTATTCGCTCTGCCCGGCCGGGAGTACGTCAAATGTGCGGCAACCCGACGTCAGATCGGCGGAATTCGATGTCGACTTCGGCGCCTGGGTTGCGCCGTTCGTGATGAGTGGCATCAACACGCGCATCGTCCAGCGCACGAACGCGCTGTCGGAACAGGCTTATGGCGTCGACTTCACCTACGACGAGGCGATGCTCATGGGCCACGGACTAAAGGGTTGGTTCGCTGCCACCGCCATGGCCGCGGGTCTCTCCGGCTTCATGCTCGCCTGTGCCATCCGTCCGGCGCGCGCGGTACTCGAGCGCTTCGTGCTGCCCAAGCCCGGCGAGGGCCCGAGCCCAGAGGTACAGCGCAAGGGTTTCTTCGACCTTCGCTTCCTCGGTACGACGGCGGCCGGCCGACAGATACGCACCAAGGTCACGGGTGACCGCGACCCGGGCTACGGCTCGACCGGCAAGATGCTTGGCCAGGCCGCCGCGTGCCTCGCGCTCGACGTCGACAGGGCAGCCACGCCCGGCGGCTTCTGGACGCCCGCCGCGATCTTCGGCGACCGCCTGATCCATCGGTTGACGGCCCACTCCGGACTAACCTTCGAACTGGTTCCAGACTTGCAAAATTGAGCGGACTCGCAATCATACCCAGTGCCGCACCGCCTGAATCTCCCCACACGACAGCCAGGAAACCAACCATGACCGACCCAAGGTACAAGGCCTTCGCGGCGCTCGACCCTTTCTTCGACGTAGTCCGGCAGGGTTTGGCCGGTCACGTCGATGGCGATCATTATTTCGATACCATTGCCGACAACGCGGTCTTCGAGTTTCGATATATTTTCCCTGGATGGCCTCAGAGGCTTGATAGTCGCGAAGCACTGATGGCACTTTATGCGGGCTACGGCGACAACATCTTGCTGCACGGCGCGGACGCGCTCGTCGTGCATCGATCCCAGGATGCTCGTGTAGTGATCCTCGAATACGATGTGCACGGTAAGATTATTAGAACCGGCGCATTTTACGACAACCGCTTCATCTCGGTCGTTACGATCGGGGACCGCAAGATTGTGCAATGGCGCGATTATATGGACTCGCTGACTGCGATGACCGCGCTGAGCGAAACGTAGTAGCAGCGGCATGCGCTGCGGGGACCGAGTGCGGGGCTATATCTCCATCAAATCCTTGCCAACAATTACCGACCCTCGGAAATGAGCGCGGGCCGCATCAATCCACATCTGATCCGTTACTTCGAGATCATCCGCGGGCACGAAGTGAGAGAGAACTAGAGTCTTTACGCCGGCTGCCTGCGCGAGGCGGCCCGCATCCTCCACTGATGTCTGGTTAGCCATGATGCTCGCTCTAAGGGCTGTCGCATTTGGCACACGAGCGACGAGACGATCGAGCGCAGGTACATACAGTACGGCGTGCACAAGTACTTCGGCGCCCTGAGCGAGCTTCAAAAGGTTATCGGATCGAGTGGTGTCGCCCGAAATGACGATCGAACGGTCGGCGGCATCGAAGCGATAGGCGAAGGCCGGAACGAGGGGCGGATGATTGACCAGCGTCGCGGTTACCCTGACGTTTTCGTCTCGCATAACGAGACCGCCGGCGCGCAGCTCGTGGACGTGAACTAGTGGGAGCAGCGGCACCCGGCCCTCATTGGCAATGCGGCTGTCGATGTCGGTAGCGTTCATTTCGAAGAAAAGGCGGGTCATTTTCTTGAGAGGCGGGGGTCCCCAGGTATCGACACGGGTGGCGAGCCCGGCGGCCCAAGCCAGCCACATCAGATTGCCATAGTCCGCATTGTGGTCAGAATGCTGGTGCGTCAGGAAAATGTGACGCACCGTACGCAGCGCCACATCGGCGAACACGAGCTGTCGCGCAACGCCGTTGCCGCAATCGATGACATACGCAGTGTTATTGCTGACGATGACCTGCGCAGACGCCGAACTCGCCTTCCTTGGACGTGGTCCACCACCTGTTCCGAGGAGGATCAATCTGGTTGTCGTAGTCTGCGCCTTACTGGTGCTCGCGATCGATGCGGCAGCAAGAGCAGCAGCGATGCGAAGGAACGCTCGCCTGTCGACGTCTTCTCGCATGTCAATCGCCCGTCCGGCCGTTTGAAGTTATGCCACGGTACTCGGGTCCTCAAGCGATTGGAAGTATTGCCCGGCCGGCTGCGAATCACGGTAATCTCGCTGGACAAGCAGATTGCGGGATTTGAAGCCATTTGGCGAGCAGCAGCCCAAGGAGTGCCCCACAAAGCTGTGAGGCAATGAACGCCGGCGTGTTCTCGGGCGCAATGCCTGCGAACGTATTGGAGAGCGCCCGGGCGATTGTGATCGCGGGATTCGCGAATGAGGTCGAGGCGGTAAACCAGTACGCGGCGCCGATCCAAGCGGCCACCCGCCATGCCGCGTCCTTTGGACTCGTTGAACCGATTACGATGAGGATCAACCCCGCCGTGGCAACGGCCTCGGACAGCCACTGGGGAGGGCCTGCCCGTATGTGGATGGAGATTTGGAGGATCGGTAATTCGAACATAGCGTGCGCGAGGAAGGCACCGGCGACACAGCCTAAGATCTGAACGACTGTGTAAGCGATCGCCGTTCGAACGCTCAAGTTGCCGCGCAGTGCCTCGATGAACGACACAGCGGGATTAAAATGTGCGCCACTGATGGGACCCAAGAGCGCGATCAGCGTCGCGAGCACGGCGACCGTAGCACCCGTATTAGCGATGAGGGCGACGGCAAGATTCCCGCCGGCGAGCCGCTTGGCCATGATCCCGGAACCGATGACGGTGGCGGTGAGCAGCAGCGAACCTAACCCTTCGGCGAGGAGTGCGCGGCGCATCAAGAGGGCTTGGTCGCGCCTTCGCTATTGCCGATCTCGCGAAGCTTCGCCTTGAGCGTCATGGCATCGAGCGAGTCGAGAGGCAGACTCGTAAAGAGCTTGATTCGAGTTTCGAGTTCTTTGAACGCCTTGCGGAAGGCGGTCGTCTTCTCCATATCGGTGCCTTCCACCGCTGCAGGGTCGGCAACGCCCCAGTGGGCCGTCATCGGCTTTCCTGGCCAGACGGGGCAGACCTCGCCCGCGGCGTCGTCGCAGACCGTGAAGATAAAGTCGATCAGTGGCGCACCGGGCGCGGCGAACTCATCCCAGCTTTTGCTGCGAAGGTTCTTCTCCGGTAGGTTCATACGCTTAAGGAGATCCACTGCGAAGGGATGGACCTGTCCCTTCGGGAAGCTGCCGGCACTGAAGCCGTGGAACCGCCCGTCGCCTATAGAGTTCAAGAGCGACTCGGCGAGGATGCTCCGCGCCGAGTTGCCCGTGCATAAGAAGAGGACGTTGTAGATTCGCTCTGTCACTTCGCGCAGCAGCTCGCCGCAGGCGCGGCCTTCTGCGCCGGCACGCAGCATTGATCCGAGGCGCCCGCAACTGGGACGGCCGATTCGCCGTGATTGAAGACCGCCGTGTCCCGGCCGTACACCGGGATGCTCCCGAGGGTGTGGAACGTCTCCCACGCGATCCCCGTGGGATCAGTCACCCAGTACTTGTCCGATTTCGCGTAGCAGCACGGCTGCTCGCTTTCTTCAACCATGCGAGCATCCGCGGCTTCCAGTTGCGTTCTCATGCCGCGCAGTTCCTCATCGGTGCCTACCTGGAACCCTAAGTGATTGACGCCCACCGGCTGACGGTGCGTCGAGATCGCGAAGTTCACCCGCGGATCTTCGAGCATCCATTTCGCATAGTCGGACTTGGTCACGACAGGCTCGGCATCAAACAGGGTCCGATAAAAGCGGATCGACGCGGGAAGATCCGAGACGCTGACATGCACATGGAATCGTTTCATGGGTCACCTTTGTCTTTCGTCATGCCACTTTGGCGGCGCGTTTCACCGGCTTGGCGGGTCGCGCCGGGGCGCATGCCGTTGAGCAGTTCTCGCCGCTCGCTTTGCAACAGTTCTCGGTCAGATAACCAACCAGACCATTCATGATGTCAAAGTCCGCACTGTAGATAAGCTGCCGGCTGGCGCGCTGTTGAGCAATCAAGCCTGCCCGCTGAAGATTCTGAAGATGGAAGGTTAACGACGACGGTACCAGGCCAATGCGCTCACCGATGGTGCCGGCCGGCAGACCCTCCGGGCCGCGCTCCACCAGCAATCGGTAAATCGCGAGCCGGTGTTCGTGTGCAAGGGCGCCGAGCGCCTCGATGACCGCGGATGTCTTCATGGCTATACGATATTACGCGGATTCTCGTATTGTCAAGCATGCACTCACCGACTTTTCGAGATTGCAGCGCCTAACTATGACAGCAGTCGCGCTGCTCTTGGATCGGGGGACAGGCGACCGATCCATAAGAACAAAACACGCAGCAGTCGCCCGCTTTTGGCTTGAGCAGCGTTTTGCAGTGGGTGCATTCGTAAAAATACTGACACGCATCTGTCGGCATGATCTCCTGCTGTGCGTGCCCGCAGCTCGGACAGGTCAGCACAGATACTAGGATGACAGTGCTCACACCTTTGCAACGACCTTCGAGGGAAAGCCCGCTTCCGTTGTCGCCTCAGTGAGTTTCGCTGAGGTCGCCTTGTCGGTATCGGACAATTGCTTGGATGCAGTCTGCATGGGGTGTAGCCTTGGACACTCTCGCTGGACTATTCACCGACGTCTTGGGGCATACGCAGTCCAGTCTCGACTGTCTCTGAATAAGGGGCGATTAACCTTAATTCGGTTCGATTCGCATGGCAGTAGATGTCAAATTTCATCAGCGCGTTTGCGGCTCCGCGACCCAGCTGCGCCAAAGTGAGACCAGCGCTGCCATCAAGGCGGGCCCGAGAAAGATGCCTACGAGTCCGAACGACTCTATGCCTCCCAGGATCCCGAGCAGTACCCACAGAAAGGGGAGTTTTGCCCCTTCTCCAATGATGATGGGCCGCACGAAGTGATCGGCGATGAACAACACGACGCTGCCAGCCACCATCACCCCCACTGCCGCGCTGACGGCGCCGCGACTTCCCAGTACAAGAGCCACCGTACCGAAAGCTACCGGCGCGGCAAACGGCACCATGGCCAATACGCCGGTCACCGCTCCGAACAGAATCGGGTGAGGCGCTCCCGCCACGGCATACACTCCGGCCATGATCGCGCCTTCCGCAACGGCAACGAGCACGATGCCGTTGACAGTCGCGCGAATTGCCTCGGCGCCGCGGGTCAAGAGACCTTCCACCGACGGGCCAAACAGACCTCGGCTGACTCGTGGCACGTCGGCACGGAGTGCATCTCGATTCAGATAGACGAAATACAAGGTCAACAGGGTGAATACCAGAGTGCTCAACCGCCTGATTAGCTGTACGCCGACCAGTCTGGTCCACTCATACACCTCGGGCTTCGTCCGGACGGCGTCCGCCGCCGCCGCCGTGTGGCCTACGTTCTCAACCCATACCTTGTGAATCCAATCCCCGGCCAGCGGAAGATGGAGTAGCCATTGGGGCAGATCGGGGGCACCGTCCTTCGAAGCCAACAAGAGTTCACGCGTGAGAGAGATCGCCTCTCTCACCGCCACGATGCCACCGAATATCAGAGGCGCAATCAGCACGATTCCGACGAAGATCGTGAACGTCAGCGCCGCCCAGATGTGGCGCCGCTTGCTCCGAAACTTCGCAAGCCAGCGGTCGTAGAGCGACGATGTTCCAATGGAGAGCACTATTGCCCAGCACAGCGCCGGCAAGAAGACGCGCAGCATCCACGCGCCCAGGATGACAAGCAGTCCTATGAGCACATACCGCGCGGTCTTCTGGGCAAGGGAAAGGTCGGGAGTGGACACGGTGCACCAATGAGAAGGTTAGACGGCAGTATAGCGCCCCGCTCGGGTCTGGGCTGGCCCGCAAACTAGTAGGGCCATCTGTCAACCTAGGCGGTATAGAATGCAGCTCACGTTATCGCGCAGAGCTGGGCCAAATATTGGCGCAACCTGGTACGACAATGGAGGAATCATGAAAGCGGTTCGCTTATACGAATATGGGGGCCCTGAAAACCTTAAATTTGAGGTTGATGTGCCCGAACCCACGCTGACCGCCGACTCTGTGTTGGTCGCGGCTGCGGCCGCCAGCGTGAACCCCATTGATTGGAAGATTCGGTCGGGGGCGAGGCAAAAGGATTTTCCGCTGACGATGCCGGCGATCCTCGGCTGCGATGTGAGTGGAGTGGTACGCGCGGTGGGCAGCAACATACGCACTTTCAAACCGGGTGATCGAGTGTTGGCGTTCGCCGGCGCGACCTACGCTGAACTCGTTGCGGTAGAAGGCTCGATCCTCACGCATTTACCGGACGGCTTGGACTTGGTCGATGCTGCGGCGATTCCGCTCGTCGTGTTGACGGGTGATCAGCTCGTTCGGTTGGCCGCTCGTGCTCAATATGGGCAGACCATCATCGTTGGCGGGGCGCTTGGAAGCGTGGGCCGCGCTGCCGTGCATAGCGCGAAAAAACTCGGCGTGCATGTCATTGCCGGCGTCCGTACACGTCAATTGCCGGAAGCAAGGGCACTCGGGGTTTATGATACGGTGGCCATCGATGACGATGCGGCAATCGCCCAACTCGCATTGGTGGACGGGGTTGCCGATACGGTGGGGGGCGGGACCGCGGCGAAACTCTTTTCCAAGGTCAAGAATGGCGGCAACTTTGGCTATGCGTCGGTGTTCCCCGACGGCGTGTCCGCAACGAATCCCACTGTAACAGTCACTCGTGTTTTCGCTCGTCCGGATGCGTCGAAGGTCCGAGAGTTTGCCGATGATATTCGCGACGATAAATTCGTGCTGCCGATCAGTCGCCGTCTGCCTCTTGCCGATGCGGGCTACGCGCACGAATTGGCGCAAAAAGGCGGGGCAGGCAAGATTATCCTGACATCGTCATGATCAGGAACTCCGGGGCAACGACGGCCCGGGCCCTGTTCATGGCGTTCGCGTTGTCGGTCCTCCCGCTCTACCTGGGAACGGCCACCGCCGCCGGGGTCGTGCTACCGTCTCTCGCGCCGGTCATAAAAGCGACGTCACCCGCGGTGGTCAATATCGCTACCCGCGGTACGTTGACCGAGCGGCTCGCGGGCAATCCGCTGCGCGATGACCCTTACTTTCGTCGATTTTTTAACGCTCCCGAGGGTGGAGCCGTGCGGCGCCGCCAATTCCAGAGTGCCGGCTCGGGCGTGATCGTGGACGCCAAGCACGGTTACATCGTCACCAACCGCCACGTCATTGAAAATGCAAGCGAGATTACGGTGACGTTGCTCGACAAGCGGCAATTTCAAGCACAAGTGGTCGGCAGCGACGAGGGCACCGACATTGCGGTGCTCAAGGCCGCAGAACCGCGTTTGACGGAGATGCCGGTCGGCGACTCGTCGCACTTGGAGGTCGGTGACTGGGTGGTGGCGATCGGCAATCCATTCGGTCTGAATCATACCGTGACGGTGGGAATCGTCAGCGCGCTCGGCCGTACCGGACTTCACCCGCATGGCTATGAGGACTTCATCCAAACAGATGCCTCAATCAACCCAGGAAATTCCGGCGGAGCGCTGGTGAACTTGAACGGCGAACTGATCGGCATTAACTCCGCGATATTGTCCAAGGATGGAGGGAATATCGGCATCGGCTTCGCCATCCCGGTCAACATGGTCAAGGCCGTCATGGACCAACTCATCACTTACGGCGAGGTCAAACGCGGAATTGTCGGCATCAAGTTGCGCGACTTGAAGCCGGAGGCGGCCGATTCCCTGCAACTCGTGAATGCTCGCGGAGCCGAGATCTTCGAGGTCGCCCCGGGCTCCGCGGCGGACCACGCCGGCATCAAAGTCGGTGACGTGGCGGTCTCCATGAACGGCGTGCCGGTGGAAAGCGCCGCGCAACTGCGCAACGCGCTCGGGCTGCTGCGAGTCGGTCAAAGCGTAGAAATACGTGTTTTGCGAAACGGCGCGGAGCGCAGCGTTACCCTCACGATCAACTCACCGAGTTCTCTCAATCGGCCCTGATGTGCCGCGTTCGATTGTCGTGCCGGAGGTTCAGCGACTATGAGTTCACTCAGGATCGTCTCGTTCTTGCCGGCGGCTACGGAAATGATTTATCTGCTGGGGTTAGGAGATGACCTCGTGGGTCGCACCTTCGAATGCGACTATCCGGAGGAGGTCTTGGAAAAGTCAGTCGTCATCGATTGCGCGATCGATCTATTCGGCATGAGCCCGAAGGAAATCGATGCGGCGGTTGGCCGACAACTATCGGCGGGAAAGAGCTTATATACGGTCGACGAAGAGCGGCTGATGGACCTGGCACCCGATCTTTTGGTCACACAGAACCTTTGCCAGGTCTGCGCTGCGTCGGGCTGTGAAGTGTCTCAGGTGCTCAAGACGATGGTTCGGGCGCCAAAGATTATTTGGCAAACCCCGCGCACGTTCGATGACGTCCTCGATCAAGTGAGTATTCTGGGTCGGGAGACCGGTACCGAAGCGAAGGCCGATGCGTGGCTCGAGGCAGCCGTAGCTCGAACGCAGCGCATCGCGGCCGCCACCCAGGTCTTGCCCAAAGTGCGGGTCGCATTTTTGGAATGGGTCGACCCGGTGTTTAGCGCAGGTCATTGGATCCCGCGAATGTTGGAATGGGCGGGAGCCGAGGATCTGAACTCGCGGCGCGGCACGGATTCGGTGAAAGTCACCTGGGAGCAAATCGTGGACTTTCGACCCGAAGTCGTCGTCGTCGCCCCGTGCGGCTTCAAGATGAGCCAGTCATTGAAGCAAGCGGAGCATCTGGTCTCCAACCCTGGTTGGGGTCAGCTGCCTGCGGTCAAGGCGGGGAGGGTGTATGCGGTCGATGCCAATGCGTACTTTGCACGGCCGGGGCCGCGGCTCATCGACGGTGTCGAGCTGCTCGCCCATCTGATCCATCCCGAATTGTTTGGCTGGACGGGCCCTCCTGACGCCTACGCCGTCGTCGTTTGACCATCGAAAACCTCAGGCCGATGCAGCCTCGATCAGCACCGTCGCCGCCTTATGCAGAGCTTGGACGGGGCCACGCTTGCCGCGCAATTGGCCGTTGACGTAAGCGCCGTCGATCAGCAACACCAACTGGTCCGCAAGTTCGTCAGGGTCGTTCACGCCCAAACGCAGTGCCAGCGCATGCAGGCGGCGCCGCAGTTCCGTCTTGTGCCGCAGCGCAATCTGGCGCGCCGGGTGGTCGGCGGAGGGGAACTCTGTGGCCGCGTTGAGGAAAGCACAGCCGCGGAATTCTGGCCGGCCGATGTACTGCGCAATCCACTGCACGTGCGCCGGCGGCGACGATCGAGCGCCATGCCACCCTAGCGCTGAACGCGGGCGTCGTGCTCGCACCGGCGATCGGCTTTTACGGCGGCCTCGGCAACCTGTTGGCCACCGCCGCGATGGGCGATTGGCCGCAGGCCGACCAGATCACGCTCGCCTATGCGCTCAGCAGCTGGAAACCCACGCTGGGAACGCGGGCGACGATCGAGGCCGCCGAACAACGTCGAGGCGGGCAACGACTGGTGTTCTCGAACCATCGGCTGGAACTGCGCGACGATGAAGCACCGGTCGCGGAATGGGACTTCCCAGAACCGATCGGCAGGCAGGTTGTGACGGCAGAGTTCACCACGGCCGACAGCGTGACGATGTCGCGCCACCTGAAGACACGAAAGTTTCAAGGGTACATGACCTTGGCGCCCCTGCGGGATCTTGCCGACCCCGACCTGTCGCCGCCTCAAGCTATCGATGCACGCGGCCGCTCCGCCCAGACTTTCCTGGTCGAGGCCATCGCCTGTAGGGGCACCCTTCAGCGGCGAGCTGTGGTACGCGGGCAGGACATCTATGCCGTCACCGCGCCGCTGGTGGTCGAAGCCACGCGGCGCCTGCTGGCGCAACCGGAGCGATGGCATGGTGTCGTGAGTGCGGGTGAACTCGGCGACTCGCGCGGATTCCTCAAGGCACTGGCCCCCGAGCACCTCACACCGGAGATCGAGTGATCCCCGCAGCGGCCCGCCCGTCAGCCCGGCTTGTAGGCAGCAAGCTTACTGTACGTGGCCGAGAACTCGATATCCTCGGGTTCGACTGCGGGTTCGAAGGTCCTTGATCGAATGGAGTGCTCGATTTCGTGGGCCGGCACTGCCGCGCTACGGAAAAAGCCCTGATACTGATCGCAGCCGAGTTCGCGCAGCAGTGCAAGCTGCTCGGCCGTTTCGACGCCCTCGGCGACCACCTTGAGTCGCAGACTGTGAGCCAGAGAAATGATCGCCCGGACGATGGACGCATCCGCCGCATTCGTCGTCACTTCGCTGATGAAGCTGCGATCGATCTTCAATTTGTCGATCGGAAAGCGCCTGAGATAGCTCATGCTGGAATAGCCAGTCCCAAAATCGTCGATCGACACCACCACGCCCATGCGGCTGAGTTCCTCGAGAATCTGCACCGAGCTTTCGGCATTGTCCATCACCGTCGTCTCGGTGAGCTCGATCTCGAGGTACTGGGGTTCCAAATCGAAGTCGAGCAGCGCCGTGCGCACCGCCTGTAGGAAATTGGACTGTCGGAACTGGACCGGGGAGACGTTGACCGCAATGCGCAGAAAAGGCAGCTCCGCGCGTTGCCAGTTACGCGCTTGTTGACAGGCTTCACGCAGCACCCAGTCGCCGATGGATAGTATAAGTCCGGTATCCTCGGCCAAGGGGATGAAGTCCGACGGAGGTACGAGGCCGCGCGTCGGATGCCGCCAGCGCAGCAGCGCCTCCACGCTGGTAATTCGACCCGTTACAACGTCGCTCTTTGGCTGGTAGTGGACTTCGAATTGCTTCATGGGCAGGGCGCGGCGCAGGTCATTTTCCAGGTCCATGCGCTCGTGCGAAAACACGCTCATGGTCGAATCGAAGAATTGGAAGGCGTTGCGGCCGCGCTGCTTCGCAAAGTACATGGCCTCATCGGCATGGGCGACCAGCGCATCGGCGGTGCTTCCATCCGACGGATAAATGCTGATGCCGATGCTTGCGGAGGTGTGGACCTCAGTTCCATTGAGGCGGAAGGACTCACCCAGCGCCTTGCCGATCTTGGTGGCAACCACCGCCAGATCCGATCGCTCGCGAGTGTCGGCAATGAGTAAAAGGAATTCATCGCCCCCGGCGCGCGCGACGGTATCGACCTCGCGAACGGCGTCTGATAGTTGACGCGCCACGAGCCCCAGCAGTTGGTCTCCCGCGCCGTGGCCGAGCGTATCGTTGACAATCTTGAACCGATCGAGGTCCAACAGGAGCACCGCAAAACCGTGACCATCCCGTTCTGCGTGGACGATTTCGCGGCCGAGGCGATCCATGTAGAGAACTCGGTTTGGCAGGCCGGTCAACGCATCGTGGGTCGCCTGATGTTGGAGTGCGGCGTTGACCACCTCCAGCCGTCGCGCGTGACTGCGCGTCCGGGATTGGAGATGGGCATCATAGATGGCCGTGACCAGCGTCAGCAGCAGCAACCCCAGCGCGAATAGTGCAATCGTTGCCGCAAGCCAGCCGTTGTCAAACGTCACGCCGCCGCGGCAAAAGGAGCCCGGGGCGAATCGTGCGGCGGCCATTGCGGTGTAGTGCATGCCGCTGATGGCAAGCCCCATCACCACGGCGGCGCCCACTCGCGCCAGTCGATGGAGGTGGGAGTGACCGTCGCGCAATGTGAAGAAAAGCCACAGCGCCACGAATGATGCGGTCACTGCGATGATGATCGATAAGGTCACGAGCAGCGGGTCATAGCCAATACCCGGAACGATGGCGATCGCGGCCATTCCCGAGTAGTGCATGGCGCAGATTCCCGCCCCCATGACCACGGCGCCTCCGGCGAGACGGGATGTCGTCAGCTGCGCACCGCTCGTCAGCGCGAGCGCGAACGCCGAGGTGATGACCGCAATGGCGAGGGACAACAACGTCATCGGTACGTTGTACGCAAGCGGAATCGGCAGCGAGAAGGCCAGCATGCCGATGAAATGCATCGACCAAATGCCGATGCCCATGGCCAGTGCACCGGTCACCAGCCACAGGCGGGTCGATGGACGTTCGCTGGTCGCAACGCGGGCCGCCAAACGCAAGGCGGTATAGGACACCAGCATGGCCACGCCGACCGAAAGGGCGACGAGCCAGGTGTTGTAGAACGATTGCATGGGGGACCTAAATGGCTGTCTTTTGAGGAAGTTACTGCACTCAGCCCCACAATTCCGAGTAACGAGTCTCGTTTGAGGGACGGGGCGATACGTTCCGGCGTGTCCGCCAAGCAGTTCGACTCACCTCAGGGTGGGGGAACCTCGGCCTCCACCAGCAGCGCCAGCAGCGCCAGCGACTGTTGCCAGCCCAAGTAGCACATCTCGGCCGGGATGACGGCAGGCACGCCCTCCTGCCTGATGCTGAGTTCGGTACCGCACGATACGCGCTTGAGCGAGACGGTGACCTGGATCTCGCCGGGTAGATTGGGGTCGTCGAAGCGGTCCGTGTAGTGGATCCGTTCATGCGGCACCAACTCCACATAGGTGCCCCCAAACGTGTGGGCATGGCCCGTGGCAAAGCTCGTGAACGACATGCGGTGCTGACCGCCCACGCGCGCATCCAGCGCGTGAACTTTACCAGTGAAGCCGTGCGGCGGCAGCCACTTGGCCATCGCGTCGGCGTCGAGAAAGGCACGATACACGCGCTCCGGAGGTGCGCGCAGCACGCGATGAAGTTGAATTGTGTGGGAGGCCATTTAGAGTTCTCTCCTTTATTACTTCATTCAGCTCTGCATTTGCATGTCAAGCATCTCGCCGTTGACGATCCACGGGCAGCCGAATTTGTCGGTGACCATGCCGAAGCGTTTTGCCCAAAACGTGGGCCCGAACGCCATGGTTACTTTGCCGCCGTCGGCCAGGGCATTGAACACGCCCTCGGCCGTTCCGACAGCGTCGTAGTTGAGAGTGATCGACACGCCGTGGATACCATGAAACGGCATGCCCGGGGGACAATCGCCGGCATATAAAGAGCCGTTTCCCTCTAACGTCAGGCGCGCGTGCATGATTCGGTTCAGCGCGTCTTTCGGCGTCTGCTCGGACATCGGCGACTGGCCGAAGGTCAGCATGTCGAGCTTGCCGTTGAGTACTTTGGCGTAAAAGCGCATCGCGTCAGCGCAGTTGCCGTCGAAGGCCAGATAGGGAATGGGTTGTGGCATGGTCGTTTTTCCTGTGCGGTGTTACGTGCAAGCCCGACATTTCGGGGCTGCATTCTGACTAGACGAACGGGCGACGCCCAAACCGACAGCCGTCGAAAGATTTTAAGCCCACAGGGTCAACGACGATCGTATGGGGGCCCTTGACACCCGCGCCCCCCTCCCGCAACACTTGACGACATCAGGGGAACGTGGCCGAACACCTTCAGGCGGGAGCCAATGCACGACATCGTCGATACACTTGGTCCCGCGGCGACCGCCGGGGTTTTGGGCGTTCCGCTCGATACGGCCCCCTTCGAAATGCTGAATCTGAGGGACGGAATCAGCGTCGCCTTGCAGCAGTATCGCAGCCCGGAGGACCTTACTGCGCGGATCGTCGGCGAAGATCTCTTCAAGCTCCATGTCCAGCTGTCGGGGCAGCGCCTCTTGAACTTCGAGCGCCGCCACGAGATCGACATCTGCGGCGCCTCGACGGCGGTCCTCATGCACGATGCGGGAGTCGCCAAGATCGAGCGGCTGGTCGCCAACCCGTTCGCGCAATCCATCACGGTCTATATCGGGCGCAACCGCGTCTGGCAGTACCTGGAAGAGGAAAAAACCGTGGTCTCGCCGGCGCTGCGCTCCTTTATCGTCCGCAAGCGCACCCAGCCGCGCCTGGCCGTTGCTGCCCCGGCGCCCGAGGAACTGGCCGTTGCCGCCGCCGTGATCAACAGCCGGCGCACCGGACCGGTGCGCCGGCTCTTCGCAGAAGCCAAGGCGATGGAGCTGTTTTGTCTGATTCTCGACCGCTTCCAGTCGGAAGCTCCGCTGCCGGGAGCGGGATCGAGTATCAAGATTACGGAACGCGACCGACGCCAGCTGAGCGCTGTACGCGATACGTTAAACGGCCAATTCCTCGATCCGCCTTCCATTCATGCGCTGGCGCGGCAGTTCGGGTTGAACCGGAACAAGCTCTGCGGCGGGTTTCAGACGCTGTACGGCGTCAGCATCTACGATTTCTGCCGAAACCTGCGCCTGGAAAAAGCGCGCCGGATGTTGGCGGAGTCGGACCTCAGCATCGTGCAGATCGCCGAAGCGGCGGGGTTCGCCTCGGCCAGCGCATTCAGTGCCTCCTTTGCACGCCAATTCGGACGTGCGCCATCGCGGTCGCGGCGTTTGTGACGCTGTCGACAGCATTCGTGACGATCGCGACAGTGCAAGCTGCTTCACCCTCCTAAGATCGGTCCATCGGCAGTCATAAGCCGAGGAGGGATACCATGCGAGTTTCGTTTCCTACGCTGGCCGCGATGGCGGGCAGCGTGCTTCTCTTGAACATCGGCATTGCGGCGGACGCGCCGCCTGCGCGCTTCGTCGACCAAGCCTTGGCCGAGTCCATGGCGGAGCAATGCGTGGCTCGCGCCAATTCCAATTCGTGGCCGCCGTTCACCATCGCGGTGGTGGATGCCGGGGGCGCTCTGATCTTGCTGCGCCGGCAGGATGGCGCCTCGTCGGTCACCGCGGAAGCGGCATTGCTCAAAGCACGCACCGCGACGCGCTTCGGCGCGCCGACCCAGGCATTGGTAGCCATGAGCCATGACGCGCCGACCCGGGATCTGATGCTGCTGCTGCAGCTCACGGACGATCCGGGCGGGGTGCCGGTCATCGCCACCGGCCGCGTCATCGGCGGGATCGGTGTTTCGGGCGGCACGGCAGAGCAGGATGTGGGCTGCGCCAACGTGGCGATCGCGGCACTACCGCCGGAGAAGAAATGAACGGCGCACCTAAGAATAGGTCGGTCGAGAGGAATCTGATCGCACTGGCGGGCGCCGTGGTATTGATCCTGAGCCATTCGGGTACGGCCGTGGCACAATCCGCCGTCGATGCCGGCGATCAGATCGAGGAGATCTTGGTGACCGCGCAAAAGCGCTCGGAGCGCATCCAAGACATTCCAATCTCGATTAGTGCCATCTCCGGTGCGGACTTGGAGCGGGCGGGCGCACGCGACATCAAGGATGTGCTGTTGTCGATTCCCGGTGTGTCATATTCCAGCAGCGAACCGGGGCAGAGCCGCTATTCGATACGCGGCGTGAGCACGGCCGCTTCCAGCCCGACTGTCGGCATCTATTTGAACGACATCTCCTTGATCACCGTCGGCACCGGTTTCGCCGGCGCGGCCGATCCGCTGCTTGTCGATATCGAGCGGGTCGAAGTGCTGAAGGGACCCCAGGGCACGCTGTACGGCGGCAGCGCCATGGGCGGCGCAATCAAGTACGTGACCCGGGAACCGCAGATGAACAAGTTCGCGGTGACGGCGGGGGGCGGGGTGGGCTACGTGGACCACGGCGGCGTCTCGTACAACGCCGAATCGTTTTTGAATATCCCGCTCCTTGACGACCGCATGGCGCTGCGAATAGGCGGCGCTTACCGGCTGGATGCCGGTTTTGTCGACAACGTACCGGGGGGCCTGGTGCAGGTGTTCAGCCGGAGCGCGACCCTGCCGCCGGCGCCGTTTGCGCCGGTGACCTACAACAACACCGGGACCTTGGCGCGCGACGATTGGAACGAACGCCGCACGACGGTTGGCCGCGCATCCGTCAAATGGGTGCCGATCGATTCGCTGACCATCACGCCGGTCGCGACGATCCAGCACAGCAACAAGGCGAACCCGGACGACTTCTTCACCAACTTGCCGAAGATCCAGAATTCCGTGCGCTTCGCGCAGCCCACGCGCGACAACCTCGAGGTCTACAGCCTGAACGCCACGCAGAAGTTCGGCTGGGCGGACCTGACATCGCTCACCGGCTACATGAGCCGAATCGTCGAGTGGGACCGCGACTATTCCCTGTTCATTGCAGGCCTCGTGCCGGCCCTGCTGCCGAACAATTCCTACAACGTCTCCAACACGAATTCGCGGACATATTCGCAAGAGATCCGGTTGGCATCCGCGGATCCCGACGCGGCGCTCAAGTGGACCGTCGGCATCTACTACTCGCATCAGTACGACAACTTGTATCAATTGGTCGACACCGTGGGTGCGGGGGTGGCTTTCGGCACCGGCACCGACCAGACCTACCTGGGCAATCAAACGACCTATACGGCGCAGAAGGCCGCCTTCGGCAACGTGAGCTACGCCTTCACGAAGCAAATCGAAGCAAGCGTGGGCGTACGTTGGTTCGACATCAAGCAGCGAGTCGACGGCAGCTTCGACGGTGTGTTCAACGGCGGCCACAGCGAAGTCGATGCGAAACGCAGTACGGACGTCGGGTTCACGCCGAGGTACGAGTTGAGCTACAAGCCGTTGGACAACAACTTGCTCTACGGCAGCGCCAGCAAGGGTTTCCGCCAGGGCGGACCGAATCGCTTCAACACCGACAGCCCGCTGTGTGCGCCGGACTTCGCGCGCCTGGGAATTACGCGTGCGCCCGCGAGCTTCCAGCCGGATAACCTCTGGACCTACGAACTCGGCAGTAAGAACGAGCTTGGCGCCAAACGCACCGTCATCAATGCTGCGATCTACTACACCGACTGGAAGAAGATCCAGCAGCAGGTGAATTTGAATTCCTGCGGCTTCCAATTCGTGGGCAACGTGGGCGCGGCCACCATCAAAGGCGCCGAACTGTCGATCGAGTCTGCGGTGGGCGGCGGCGTGTCGCTGGGCGGCAATATCGCGTACGCCGACACCCGCATCAACGAAAGCGCGCCCGGCGTCTCTGCGCAAATCGGCCAGGAGGTGCTCGACACCCCGAAGTGGACCGGCAGCGCCTACGGCGACTACCGCTTCCTCGATCGGGTGAATTGGAGCGGCAGCTTCCGCGCCGATATCCAATACCACGGTAAGAATTTGCGCGCTTTCGAGGAATTCCAGTCGGTCAGGTTTCCCGATGGCGCGTTGGGCACCATCCCTGACGGCACCCAGGTGCAGAACGCCTATCACGTCATCAATGCGAACGTCAATTTCGTGAATGGCAATCTGCAATACCGGCTTTATCTCGACAACATCGCGAACGCGGAGCCGTATCTGGATTTCCGGCGCGCTTCTGGAACGTCGGATGCGACGACCATCCGGCCGCGTACGGTGGGCGTGGGCATCCGGGCAAATTTTTAGAGGATGATCGTGAAGTCCTTATCGAGAGTTGTTTTGCTTGCGCTGACGGTCGGGCTCGCACACGCGGCGGATGAGTCGCACGAGTGGCCCTTGTACGGGCGCACTTTCGAAGAGGCGCGCTTCTCGCCGCTCAAGCAGATCGACACGGCCAACGCGTCTACGCTCGGCCTTGCGTGGGAGTTCAAGGACTTCGTGGTCCGCGGTCGCGTGCACCGCGGCAACGAGGCCTCGCCGCTGGTGAGCGACGGCGTCATGTACTTTTCGGGTCCCTGGAGCGTGGTATATGCGCTCGACGCGCGCAGCGGCAAGCTCTTGTGGAAATACGATCCGCAGGTCGACGGGAACTGGATTCGCCGCGCCTGCTGCGACGCCGGCAACAAGGGCGTCGCCCTGTGGAAAGGACGCGTCTATGTCGCGACGCTCGACGGGTATCTCATTGCCCTGGATGCGAAAACCGGCACGCCGGCGTGGAAGTCGGACACCTTCGTCGATCGCGTGACCATGAACTATGCCAGCACCGGCGCGCCGCGCATTGCCGGCAACAACATCGTCATCGGCAATTCCGGCGCGGAGATGGGTGCGCGCGGTTATGTCACCGCCTACGACTTGAATTCAGGGAAGCTCGCTTGGCGCTTCTATACAGTGCCCGGCGATCCTGCCAAGGGCCCGGACGAGTCGCCCGACGTGACCCGGGCGCGAAAGACGTGGAGCAAGGACTCGCGCTGGGACTTGGGCGGCGGCGGCACGGCGTGGGATTCCATGGTGTACGACCCCAAGCTCGATCTGTTGTACGTGGGGGTGGGCAACGGCATGCCGCATCCCGTGTGGTCGCGCAGCCCGGGCGGCGGCGACAACTTGTACTTGTCCTCCATCGTGGCGCTCGACGCCGCCACCGGGCGCATGCGCTGGTACTACCAGACCACTCCGGCCGACAGCTACGACTACACCGCGACGCAGAACATGATCCTGGCCGACCTCGAGATCGGCGGCAAGACACGACAGGTGCTCATGCAGGCGCCGAAGAACGGCTTCTTCTACATCCTCGACCGCGCCACCGGGAAACTTCTATCGGCCAACGCTTATACCAAGGTCACCTGGGCGGAGCGCGTGGACATCGAAACCGGACGGCCCGTCCTGACGCCGCAGGCGGATTTTTCCAAGGAACCGAAAGAGATATGGCCAAGCCAGGCGGGCGGTCACAATTGGATGCCAATGTCCTACAGCGCGGCGGCGAAGCTCGTCTTCATTCCGGCCCTGGACGCCGGCATGAGCTTCGGCATGGTGCCGGGCAAGGACGTGCAGTTTCACGTGGGCGCCAACAGTGAAGGCGACGACGTGGGCTGGATACGGCCGGCCGGCGACACGGGCATTCCGTGGGCGCCGCCCAATCCTGGTCCGAACGATCCGGCGTTCCGCTCCGTCCTCAAAGCCTGGGATCCGGTCGCCGGAAAGCTCGCGTGGCAATCGCCGCCGAAACCCTATTGGAGCGGCGGGGTGCTGTCGACGGCGTCGGGCGTTGTGTTCCAAGGCGCGGCGGACGGCACCTTCTCGCTCTACGACGCGAAGGACGGGCGGCTGATAAAAAGCATCGATACCGGCACGGGCATGATGGCGGGTCCGATATCGTATGAGCTCGACGGCGTGCAATACGTCGCCGTGCTCGCGGGATTCGGCGGCGCGTTCAATCAGATCGGATATCCCTCCGGATCCGCGGCGCTCAAATACCAGAACAGCGAACGCTTGTTGGTCTTCAAGCTCAACGGCGGCCCCGTCGCGTTGCCGCCGGCCCGCCATCGCGTACTCGAGGCGCTGCCCACTCCCACATCCACGGATCCGGCAGTGCTCGCGCGCGGCATGAGCTTGATCGGCCGGTGCGCCGTGTGCCATGGTTTTCGCGGGATTCCGAACGGCTATCCGGATCTGTGGAACTTGCCCCCGGCGACGCAAGCCGCGTTCCAAAGCATCGTCCTCGAGGGTGCGCTATCGTATGCTGGGATGCCGTCCTTCAAGGACGTGTTGTCCGTCGACGATGTGAAGGCGATTCAAGCGTTCATCATTTCGGACGAGATCGGTCTTAGAAAGTAAGGAATCGGATGTACATGAAGCCTTCTGCCTTGTCCACCGCCATTGCCATGATGTTCGGGATCCCCGCAGCAGGTATCGCCGCGGACGCGCCGGGCGCTGCCGCTTCTGCGACCGGTACCACCGCTC
>JAXDQI010000048.1:0-5853 GCA_034667965.1 Gammaproteobacteria bacterium
AGCCATGTCTTCAATTTCGATCTGCCGAACGATGCGGAGGACTACGTACATCGCATCGGGCGAACCGCGCGCGCGGGCGCCGAAGGCGATGCAATCAGCTTCGGTTGCGAGGAATACGCGATCTCGCTGCCGGATATCGAGAGATATATCGGCCACCAGATTCCCCGTGCGGCCATCGACGTCATAGATTTGGCCGACGTGACCGCCCCACCGCCCGCGGTGTGGCGCGAACGGGCGCCGCGGCCCGGTCAGTCGCGGGGCGGCGGCGGGGGTCGCCCGGGCGGCGGCGGACGGTCAGGCGGTCCAGGGCGCCCCGGGAGCCCGAGCCGTACCGGCGGCAGTCGGAGCGGCGGACGCGGAGGCGGTGGCGGTGGTTCCGGCGGCAGCGGCAGTAGTAGCGGCGGCAGTGGAAGCGGCGGCCGTAGCGGCAGCGGCGCCGGCGGGGGCCGTTCCAGCAATACCGCCGGTGCGGCGAGCGGCGGCGACGCCTCCGGTTCCGGTTCCGCTTCCGCCGGTCCGCCGCGGCGGCGACGGCGCAATCGCGGAGGCGGGGGCCCGGCCGGCGGTGCTCCCAACCCGGGCGCCGCGGGACCCGCGACGTAGGACCTAAGGAGCCAGGACCTAGCCGAACAGATCGGCGACCCGATCCACCCCGATGTAAGGGCCCGTACTCTGCGCCGGTTGCGCGGAATCGGGCTGCCGTACGGCACGCAACCACCCGATCCCGAATCCATGCGCTGCCCGCAGAACCGGCAGGCTGTCATCGACAAAAAGTGTTCGCTCCGCGGCGAAGGGCTCTGCGGCCTGCAGGCGCGGCCAGAAAGCAGGATTCTCCTTCGGCGCATCAAAAAGGTGGGTGGAATAGCACGCATCGAAATGCATCGTGAGCCGCACCCGCTGGTCCTTGATCGCCAATGTCGTGGGGTGGGCGTTGGTGACGAGGATTCGCCGCTTGCCGCTTGCCTTGAGCTTCAGAAGAAAATCCTCGGCTCCCGGTAGATAACCCACTTGGTCGAGAGCCGCGCGCTTGATGCAAGCGATGTCGAGACCCAATTCGCGGCTCCAGTAGTCGATGCAATACCACTGCATGGTGCCGCGGACCGCGTGGAATTTCGGTTTGAGGAATTCCGAGGCATCAGGAGGGCTCAAACCGTTCGCCGCGGCGTAGCGGCGCGGTATGAGTTCCTGCCAGAACCAATTATCGAAACGCAGATCGAGCAGCGTTCCATCCATGTCCAACAGCACGGTGTCGATCTTGGACCAGTCGATCCTCGGAGACAGGCTCCTCGCGGTATCCATTTGCGTATCATAGCAACCGATGAGAAATCTTCCCGATCTGGCAGAAGCCCTGATGCCCACGGTCGCGCGGGCCGGCCACGCCATCATGCGAATCTACGACGGCGCCTTTACGGTGCGGCACAAGGACGACGATTCGCCACTCACCCTGGCCGATCTGGAGTCGCAGCGCATCATCATCGAGGATCTTGCGCGACTGACGCCGGACATTCCGGTTCTGTCCGAGGAATCGGCGCAGGCGCCCTGGGCCGAACGCCGGGGTTGGAAAGAACTCTGGGTGGTCGACCCGCTGGACGGTACGCGAGAATTCGTCAAACGGAACGGGGAATTCACCATCAACATCGCCTTGGTGGTGGATCACGAGCCGCTGCTGGGTGTGGTGGCCGCGCCTGCCCAAGGGCTTCTGTACTGGGGCGCGGCCGGTTCGGGCGCCTTCAGCCGCCATCGCGGCGCGGCGCAAGCCGCTATTCGCGTGGCGCCGCCGCAGGCGCCGCTGCGCGTCGTGGGCAGCCGTTCCCATGCCGCTCCCGAGACGTCGCATTACCTCGCGCGGCTTGGGCCGCACGTCCTGGTCGGGATCGGCAGCTCGCTGAAATTCTGTCTGATAGCCGAAGGCAAGGCCGACCTCTACCCGCGCTTCGGCCCGACATCGGAATGGGATACCGCGGCGGGTCAGGCACTGCTCGAAGCGGCGGGAGGCCACGTGACCCGCCCGGATGGTCACCGGCTGCGCTACAACTGCCGCGAAAGCGTGCTGAACGGCGATTTCCTGGCGTTCGGCGACCCGAGCGTTCTTGCGGCGCCAGGCTCCGTGGGAACTCCTTAGGCGTACCCCACTAGGCGTGCCCTACCGGTTCGCACAGTTCCAGGGTGGCGTCGAGCAAGGTGGGAATGTCGAACACCACTTCGTCCTCGGACATCGTCAGTCGCGCGACGCCGGCAGCCGCAATCAACGCGGCGGGGACATGCAGCTGATCCCGCGTCTGCGGCGTGGTCCAGGTGCTGACCCGGGCATCCCCGAACGCCCGGTTGAGCGCGGTCCACCGTAGTTGTGCGGCGCGGGCGAGGGCCGTATCGCCGCCCCACTGGGCCTGCGCAACCGACACCGACGTATCGGGTGCGGCCTTGCTGCGCGGCGTCGTCATGAGGTCATGAACGTACTGCACCATCTCGTTCGGATCGACGCGCACCGTCAAATACGGCTGTATGTTGCTTCTCATAGGGGCCCTGCCTCGAAAGATCTTAGTCGTCAGACACTTGTATGGGGCGCGTTCAACGGAATTCCAGTGCTTCAGGTAAGCTTTGCCCCATGAGTGACGACCTCCTGTTCCTGGTATTGGCTGCGGCCGCCTTGAGCATAGTCTACAAAGTGTGGCAGGTCTCGCTGGATGCCCGGGAGGCGGCAAACCGCATCGCGCGGGAGACCTGCTCCAAGGCCGTGGTGCAGCTCCTCGACGATACGGTGGCCTTTGCCGGCTTTCGACTGACCCGTGACTCGCGCGGCCGGCGCCGCTTTCTGCGAACGTATACCTTCGATTACACCAACGACGGCTTCGAACGTGCACAGGGCTTCGTCATACTGGCGGGACTGCGGCTCGAAGCGGTGGGGCTCGCGGGTGACTGACAATCTCGCGATCGATTTGCACACGCACTCGTGCCGCTCCGACGGTTCCCTGACCCCCAGCGAATTGGTGCAGCGCGCTTCGGCATCGGGGCTTCAAGTTCTCGCGTTAACCGATCACGACACCATCGCAGGCCTCGATGAAGCGCAGGGCGCCGCCGACGCTGCAGGGATACGGCTCGTGCCGGGTGTCGAGATTTCGGCAGCGTGGCGCGGTCAGGCCATCCATATCCTGGGGCTGTGGATCGACCCCGCCGCTTCGCAACTGCGAGCGCGGCTCGACGCCCAGGCCGAACGGCGGCGGGTTCGAATGCGCGCGATCTGCGCTCGACTAGCCAAGCTGGGGTTGCCGGGTGCCGACCTGCTGGCCGCCGTCGAAGCCGCGCCCGGCCTGCCGACGCGGGCGCATCTCGCCGAAGCGATGCGCGCGGGCGGCCACGTCGACCGCACCGATGATGCCTTTCGAAAATATCTCGGAAAGGGCAAGCCCGCGCATCTCGCGGCCGAGTGGCCGGCGCTCGGCGAGGTGGTCGGCTGGATCCGCGAGGCCGGCGGCGTGGCCTCCCTGGCGCACCCGGCGCGATACGCATTGTCCGGCGGTGCGCGGCGTCAATTGCTGGCCGATTTCGTGGCGGCCGGCGGGGGCGCCCTCGAAGTCGTCGCCGGCGCCAATGGCGCCCAGCATGTCGAGGCCTCCGCCGTGCTGGCGGTGAAGTTCGGCCTTCTGGGATCGATCGGATCCGACTTCCACAACCCACAGCAGATTTGGAATCCCTTGGGCCGGTCCCTTAAGCTACCGGATTGCGTCGTACCCGTGTGGAGAGGGCGAATAAGTACGTGACCGAAGAAGAAAACAACGTTAATACCGACTTGTTCAAGAATATCGAACGCCTGCGCCAGCTCCGTATCGAACATCGTGATCTCGACGACGTCATTTCCCGCCTCAGCATGGACTTCAAGGTCGATGAGCTGCAGATGAAGCGCTTGAAGAAGCGCAAGCTGATGCTCAAGGACCAAATCGCGCGGCTCGAAAGTCAGTTGATACCGGACTTGAACGCATGATCGATTTGCGGCCGCGCATTGGAGCGTTCTTCGATATTTTATTCACGCGCAACGTCTTGGCTGAAATTGCGGCCGTGACGGTGTGTCTGTGGGTGGGCTGGCTCGTGGGCGCCACGCTGCGCGATCGCTACCAGCGCCGCGGCATCACCACGCCCACCGCGCTGACGTGGACCTACCTGGCATCGCAGGGCTTCGTCGTCGTCACTCCGGTGGTGCTCGCGCTGGTATTGGTGACGATGATGCGCGGTGTGCTGTTCGCGGCGCACTTCGACGTCACTCTGTTGGACGCCGCGATGCGCCTGATCGGCGCCTACGTGGCCGTCCGCGTCGGAGTCTTCCTGTTCGCCGCGAGCCTCGGCAACAAATCGTGGATGCAGCACTGGGAAACCCGCGTCACGCTGCTGATCTGGCTCGCGATAGCCGCGGAGTTTCTCGGCTGGCTCGATCCGATCATCGCCACCCTGGACAGCGTCGGCGTCGCCGCCGGCAAGAGCCGCATCACGGTCTGGTCGATTCTCAAGTTGTTGTTCACACTCACGCTGTTCGTGCTGGTCGCCGCCTGGATCAGCCGCTGGGTCGAACGCCGGCTGAAGAAACTCAGCAATCTCGCGCCCTCCACCCGCATCGGAATCGCAAAGTTCGCGAACGCCTTCCTGATCGGTCTCAGCATTCTGATGGGCCTCAACGCCGCCGGCGTCGATCTAACCGCGCTCACCGTGCTGACCGGCGCGATCGGTCTCGGCTTGGGCTTCGGCCTGCAGTCGATCGCCGCCAATTTCGTCAGTGGTTTCGTTCTCCTGTTGGATCGATCGATCAAGCCGGGGGACGTCATCAGCTTGTCGGGTCAAGCGGGCACCAGCACGGAGAATTTCGGTTGGGTCCAGGAACTGCGCGGCCGCTACGTCGTGGTGCGCGATCGCGACGGCGTCGAGATGCTGGTTCCCAATCAGCAGCTGATCTCGAATGCGGTCATCAACTGGAGCTACACCGATCCTCGCATCCGCCTCAAGCTGCCGATCCGCGTGAGCTACGGCGATGATCCGGAACTCGCTCTGCAGATCCTGCTGACTGCGTGCGAGGGTCAGGGACGGGTACTGCGCGACCCGCTGCCGGTATCGCGGCTCATGCATTTCGGCGACAGCGGCATCGAACTCGAATTGCGCTTTTGGATATCCGACCCCCAGGACGGCGTGAACAATGTCCGTTCCGACGTCAACCGCGCCATTTGGCGGCTGTTCAAGGAACATCGGATCACCATACCCGTCGCCCAGCACGAAGTCCGGCTGCATAACGCGCTTCCGGATGTGGACCGGGGGCCTGTCTAGTGCTCGTCGTCACGCCGGACGTCTCGATTCCCGACGAGGAATTCGAGTGGAAGTTCATCCGCTCGTCCGGACCGGGCGGCCAGAACGTCAACAAGGTCGCGAGCGCGGTGCAGCTGCGCTTCCTCCTTCCTCTCAACACCAGCCTGCCGGTCGCGGCGAGAAACCGGCTGCGCCGCATGGCCGGCCAGAAGCTCATCGACGACGGCAGCATTCTCATCAGTGCGCGCAGCGAGCGCAGTCAGGAACAGAACCGCCGCGATGCGCTGGAGCGGCTTGCCGAACTCATACGGGCGGCCTTGATCGAACCCAAGATCCGCAAGAAAACCCGCCCCACACGCGCATCGAAGGAGCGCCGCATAGACTCGAAGAAGCGACGCGGCACCACCAAGCAGGGCCGAGGCGCCCGCTCGTGGGAGTAGGAGCCTAGCTCAGGGTGACTTGCAGGATGCTGTGACGGATCTGCTCGGACAACACCGATTGCGCGTCCGTAGCCACGCCCAGCAACGGGGCGCCGAAGGTCAAGTTTCCATCCTCCGATGTTTCCACCAC
>JAXDQI010000049.1:0-3946 GCA_034667965.1 Gammaproteobacteria bacterium
CGCATAGCCTCCGCCCAGAACAATTACCAGCGGAACGCCCCGACCGCGCGCCGCTTCGATCACGGCAAGATCCCGCGCGCGGATGCCTTGGTCGCTGAGCGCCAGCTTACCGTACCGGTCACCCGCAGCCACGTCGACGCCGGCAAGATAGAACACGATATCGGCGGCGGCGGCATCCAATACCGCAGGCAGATGCCCGCCGAGCGCAGCGAGGTAATCGCTGTCGCCGGTACCGTCCGGCAACGGCACATCCAAATCCGAGCGCATCTTCTCCGTGGGATAATTTCGTGCTCCATGCATCGAAAACGTGAACACTTCCTGCACGTTCTCGAAAATCGCCGCCGTCCCGTTGCCCTGATGGACATCGAGGTCGATGATGAGCGCGCGCTCGATCGCGCCTTCCAGCCGCAATTTCGCAACAGCAACCGCGACGTCGTTCAGCACGCAAAATCCCTCCCCATGATCGGCAAACGCATGATGCGTGCCTCCCGCCAAATTACCGGACAAACCCGAACGGAGTGCCGTGCGCGCCGCCAACAGCGTCCCGCCCGAGGCCAATCGCGACCGCAACCACAGCGACTCTGACCACGGCATTCCCAGCCGCCGCTGCTCGGCGGCGGATAGTCCGGAGAATTCCAGTTTGTCCAAGTACTCGGGGGTGTGAACGAGCTCAAGGGCCGCGCGTTCGATGGGCTCCGGCTGCACGATATCGCCGGTCGCCAGCACGCCCTCCGCGAGGAGCTGATCCTTGAGAAGCGGGAATTTACTCATTGGAAAGGGATGTCCCGGGGACAGGGTCACTTGGTACCCCGGGTGGTAGCTGCACTTCATTCCCAAAATTGCAGCACACTTGCACGGCATCCGCCAGGAGATTGAAGCCGGGCGCGCCTGTCGCATTCCCGACGCTGGATGCTGCACGCTGAAGATGACAATTGGTGGAGCGCGCTCGCACCAGCCATGAGCCGGCCGGCGCTATGGCAATGGGCCCCGCCGCGACGCGGCGCTGCAGTTTATGCCAAGGTAGGCTCCAGGATTCCGGCATGCCGCTCATGCCTGATCTCCACATGTCATGCCGCCTGCCCGGCCGGCAGCTCCATCGGCGGAAGGTCGATTCGTTGCCGCAGTTTCGGCCATTCGATCAGCCGCAGCTGGCCGTTCAAATCCTCTACCAGCGACGTGCAGCTCTCCACCCAATCGCCGTCGTTGCAGTAGAGAATGCCGTTGATATCGCGCATTTCGGCGCGATGGATGTGTCCGCACACGACAACACCGACGCCTCGTTTACGCGCCGCCTGCGCGACCGCGTCCTCAAAGCTGCCGATGTATTGAACCGCGGTCTTCGCCTTGTTCTTGAGATAGGCGGAGAGCGACCAATGGGGTAGATCGAATTTACGCCGCCACCAATTGATATATGGATTCGCCGCGAGAAGAATGTCGTAGAGATTGCTGCCGAGCTTGGCCAACCAGGGGCTGCACTTCACGACGCTGTCGAACTCGTCGCCGTGCAGAACCAGCATGCGACGACCGTCTGCCGTCACATGGATGCATTCACGATGGATTTCGAGATTCCCAAATACCGCACCGTCGAATTCTCGAAACACCTCGTCATGGTTGCCCGGAACGAAGATGACCTTCGTGCCGCGCTTGGCCTTTCCCAGAATGGTGCGCACCACGTTGTTGTGCGACTGCGGCCAAAACATGGTTTTCTTCATGCTCCACACGTCGATGATGTCGCCCACCAAGAACAGGGTGTCCATTTCCACGTGGTGCAGGAAGTCGAGCAATAATTCCGCGCTGCAGCCTCTGAAACCTAAGTGGATATCCGAAATGAAGACCGTTCGAAGCCGAATCGGCGAGGGGGTTCTACGCTCCACCATGTCATCTCCTCCGAGTCTTTCATGTCGCCCCACATATTCGGGGTTTCATGTGACGGGCCGATGACCTGCGAAAGAAGATTTCTTTACAAGAGGGGCACTTAGGCGTGAAACATCGCGTGAAACACTAGAAATCGCAGATCAAGGTCGCGTCGCGGCCGGCGTAGGGGTAGGCGTCACAGGAACCGCAAACCGGTAGCCGAACCCCCGGATAGTCTGTATGTAGGCCTCGTACCCCTGCTCGCTGAGAGCCTTTCTCAGGCGCTGCATGTTGACATCCACCGTTCGCTCGTCGACTTCGCTGTCGCCGCCCCACACCTGAGACAACAGCTGATTGCGATTGAAGGTCCGGCCGAGATTGCACATCAAAAACTCCAGCAAGCGATATTCCATCCCACGGACGTTGATGGACTGACCGCGGACCGTCACTTGGTTCGTGGAGGAGTCCAGCACCAGCCAATCGCAGCTTATGGTTGATGGCCGCGGAGTGCGGGGACGCGAGCGGAGCACGGAACAAACGCGCGCAACCACCTCGCGCGGCGAGAACGGCTTGGCAATATAATCGTCGGCGCCAAAGTTCAGTCCTGCCACCACATTATGTTCTCCGGTCAAGGCGGACAAGATGATGAGGCGTACCGCATGCGGCGCCCGCGCCGTCCGGATCCCCCCGATCAGATCGAGAGCCGTAAAGCCGGGCATGTCCCAGTCTACGATTACCAAATGGGGCGGACGCTCTACGATCGCAATGGCCGCGGACGAGCAATCGGTGATGGACCGAACAGCGAAACCCACCTCCGAAAGCTCCTGCCGCAGGGATTCGACTGCGGCGAGGTCCCGATCGACGATCAAAACCTGCCTTTGGGCTTCGATAGCGCGCATACCGGCATGCGATTAGAGGCATGAAGCTTTACAGTTTGTTGACGCTTTTGTGACCTCTGATGAAATGCCTTCCGCAGAACCGGTGTGGTGTCGGGGCATCAGGGCATCTGGGCGATCGAACGCTGGGCGGCCCGTACCGACACCGAAGAGTATCCGCGCAGCGCGTCGGGACGTGCACGAGCATTGGAGGCGTCGTCACCGGCTGCGTTCCATGCAGCGAGGAGTAATCCGAACGCCAGCCAATTCAGGGAGGCTTCGCGATTCTGCATCCAAAACGAGCGAGATTTGCCGAAGGTGGGCCCGGCCGTCTGAGGCGAAACCGGCTGAGGCGCGGCTGGCTGATGCTGGATCATGGTTGTCATCGTCATGGAAGTCTCCTCGTTGGGTACGCGTACTATCGCGGGCAAATCTGGCATGCGGCTCATGCCGAAAGCGTCGACTTCATGGCAAATTGTGGCGAATAGTGGCGCCGCCGGTTGTGCGCATCGGCGCAAGCTCCAGGGCGAGACCGATCGGCTATGATCCCGCCATGAGAAAGCAAATTGCTGTCGTCGAGGACGAGCCGGCCCTTCGCGAGAATTACGCAGCGGCGCTCGCGCGCCAGGGCTATCAGATCAAGACCTACGGCAACCGCAAGAGCGCCATGCTCGCCTTCGAAACCCACCTGCCCGATCTCGCCATCATCGACATCTCGCTGGAAGACGAGGCCGAGGGCGGTTTCGATCTGTGCCGTGAACTGCGCGCCCTGTCCGCGGAGATCCCGATCATTTTCCTCACGGCGCGCGACAGCGATCTGGACGCGGTGTCGGGGTTGCGCCTGGGAGCGGATGATTTTTTGACCAAGGACGTGAGCCTTCCTCACCTGGCCGCGCGGGTCGCGGCGCTGTTCAGGCGAATCGACGCATTGCTGCGCCCGGAGAACAGCGCGCAGATCATCCGGCGCGGCGCCTTGTCGATCGACGGCGACAAGATGCAGACCGCCTGGAACGGCGTCGCCGTGACGCTTTCCCTCACCGAATTCTGGATCGTGCACGCCTTGGCTCGAAATCCCGGGCACGTAAAGAACCGGCAGCAGCTCATGGACGCGGCCAATGTCGTTCTCGATGACAACACCATCACCTCGCACGTCAAGCGCGTTCGGCGTAAGTTTCAACAGATCGACTCCGCCTTCGACGCCATCCAAACCGTCTACG
>JAXDQI010000050.1:0-4776 GCA_034667965.1 Gammaproteobacteria bacterium
CGTTGAAATACAACACCTCGCCGCAATACGATCTGCAGCGTCCGGATCAACGCAAGACTCTGGGCGCCCTCGGTCATCAACAGGTCAGTCCCTGGCTCGACGTCTATGCCGAAGCCATGTTCATGGATGATCACACCAACGCGCAGGTCGCGCCGGGCGGTTTGCTCCTGGGCCGCGGGCCCACCGGCTTTCTGCAAATTCCCTGCAACAACCAATTTCTCTCGGCCGCACAGGAGTCTTCCATCTGTCAGAATTCCGCCGGACAGCCCATGCCGGCCTATCAGGCCAACGGTCAGCCCAATGTGGCGACCATTCTGATGCCGGCGCTGCGGATCACCAACTATCCGCGCGTGAACGATCTGCAGCATACCGATTACCGCGTGGTCGTCGGCGGCCGCGGCGATATCAACAACGACTGGAGCTACGACCTGTCGGGGACCTATTGGAATTCGCTGCTGTCGGAGCATTACCTCAACGACGTGTCCTTCACGAAGGTACAGAATGCCATCAATGGATGCACGGCCCCGGGCAGTCCCGGTTGCGTGCCGCTCAACATTTTTCAATATGGCGGAGTGACACCGGCCGCCTTCAACTACATCACGACGCCGGGACTCGAGACCGGCAACACGATCGAATCGACGATCGACGCCAACATAACCGGCAATTTCGGCGCCTGGGGGGGCACCAGCCCGTGGGCCAAAAATCCGGTGGCGACGTCATTCGGCGCCACGTATCGCCGCGATCAGTTGAATTTCCTGCCGGACAATGAATTGCAGACCAACGACCTGATCGGTCAGGGCGCGTTTTACCCGCCGGTGTCGGGCGCCGAAAGCGTGAAGGAGGAATATGCCGAGCTGCGTGTTCCCATCATCGAGAACAAGCCGTTCGTCGAAGCGATCGACCTGGATCTGGCGTACCGTCATTCCGGGTACACCGTCGACGGTTCCTCCAACGGCTTTTCGACCAATACGTTCAAGATTGCGGCGGATTATGCCCCGACCAGTGATATCCGCTTCCGCACGAGCTATAACCGGGCGGCACGTGCGCCGAATCTCTATGAGCTGTTCCTGCCGCAAACGCTGGCGAATGATGCCGGCTATGACGATCCGTGTTCGGGCACATCGCCCAAGGCCAGCCTCGCGGCTTGCGCCAGGACCGGGGTGACCGCCGCGCAGTACGGCAACATCCCAGGTTGCCCATCCACCAATTGCGACGCGCTCACGGGCGGCAATACTGCGCTGAAGCCGGAGCACGCGGATACTTATTCTTTCGGCTTGAATTTCACACCGTCGTTCCTGCCCGGTTTCAATGCATCGATCGATTATTGGGCGGTGCGGGTCAATGACTACATCACCAACCTGTCCGGACAACAAATCGTCAACGGCTGTCTGTTGCAGAGCCAAGACGCCCTGTGCAGCCTGATCCACCGCGGCTCCGGCATCGGGAATATCTTCGGCACCTCGGGCTGGGTGGTGGAGAACAATCAAAACATCGGCTTCCTGCGTAATCGCGGCATCGACATCGAACTCAACTACCGCAAGAACTTGGACGATCTGGGCCTGCATGACATGGGCACGCTGATTTTCCGGATGAGCGGCACCGAGCTGCTCGAACAGACGGTCTCGAGTCCCACCACCTACGATTGCAAAGGCTTGTACGGTTCCACCTGTAGTGCGGGCGGGAACAACGGCCCGAACTTCACATGGCGGCATAACGCACGCCTCACGTGGATCACGCCGTGGCAGGTGGATATGTCGGCCAATTGGCGCTATTTGTCCGCGGTGAGGCTCGATACCAATAGCTCGCAGCCAGCACTCAATAACGGCCTTTACGACGCGTATGATGCGGTGATCCCCGCCTACAACTACCTCGATTTATCGGCGACGTGGAAGGTGGGGACGCACTACACGCTGAGCGCCGGTGTCAATAATGTCCTCGACAAGGACCCGCCATTCTTGAATCATTCTGTCGTGTATTACGTCAACGGCGGGGGCAATGAGAATACCTACACGTCCTATGACACATTGGGCCGCGTACTCTTCGTGAGCTTCAATGCCAAGTTCTAGGGCCGCTCGAGGCGAATGAAGTGCCCCTTAAATCTTTCGAACAGGAGAGCAAGCGATGAAACAGACAGAGCGGACAAATTGGAGGTTGAAGGGAATAGCCGGCGTCCTCGCGGCGCTCACCGGATTGATCATCCCGGCGGCGCAGGCGGAAAGCGTCATCGATGAATGGGCCACGGTCAAGGCGCCGTCGCCGCCGGAATTGAAACCGGTCACCATCGATGCCGCGTCCACGGCCTTGATCGTGATGGATATCAGCACTCAATCCTGCACCGCCGAGAAGCGCCCACGATGCGTAGCGACGCTGCCGAAAGTTCAGAAGCTGATCGGCGAAGCGCGCGCGAAGGGCGTTTTCGTCCTCTACACCCTCGCCGGGACCAGCAAGAGGACCGACATCGTCAAGGAAATCGCTCCGCTCGAGGCGGAACAGTCCTTATCGGGCGGAGGACCCGACAAGTTCGTCGGCATCGATCTGGACACGATCCTCAAGGGCAAGAACATCAAGACGCTCATTACCGTGGGAACGGCGGCTGAGGGCGCTGTGCTGCATACGGCCGCCGGCGCTGTATTCCGAGGGTACGACGTGGTGGTACCGGTCGACGGCATGTCGTCGACGAACCCTTATGCCGAGCAGTACACCGCCTGGCATCTGACCAATGCGCCGCGCCTGCCCGACCACGTCAAGCTGACCAAGGTCGACATGATCAAATTCTAGGCGCAGCCGCGCCGCATCGAAGTGCCAGCCAGGCCGCCTTGAGGCTGGGTTGCAGGGGGTTTGCGAGGGTATGATCAAATGATACGAGCGTGGATATTGGTGGCGGCCGTTCAGGCCGCCTGTCTGTTGCAATCGGTGTCCCTCCAGGCGGCACCAGCCGATACGAGTCCTGCATTGTCCGGGCAGGTGTCCTCGACGAAAGAAGGGCCGATGGAAGGGGTGGTGGTCAGCGCCAAGGAGAAGGGCTCGACGATCACGATCAGCGTCGTCAGCGACGACAAGGGGCATTTCAGCTTCCCTGCATCGAAGATCGGGCCCGGCGACTACAGCCTCCGGATACGGGCCATCGGCTATGATCTCGAAGGCCCGACCACGGTGGCCGTGCCGCGGGGAAAAGCGGCCGCCGTCGATCTGAAGCTCCGTCAGGTCGATGACATCACGAGCCAGATGACGCCGGCCGAATGGATCGCCAGCGCTCCGGGCACGGAAGACGAGAAGAAATTTCTCTATAACTGCACAACCTGCCACACCCTGGAACGCATCATGAAGTCGAGTCACGACGCGAATGACTTCAGCGTCAACGTGTTGGAGCGCATGCGTGGATATGCGAATTCCGCGTGGGATTTTCAGCCGCAGCGGCGGGTGATACCGCGCGGGCTGCAGCGCAACTTCGGTACCGACGCTCCCAAAATCTCCGGCTATCTGGCCAGCATCAACCAGAGCGCGACCGGCAAGCTCGGCTACGAGCTGAAGACGCTGCCGAGGCCGAAAGGCAGGGCCACCCATGTCATCTACACCGAATATGACGTTCCGCGCCCGATGACTCAGCCCCATGACGTGATTCTCGACGAATCGGGCACGATATGGTTCAGCGAATTCGGCGAACAATTTCTGGGACGCATGGATCCGAAGACCGGCAAGGTCAAAGAATACCCCATACCTACATTGCGCAAGAAGCAGCCGACCGGCACCCTCGATTTGGAAACGGACGAGGAGGGAAACATTTGGATCTCGCTGCAAAATCAAGGCGGCATCGCCAAATTCGACAAGAAGACCAGCAAATTCACCATGTACCCGGTTCCCAGTCAGTACCTCACTGATGAGACGCAGGAATCCATGGTCGGCCCGCAGCACCTGGGAGTGGACAATAAAGTATGGCTGAACGATACCTCCATTCCCGGGTTGTATCGGATCGATCTCAAGACCGGAAAATGGGAACGGTGGGCGCCCTATAAGAAGCAGAGCAGCGGGGGCGATGAACTCGCGATGACCGAGCCTCACTCGGTCTATGGTATTTACGCCGACGCGCAGAACAATATTTTCTTCTGTGATTTCGGCGGCGAAAACATCGGCAAGATCGATGCCAAAACCGGCACGGTCACCTTGTTCCCGACCCCGACGCGCAAATCCAGACCGCGCCGCGGGCGCATGGATGCCGACGGGCACGTGTGGTTCGCGGAATGGCGCGGCGACAAGCTGGGCATGTTCGACACCAAGACCGAGAAGTTTCAGGAATGGCCGGTGCCCACGCCGTACATGGCGCCTTATGACGTGGTCAAAGACAAGAACGGCGAGCTGTGGAGCGGCGGCATGAACACCGACCGCGTGCTGAGGACGAATCTCACCTCGGGTGAAAATATCGAATACCTTCTGCCCACGATCACCAATATCCGCCGCGTGTTCATCGATGACACGACGCCTCGCCCCACCTTCTGGGTCGGCAACAATCACGGCGCCTCGGTCATCAAGATGGAGACGCTCGACTGACGTCGACCGACATGGCTGGCCGAGCGAGACAAGCAGAGGAAGGAGGAACGAGGCTTTCGTCCGTTGCGAATGCGATCCTGCTGATGAAGAGCTTTTCGGACGAACAGAGCGAGCTGGGGATCAGCGCCCTGGCGGACCGGCTTGGATTGGCGAAGAGCACGGTGCATCGTCTTGCCTCGACGCTGGTGGAGGCGGGGATGCTCGAGCAGAACAAGGAGACCGGCAA
The DNA here is from genome assembly GCA_034667965.1 of Gammaproteobacteria bacterium. GTDB lineage: Bacteria > Pseudomonadota > Gammaproteobacteria > Steroidobacterales > Steroidobacteraceae > Bog-1198. The sequence goes on from JAXDQI010000050.1 coordinate 4,772, forward strand.
GTATC
>JAXDQI010000051.1:0-27268 GCA_034667965.1 Gammaproteobacteria bacterium
GGAGGCTGGCCCTTTCACCGCGGAAGGCCGGGGGCTCGCCGTCTCGCGGGTGACGACATAGGTAGCCTCACCGGTGCGATGAAGGATCAAACCGTTCGCCGCCAGGGCCGCAACCGCCCGCGACATCGGGTCATCCTGAGGTAGAGTGTCCGGGGCTTCGAGCGTACCCGGCACCAAATCCGAGCTATAGAGGACGTTGACGCCGGTCGCACTCAGCGTGCGTAGCACATCCGCCACGAGCACATGTGCCGGCGGTTCGGCCGCGGCCACGGCCGCGTACGCCGCAATGAGCCATACGCTGAGCCAGGCAGAGTGTTTAGGCAGTTCGAACACGAACACCCGGCGGTAACTGAGTTTCGCGACCCGTGGTTTTTGTATGCTGCAATCGACTCCCGATGCCAAGACCGCCTCAGCGTAGTTTGACGCACCGCAATGGCAGCGACAACCTTTTAAGCGCGGCGGGAGTTGGAGATCGCAGTGGGCGGCGGGCTGCCGCGGAAATCGACTTATTGCCGATTCAAGGCCTGCTTGTTCGCAAAGTCGGCGATCATCTGGTCGACGGGCTCATCGAGGGTGGCAAGCTCTCGTTCGATGCTGTCGGCCACGACTTTCAGCGCGACCGGCGGGGAGGTTTTCATCAAGGCCATGCGCCCGCGCTGCACGATGTCGGCCGCCCTCCTAAGGCCGATGACGGTGAACGCCGCCTCGGCGGCTCGCAGTTGCGTCATGGGCTCTTCGCTGAGCTGGCCCAGCAAGCTGCTATTCCTGGCGGAGGCCCAGAACTCGCAGGCCGTGAACAACACTCGATCAGCTCGGGAGACTTGCGCCGATCCGGTGGCCGCCGTGGTGATTACGTCGAGCAATACAGCGCTCGTCGCCGGTTTGTGCCCGCTCCAGTCACGGCTCTCATTTTTCTTGGGCATATTGCACCTCGGCGCCGTTGCGGGGAACTATCCAATGACTTTAGACGGTACACGATCCGCTAATCAATCGCCGCATGACGCAAAATGGCTACAGCCTTGCCCTTAATCCGCAGCACCCGGTTGACCGATTTCGTATATCGGCCCGACGCGCGATTGATTTATGGTCGTCGTGGCGTCTAACCTCGCACCCTTGACGAATGAGTGCGAAGGATGTCACGGGGTGTACGAAGCGGATCGCGCATTGGTAGCGAGAATGCGCGCAGGCGATCAGCGTGCATTCGATGAGTTCTTCAAGGACAGTGCGCCGAGGCTGGTAGCCTTTATCGCACGAAGAACGGCGTTGGACGCCGCCACCCTGGAGGATATCGTCCAGAGTGCCATGATCAAAGCAGTCCGGCATCTCGCAAGCTATCGCGGTGAGGCGGCATTGTTCACGTGGTTGACGGAAATCTGTCGGAATGAGTTGGCGGATGAGCATCGCAAGGCGAAACGACGCCCCGCCCATCACAGTTTGGATGAACCGGAAGCGACCCACCGTTGGGAGCAAATGCTGCGCGCGCCGCAAGCCCAGGACCCGGTCATCCAGCTGCAAGCCACGACTGAGCGCGCGGAGATCATGAAGATTCTGGATAGTCTGCCTGCAAATTATGCGCTTGCCTTGGAGGCGAAGTACGGCGATGGCTTGTCGGTGGAGGCGATTGCGCTGCAGTTGGGTCTTACCGAGATCGCCGTTCAATCCATGCTCGCGCGCGCCCGGGAAGCGTTTCGTCAGCGCTGGCAGAAAAGGTCGGCGACATGACGGATGAGCGTTCCCAGAATTCGGATCTCTCCTCCAGTGAGGAACACGTGTTGACATCCGCGTTACAAACACCCGCCTTGAGCCAACAGGGGCTGGAACGCGTGCGCGCTGCCGTCGAACGAGAGTGGCACGCCGCAACGACCTCGAGTGCGGCGGCTCCGAAGCAGCGTACCGCGCTTTCATTCCGAGTGCGCTGGTTCGCGGCCGCCGCCGCAGCCGTGGTGGCTGCCGTGGGAGTGACCTTCTGGGTTGCCAGACAACCGATGCAAGCGGCCTCCTTGGGCTCGGTGTCGCGGACGGACGAGGGCGCGCTCTCGGTCCTTTCCGTAGGCTTCCCGCGTCGCAATCTCACGCAGGGAGGGGAATTCCGGGTTGGAGATCGTGTGACGGCGCAGGGTCCGGCGCTCGTGGCGCTTGCTCGAGGGGGCACGCTGCGCATCTCCGCCGGGAGTGAATTGGCAATCATCTCCCGCAGCCAGATAACGTTGGAGCGCGGACTGATCTACCTCGACATCCCCTCGGAAGGGGGCGACGGGAGTCCTCTGCGTGTGGTCACGGACGCGGGAGCGGTTGAGCACGTCGGCACCGAATTCGAGGTCAAGAGCGATGACGAGGCCGTTCGGGTGCGCGTCCGCGAAGGCCGCATCCGGTTCGTCGGCAGGACCGACACGGTCGTGGCCGACGCCGGTACCGAACTGCTGGCGGCGCCCGGTAAAACCATCGTGCAGCGACCCATCGACACCTATGGTCGCGACTGGTCATGGACGGCGGCGTTGGCCCCGGACTATGAGATCGAAGGCAGATCCTTGATCGGATTCCTGCGGTGGGTCAGCCGCGAGCTGGGCCGTCCCTTGAATTTCGCCGACGCCAATGCCCGGCAGATCGCTGATCGCACCATCCTGCACGGCTCGGTGCGTCATCAGGCACCGATCGATGCGATGTCCAATGTGCTGGCGACGACGTCGCTCACCTACGAGATACGGGGTGATGCAATCTGGGTGCGTTCGGGCACCTCCGCGGCATTATGAGTACACTGTGTACCCATGATGAGATGGGTATGCTCTCTCCTGGCACTGTGTTTGCTGGGCACCGCGGCCGGGGCCGCGGGGAATCCGACCGGCGAGCTGCAGATCGGCGATGCTTTGCGCGAAGCGACGCTCCAGGGGTTGAACGGCCCACCCAGGAAACTCTCGGAATTTCGCGGTAAGCCGCTCATCATCAATGTGTGGGCCAGCTGGTGCGGCCCGTGCCGTGCGGAAATGGCGTCATTGGAAAGGCTCGCCTGGCTCGATCCCGCCGCCAAATTCACCGTGATCGGCATCTCCACGGACGACTATGCTGAACAAGCCTTGACGCTGCTCAAGAAGACCAATGCGACCATCAGTCAATTCATCGATTCGAAATTGCAGATGGAAAACATGTTGGGAGCCAATCGGCTGCCGCTGACCGTGCTCATCGATGCCGACGGTCGCGTTCTCGATAAGATCTATGGGGCTCAAGCTTGGGACAGTCAGGAATCCTTGCGGCTGATCGGCAAGATGTTCCGCATTCGGGTGGGTGCACCCGCCCCGTGAGGGGACGCCGCTCCCGGTGAGCGGCGTCTGCCTGCAGGTCCTAAGCTCCCTAGGCCGTGACGTTCACTCCGTTGCCCAGCGTGCCGGCGGCGCTGCCGGAGCTGCCTTGCAGACCCTGTAGAAAGCTGGTCAGGAAGGATTGAAGTGCGGAGGTGTCGGGATGCGACCCGGCGGTCGTTGCCGGCGTGGTCGCCGGTCCGGCGGGCGCCGTGCTCGCGGGCGTGCTCGGGTCGGTGGCGGGCGGGACGGCGGTCGTACCCGTCGAGGCACCGGAGGTCGTTCCGCCCAAATCGCCGATCAGCTTGGCAAACGCGGCGTTCAAATTGGCGAGCGTATCCGCCGAAACTCTCGACGGCGTGCTCGCGGCACCGGATGTCGTGCCGCTGTTGCCCAAATCTTTGATGAGCGCCGTCAACTCCGCAATGATGCCGCGATGACCGTACTGGGCGATGCTGGTGCCGGTTCCAGAAGTCGGCGGTGTCGCCGGAGTGGTCGCGGGCGGGGTCGTGGTCACCGGTGTCGTCCCGGGTGTCGTAATCGTCCCGGTGCTGGTCGTGGTGACCGGCGTCGGCACCGGCGTGGTGCTGATCGGAGCCGGCGGAAGTTGCGAATGCCGTGAGTCGTCGCCTTCGTGGCGGGTGTGGCCTTCCTGGCGCAGTGCGCGGAACAAATCATGCAAGAAAGCATGGAGATCCTGCGGCAATGTGCTTGGTGCTGCGCTCGAAGATGCAGCGCTCGTGCCGCTCGTCGTGGGGGTCGTCGTGGTAGTGGCCGGCGTTGTAGGCGTGCCGGTGGTTCCTGACGTGCCGGTGCCGGCCGCCGTACCCGCGGAATGGCTGGTGACGAACTGCGTCAACGCCGAGAGCAGCGCTGTATATAGAGTACCCCCGCCGCCCTGTACACCGCCGCCTTGGGTTTCGCCTCCGTGTATGCCGCCGGAATCCGAATCGCCGTCGTTGTCCGCCTTGCCGGCGAAACTGCGAGAAGCGCCCAATAAGGACGATAGGCTGACCGCCGGGTTGGCTCCCGACACTGCGTTCGTTGTCATTTTCTTTTCCCTGTTTGAAATAGGTCGCATGAGGTGAATCGGCGTTTCGCGGAAAAGCTTTAGCGAAATTTGTGACGTGGGCCGAGAAGTTCGACGAGGTGCCGATAATCCCGGCTCGCACGATCGGCGCGCTCGCCCTGGCGCCCGTGGCCATTTCCGGGGCCGCGCGGCCGGCCGCCGCAAATCTGACCCGGTGATTTGCGGTACGATTCGGCATGCGTCGCCGCCTCCTCCTCGTTCTGCTCGCCACCCTCGGGATGGGCTGCGGCCTCGTGCATGCGGCGGATTCGAACGCCGCCCCGGACTCGAACGCCGCCCCGGACTCTCGCGTCTCCATACTGACCGCGGATCAGGTCATCCAGATCCTGGATGAAACCGTCGACTGGTACCGGACGCTGGGCACCCAGCAGCAAAACGCCACCCAGCCGAGCGATCTTCTCATCCTTTTCGCCAATCGTCAGACTGCGGACAAGGTGGTTGCCTTGGCGTTCGAGATCGCGCGCGCGAACGCGGAACTCCTGAGCAGTGAAGCGGCTGCCGGGCAGACCGCCGACGCTTCGCCGCAGGCGCTCAATCGCCAGAGCGCCGAGCTTGCGGCCAAGCAGAAGGCCATTGAAGACGAGATGGCGGAGGACCGGAGGCGCGCCGCCGCGGGGAAGGGCGGCCCGGCGCTCGAAGCCACGCTGCTCGAGCTGCAAGGCGAACTCGCGATGGTGGCGGCACGTAAGAATCTGCTGGGCACGATGGCGGATTTCGTCAACGAGAGCGATCCGAAGGGTGCCGGTGCCAACGCGTTGAAGGCACATATCGACGCCATCGCGGCAACCATTCCCGCTGCGGCTGCGACGCCGGGGCCCGCGTCGCCGACGGTTGCAGGAGCGCCGGCCGGCAACCCGGCTTCTTCCTCCATGACGGTGCTCGGACCGGCGGCCGCGACGCCGGCGCGCACCGGAATCTGGGGTCTGGCCGCGAACGCCCTCCGATTGCGAAACAAGATCAAAGCCATCGATGTCGTCGATGAGCACACGACCGCGCTCGCCGACACTTTTCAAAAGACCGGCGCTGCGCCGCTCAAGCAATTGAAAGCCTACTCGGCCCGCAGTGATGAGTTGGCGGCGCAGGCGGACAGCGCGGCCAGCGCGGCGCTCAAAGCGCTGCGGAACGAATTCGATACGCTGGCGTGGTTGTTCAAGCAAACGTCGTCAATTCTCATTCCGTTGTCCGAAGAGCGGGTACTGCTGCAACAGTATCGGCACAACTTGGGCAACTGGCGCGATTCCGGGAAGCGGCAGTTTCAGGACGCGCTGGCGGCACTTGGGGTTCGGCTGGGGATCCTGGCCTGCATCCTGGCGGCCGTGTTCGTGCTCGCCGAAGTGTGGCGGCGCGCCGTGCTGCGCTTTGCCCACGAGCCGCGCCGGCGCTATCAGCTCTTGCTGGTGCGGAAAATCGTCATGTGGGCCGCGATCATCGTCATCGTCGGCTTAAGCTTCGTCACCGAAATCAGCACCTTCGCGACTTTCGCGGGACTGCTCACCGCCGGTCTGGCGGTCGCCATGCAGAGCGTGCTGGTATCGGTGGTGGGCTATTTTTTCCTGATCGGAAAGTACGGCATCCGCGTCGGCGATCGAATCCAGATCGGTACGGTGGTCGGCGAGGTGATCGACCTGGGACTGGTGCGGATGCATCTGATGGAACTGAATACACAGGGACCGCTGGGACCCACCGGCAGGGTCGTCGCCTTTGCCAATCTGATCGTGTTTCAGGCGTCGGGTGGCTTGTTCAAGCAAATTCCCGGTGTGAACGTCTCCTGGCATGAGATGACGTTGACGCTGCCGGTGGTCAAGGACTATGCCGCGTTGAAGGACAGGCTGTTGGCTGCGGTCAGCGAAGTCTCGAGCCGGTACCGGGAAGAGATTACGCGGCAGACCAGGGAAATCCAGCGCAGCACCGCGGCGGTCGCCGTGGGAGATCCCTCACCCCATGTCCAGATGCGTCTCGCGGACGGGCGCATGCAGGCGTTGATCCGCTATCCGGTGCACCTCGAGCATGCAGCCGAGATCGATGAGCGGGTCTCGGAGGCCGTCTTGCGGGTGATTGGGGAAGATTCCGCCGGCGGTTCCCCGCGTTGAGCCGTGGCAAATACCTGCGATGTGCCCCGTGGATGGGGTTTGCCGTCGTCGTGTTCACGGCGGCGTGTTCGTCCGCGGAGCAGGATGCCGCGGTTCGAATAGACGCGATCATGCACGGGTACCAGGGACCCGTGCCGGGCGCCTCGGTCCTCGTGCTGCGCGATGGCAAGCCGGTATTTCGCCGCGGTTACGGCATGGCGGATCCCGAGCATGGCGTCGCCGCGGCTCCGGCAACCAACTACCGGCTCGCGTCGATGACCAAGCAATTTACCGCGGCCGCCATACTGCTGCTGTCGGAAGACGGGCGCCTGTCGATCGACGATCCGGTGCGCAAGTGGTTGCCCACGCTCCCGGACGCGGCAGCCGCCGTCACTTTGCGTCATCTTCTCACCCACACATCCGGGCTCATCGACTACGAGGATGTGATACCGGACGGAACCACCGCGCAAGTGCACGACGCCGACGTGCTGCACCTGCTCGAGTCGCAGAATCGCACCTACTTCGCCCCGGGGTCGGATTACCGCTACAGCAACAGCGGCTACTCTCTGCTGGCCCTCGTGGTCGGGCGCGCATCGGGGAAGGATTTCGCCACGTTTCTGCGCGATCGCATCTTCACTCCGCTCCACATGCAGCACACGGTCGCGTACGAGGAAGGCATATCGACCGTAACCGATCGCGCGTACGGCTACAGCGCGGTGAATCAACGATGGACGCGCACCGATCAGAGTTTGACGAGCGCCGTACTGGGCGACGGGGGCATCTATTCCTCCATCGACGATCTTGCCAAGTGGGACGCCGCGTTGTACGACAGCCGGCTGCTGCGGGACGACTCCCGAAGTCTCGCATTCACGCCCGCGACGCAGACCGATGACCCCGCGGTGCGATACGGTTTCGGCTGGCGAATGACCGGTGAAACCGTATGGCATTCAGGCGAGACGATCGGATTTCGCAACGTCATCGTCCGCTATCCGAAACGGCGCTTCACGGTCATCGTGCTGACCAACCGCGATGATCCGGAGCCTTATCCTGCGGCCCTGGCCATCGCAAAGATCTTCGAGCCGGCGGCCGATGCCACGCACGCCGCGACGTCCGTGTCAGGCCCCGATTCGGCGGCGCGTCCGTTGCCGGACGGCCGGCCGTGATTCAAAAACAAAACAGGTCCAAACATGCCTAAGAGCTTGAAGTTCCCTGATCCCATTGTTGCGGTTGCCGTCCTGCTGTGTGTTCCGCTCGCCGCATGGGGCGCGAACCCGAACTACGAGGCACGAGTCGATCGGGTGCTCGCCGGGACGCCGCTCATCGACGGCCACAACGATCTGCCGTGGGAGATTCGCAGCCGGTTCAAAAGCGATCTGGCGGCGGTGGATTTGAAATCCGATACCGCCCGGCTGCCGTTCCCGCCGGATGCCGCGGCCTTGATGACCGACATCCCGCGCCTGCACGCCGGTAAGGTCGGGGGCCAATTCTGGTCGGTCTGGGTGCCGGTGGACATCAAGGGCTTCGAAGCCGTCCAGGCCACTCTCGAACAGATCGATCTGGTCAAGCGCATGTGCGAGCGCTACCCGGACGACTTGGCCATGGCGTACTCGGCGGCGGATGTCCGCCGTATCCACCAATCGCACAAAATCGCGTGTTTGATCGGCATCGAGGGCGGACACCAGATCAACGATTCGCTCGGCGTGCTCCGGCAAATGCACGCCGCCGGCGCGCGCTACATGACGCTGACCCACACGACCAACACCGACTGGGCCGACTCCGCCACCGACACGCCCGTGCATCATGGATTGACGGCCTTCGGCGAGGAAGTGGTCCGGGAGATGAACCGCCTCGGAATGTTGGTGGATATCAGCCACGTGTCGCCCGACACGATGAAGGCGGCCCTCAGGATAAGCGAAGCACCGGTGATTTTTTCGCACTCCTCGGCGCGCGCTCTGGTCGACCATCCGCGCAATGTACCCGACGACATCCTGCGGACCTTGGGCCAGAAGGGCGGCGTGGTCATGGTCAATTTTGCGACCGGCTACGTGTCCGCGGTTCGCAATGACTGGAACGCCGCCGAAGCAGCCGAACGGACGCGTTTCAACAGCCCGCCCTTCGTGGGACTGTACATCGGGCAGCCGGAACGCGCCAAAGCGGCGCTCGCCGAGTGGGTAAAGGATCATCCTCGCCCGGCGGCGACGCTGGCTCAAGTGGCCGATCATATCGAGCACATCCGGCTCATCGCCGGCGTGGACCACGTCGGTCTCGGCTCCGATTTCGACGGCATCGAGGATACGCCGAGCGGACTCGAGGGCGTCGGCAAATACCCGGCGCTGCTTATGGAACTCATGAATCGCGGCTGGACCGACACCGACGTCGCGAAGCTGGCGGGGGGCAACGTGCTGCGCGTGATGGCCGAGGCGGAACGAGTGGCGGCGACGCTTCGCGGGACCCGGGCGGCCTCCGGCATGATGTTCAGCACCGCGAAACCGCAGTAGTCACCCGTGACCTCGTTGCGCCGTGCTGCTTCCGTGGACGATTACCGCGAACTCGCGCGGCGCCGGCTGCCCAAGATATTTTTCGAATACATCGACGGCGGTTCCTACGCGGAAGTCACGTTGAAGCGCAACGTCGACGACCTTGCGAAGCTCGCGTTGCGCCAGCGGGTGATGCGCGACATGTCGGACCTCGACACGTCGATCGAGACGCTGGGCCGGCGGTATCGCATGCCGGTGGGATTGGCCCCGGTGGGTATGGCCGGGATGTACGGGCGGCGGGGCGAGGTGCAGGCGGCGCGCGCCGCGGCATCCGAGGGCGTCCCCTTCTGCCTGTCGACGATGGGAATCTGCGGTGTGGAGGAGGTGGCGCGCGCGGGCGTTGCGCCGTGGTTCCAGCTCTATATATTGAAGGATAGAGGCTACATGCGCGAACTCCTGCGTCGCGCGAAGGCGGCGGGCAGCCCGGTGCTCGTGCTCACCGTCGATTTACCGCTGCCCGGCGCGCGGTATCGCGACGTACGATCGGGATTTCGAGGGTTGACCGGACTACGGGCGCTTCTCAATCAAGCGCGGGATGGCCTCACGCATCCGCGTTGGTTGTGGGATGTATGGGTGAACGGAAGACCGCATAGCTTGGGTTCCGTGGCCGCCGCGTTGCAGAGCGGCGGGGCGGGCGATTTTCTGACCTGGATCGCGAACAACTTCGACCGCTCCATCACCTGGGCGGATCTCGACTGGATACGTGCCGCCTGGGATGGCCCGCTCGTCATCAAGGGCGTGCTGGATCGGGAGGATGCTCGAGATGCGGTCAAGGCGGGCGCACAGGGACTGGTCGTGTCGAACCATGGCGGGCGCCAGCTCGACGGCGTGAGGTCATCGATTTCGGCATTGCCGCCCATCGCGGACGCGGTCGGCAACGATCTTGAACTCTATCTGGACGGCGGCGTGCGCTCCGGACTCGACGTGCTCAAGGCTTGCGCGCTGGGCGCGAAAGCCTGTTTCGTGGGACGCGCATGGGCCTACGCCCTCGGCGCCGGGGGCCAGCCGGCCATCGCTCGAATGCTCGAGACGCTGCGCGCGGAGCTCGAGGTCGCCATGGTGCTGACCGGTTGTCGATCGATACGCGATGCCGGCCGCGATCTCCTCGATCAACAATAGCCCGCAGTCACCGGATCATGTCCTTGTACGCATGCCAAGTGGCATGTCCCAGCACCGGCGCGAAGATCAACAGACCGCCGAGCAGCGTTGCATAACCAATGACGGTCAGCACCAGGATGTAGGCGCTCCAGAAGATCATCGCCGGAATGTTGGCGAATACCGCCTTCACGCTCGCGCGCATGGCTTGGCCGGCCGTGGCGTGCCGGTCGAGGATGAGCGGAATCGCCACGACGGACACCGCGAACACGGCCGCGGCCAGCACTCCGCCGACGGCGACGTACGCCAGCACCTGCGACCGATTCGTCGATTCGAAAAAGCCTTGGTAGAGGGTTTCACTCATGCTTGGCGTGGCTACGTGAAATACCGTGCCCAGCATCACCGCCGAAATGCCGAACCATACGACCGCACACCCGGCGAGGATGGCGCCGAACTCGAACAATGCGTGGAAGTTTCGCGCGAAGCCGTCGAGCGATTCGTCGAAGGTGGCGCTTTGTCCGGCGGAGTGGCGCCGCGACATTTCACACAACCCGGCCGACATCACCGGCCCCACGAGGAGGAACCCGGAAATCGCGGCGGCAATGAAGTACGGATGGGTGCCGCAAAAAATCAAGAGCGTCCAACCCAGCGCCACGAACAACGCTCCGTAGCCCAGGCTGGCTCCCCAATGCCGTCGCATGTCGAGCCATCCTCGGTCCAACCAAACCAGTGGTCGGAAGACCGAGACATGTAAGACGTCGAGATGCAAATTTTGAGCTTCAACGGAAGCGAGTGTTGAGTCCACGGTCGTCCCCTAAGGTTATTGACACCGATCTCGATTCGCAGTGTAGCGCCAAACGAGCGGGAGGGAACCCCTTGGCTAGAGGTCCACCACAGAGCCCATATTATTCGCTGCCGTGCAGCAATCAGCGTCAACCGCCTGCGGCAGCGCTCAAGGGCTCCGTGCCGCGCCGATAGCGGTCAAATAGTCGACCGTGGACGCATCGCGCTCCAAGCGTGGGTACCGAGCACCCCCTTGGTAGCGTAGGTCGATGGTGTTGAACACCTCGTCCTTCTCGATCAAGAGCTTGATGGTGAGCGGTTCCTTGATGCTTGCCTTGAGCGCATCCGCCAGAACGTACTTCGAGTACTTGCGGCCGCCCACGGCGATCAGGCTGCTGTCCGGTGCGATTCCAGCGGCATCGGCGGGCGTTCCCGGCAGTACGTCGGTGATGATCGCTCCTTCTTCCTTCAACCCGAATCCCAGCGAGTAGGACAGATCGGTTTGTTTCAGGAGTTCGGCGTCGCCGGCCTGTTCCCGGGAAGGCGCATCCGCGTAGGCAACGCGCCACCCGGCGGCGGCGAGTCCTTCGAGCGGTGCGACCGCGCGCACGCGGTTCAGACGCTCAGTCCAGAAGCCGCGCCAGTCGTAGGGCAGAACCGAGTTGAGCGCCTTGATGACGTCGTTGAAATCGTAGGGCACCACCGCCGGCACGGTGCTCGGCGGCCCGTAGAACAGCCGACAGAAGTCATCCAGGCTCCTGGTGCCCCCGGTCTTGCCGCGGATGAGCGCATCCGCCTCCAGCCACAACATCGCCGATTCATCATAGAAGTCGGTGCCGCGCGTCCGGGCCTGCCATTCGCGCGCCTGGGTATAGCCGATTTGCGCCCCGATCGCGGTGTCGGCCAGCGGGCGCCAATCGCGACCATGCCGAGTTTGCAGCCATGCCGCCACGTCGGCCCAGGTGTCGCGGGAATCCTCGGGCGCCGCCAGGCCGCTGCGGGCGCTCAACACCATGCCGAGATATTGGGTGAGCCCCTCATAAACCCAAAGCAAGTCGCCGCGCATGGGCGAATCGTAGTTACCGGTGGCGAGACCGGCGGGCCGACGGTACTTGCCGTTCCAGGAGTGCACGTACTCGTGCGGCAGCAGGGTGACCACCGCCGAACTGTGCAGCAGGGACTCATCGATGAGCGATCGCTCGGCAACCCGGTTGTCGCTCGATTGATGGTGTTCGATGCCCTCGTAACCGATGCGGTCGCTCAGGGTCAACAGAAAGTGATATTCGCCGTAGTGGGTCGCTCCGAACAGCGCCGTCGCCTCCTGCACGAGCTTGCGATATTGCGCCGTGGTCGCCGGGGAGATCTCGAGTGCGGCCTCGCTGTCCGCCGCGATGTGCAGAGACACCGCGGGCGTGCCGCCCAGATCGACGGTACGAAAATGGCTGCCCGCGATCACGGGCGAGTCGATCAGGGTGGTGAGCGAGACCGGCGCGAATTGCGCGCCGTCGCCGGCGCTCTGCGATCGTGGCAGGGCGGTGCCGAAATGCCAGCCCGCGGGAAGGCGCAGCGAAGCGCTGATCCGCAGGTCGTCCGACTGCACGCCGGCGGGATAGAGCACCAGTTGATTCCAGAGCACGATGGCCAGGGATTCCGTGCTCGTCCGCAGCGCGTTGTTGTACCCCGCGTCCGCGACCGCGTCGACCTCGAACACGGCATCGAGCGCGCTGACCCCGGCGGGGACGGTGAGATGGAAGGCGAACATGTTCTCCGTGTCCCGCTGCCAGGCGATGGCCTGGCCGTTGGCGGAAAATTTCAAGTTGGATACACCGCCGATGGGGCCGGTGGGGGCGTGCTCACCGGGCAGCCACTTCGGATATAGGAGCGTGACCTTGCCCGGTTTGACCGGCAGCACCAGATGCACGCGCTCGATTCCGCGCGGCGCCTCCCGCGCATCTACGTCGACCGTCGCGATGGGTGCTGAGAGCGCGGAGTCGGCTGCGAACGCGGCTGCGGCGATGAGAACCGCGGCCGCGATCCTTCGGTGGAAGGTCGGCATGAAAAGCTATCCCCTGTTATTAGTATTGACTGATTATTGGTATTGACTGGACGTGTCCAAACTCAGAATGGCCGCCTCGTCCAAGTCAAGGCGCGCCGCCGCGATCAGATCGTTCAACTGCGCAAGGCTGGTGGCGCTGGCGATGGGTGCGGTCACGCTCGGGCGCGCCATCAGCCAGGCCAACGCAACTTGCGCCGGTGTCGCGTCCAAGCGGGCGGAGACCTGGTCGAGCGCCGCCAGAATCCGCAGGCCGCGGTCGTCGAGACGCTCAGCCATCCCCCCGCCCCGCGGACTTTTTGCGAAGTCTTCCTTCGAACGATACTTGCCGGTCAGAAACCCGCTGGCCAGCGAGAAATAGGTGATCACGCCGACACCCTCGCGCAGGCACACAGGCTCCAAATCCGTTTCGTACGCCTCGCGATCATAGAGATTGTAGTTGGGCTGAACGCTCTCGTAGCGCGGCCATCCATGGTGGCCGGCGACGCGCAGGGCTTCGGTCAACCGTGCCCCGGAGTAGTTCGACGCACCGATCACTCGGACCTTGCCCTGCGCCACCAGATGCGAATAGGCCTCGAGCGTCTCGTCGAGCGGCGTCGTGGCATCGTCGACGTGCGATTGGTACAGATCGATGTAGTCGGTCTGCAACCTTTGCAGCGAGGACTCCACCTCTTGGAGGATGTAGGCTTTCGACAATCCCTTCCTGCCGGGCCCCATGTCGAACCCGACTTTGGTGGCGACCACCACCTTGTCGCGTCCGCCGCGTGCCTTCAGCCATCGGCCGATCATGGTTTCGGACTCTCCACCGCGGTTGCCGGGTACCCAACGTGAATACGTATTCGCCGTATCGATGCAGTTGCCGCCGGCAGCCACGAAAGCGTCGAGCAACGCGAACGATGTCGCTTCGTCCACCGTCCAGCCGAAGACGTTTGCGCCGAATACCAGGGGCGCGATCTGCAGAGCGGATTTGCCGAGCCGACGCTGTTCCACTGCGTGCCTCCTTCAGGAAATGGTTGTCATAATACGGTATGGTTGCCGCAGGATGAAACCAAAAAAGAAGCAGCGGGTGCTGGCCATCGATGTGGGCGGAAGCCACGTCAAGGTGCGCGTTTCCAACCGCCGGGATGTTCGTGTATTCGAGTCGGGTCCGCAGATGACGGCACGCCGTATGGTCGCCGGCGTTCACAAGCTGGTCGGCGACTGGAAGTACGATGTGGTGTCGATCGGCTACCCGGGGATGGTCGTTCACGGCAAGATCGTGACTGAACCTCACAACCTGGGCCGCGGATGGGTGGGCTTCGATTTTCGGCGGGCCCTCGGCCGGCCCACGCGGGTCATCAACGATGCGGCCATGCAGGCCATCGGCAGCTATCAGGGCGGCCGCATGCTGTTCCTCGGATTGGGGACGGGCTTGGGGTCGGCCATGATCGTCGACGGGATCGTGGAGGCGATGGAACTCGCCCATATGAATTACAAAAAGGGCCGGACCTACGAAGACAATGTCGGGGACCGCGGCCGCCGTCGCTTGGGTTCCAAGAAATGGCGCCGCGCCGTCGAGGACGTGGTCAGGATCTTGCAGGCGGCATTGGAAGCCGATTACGTGGTGCTCGGCGGCGGCAATGCGCGTAAGCTGAAGAAAATGCCGAAGAACGCGCGCCTCGGAAATAACGATTTCGCCTTCCTGGGCGGCTTTCGCATGTGGCGCAAGGGCGGCATCGGCGTTGGGCGCCTGGCTCACGGCGGAGCATGGCTTCCTGCCGGCGTCGGCGCCTCCGGCTGACGTCGCGACCTTGCGACAGATTGAGATTAATTGTAATTTTTACGCATGCGAATTCGCAGTCTCGGTGGCAACGGACATGGACATTCACCCGGTCATTTGCCAAGATTTGCGCGCGGCGTATCGGCGTCACCCGGAGAAGCGAACCCGATAATACGTAGTAACGCGCTCTCCGCATGCCTGTCCGTCGTCGATCTGGTTGGTTTTTCGCCGCGGCGCACGTAAGTCGTTGTTGCCGCGTGGAGACTTGCAATGGAATCGAAGTCGAGCGTCGCGGCAAAAACAAAAAATAACGGCAGCGTGGCTCGCCGGGCAAAGAGCTCTGCTGCACTCGACGGCGCATCCGAACTCGATCTGCGGGAATTGCTGGCCGCGCTGCATGCCATGCAGGGCGGCGACTTTTCGGTGCGCCTGCCGGGATCTCAGATCGGCGTGGCGGGAAAGATCTGCGATACGTTCAATACCATCGTCTCCGCCAATGAGCGCATCGCCCAGCAGTTGGAGCACGTGGGCGAGGTCGTCGGGCGGCAGGGCAAGACGCGCACCCGCGTGCGATTCGGTCTGTCGGATGGCGCCTGGGCGGACATGGAAGGATCGGTCAACACCCTCATCGACGACCTTCTCTGGCCGACGACCGCCGTGACTCGCACGGTTACCGCAGTGGCGCGCGGCGACCTACTGCAGACGGTGCCGCTCGATGTCGATGGGCGCGCGCTCAAGGGCGAGTTCCTGCGTTCCGCCAATATCGTGAATACGCTGATCAAGCAATTGAGCGTATTCACCTCCGAGGTCACCCGCGTGGCCCGCGAGGTGGGCACCGACGGCAAGCTCGGCGGCCAGGCTCAGGTGCGCGAAGTCACCGGAGTCTGGAAGGATCTCACCGAAAGCGTCAACTCGATGGCCTCCAATCTGACGGCGCAGGTCCGCAACATCGCGGAAGTGACCATCGCCGTCGCCAACGGCGACCTTTCGAAGAAGATCACGGTCGACGTGCGCGGCGAAATCCTGCAATTGAAGGAAGCCATCAACACCATGGTGGATCAGTTGCGCTCCTTCGCCTCCGAGGTGACGCGGGTCGCGCGGGAGGTGGGCACGGAAGGCAAGCTGGGCGGGCAGGCCCTGGTGCCCGGCGTCGCCGGCACCTGGAAGGATCTGACCGATTCGGTGAATGCCATGTGCGGCAACCTCACCGCCCAGGTGCGCAACATCGCGCAGGTGACCACCGCCGTGGCGCGCGGCGATCTGTCGCGCAAGATCACGGTGGACGTGTCGGGCGAGATTCTCGAACTCAAGCAGACCATGAACACCATGGTCGATCAGCTCAACGCATTCGCGGGCGAAGTCACGCGCGTGGCGCGCGAGGTCGGCACCGAAGGGCGCTTGGGCGGCCAGGCTCAGGTGCCGGGCGTCGCCGGCACGTGGAAGGATTTGACCGACAACGTGAATTCGATGGCGTCCAATCTCACTGCGCAGGTGCGCAACATCGCGGAGGTATCGACCGCCATCGCCAGCGGCAATCTGGCGAAGAAGATCACGGTGACGGTGTCGGGCGAGATCCTGGAACTCAAGGAAACCATCAATACGATGGTGGACCAGCTGAATGCGTTCGCGTCCGAAGTGACGCGCGTGGCCCGCGAGGTGGGCTCGGAGGGCCGGCTGGGCGGCCAGGCGAATGTGCGCGGAGTGGCGGGCACCTGGAAGGACCTGACCGAGAACGTGAACTACATGGCCTCGAATCTCACCGGCCAGGTGCGCAACATCGCGGAGGTGACCACCGCCGTCGCCAACGGTGACTTGTCCAAGAAGATCACCGTCGACGTGAAGGGCGAAATCCTGGAACTGAAAGACACCATCAACACCATGGTGGACCAGTTGAACGCGTTCGCCGGCGAAGTGACGCGCGTTGCCCGGGAAGTGGGTACCGAGGGAAAGCTGGGCGGTCAGGCACAGCTGAAGGGCGTGGCCGGCACGTGGAAGGATCTCACCGATTCGGTCAATTCAATGGCGTCGAACCTGACCGGCCAGGTGCGCAACATCGCCGAAGTGGCGACCGCGGTGGCACAGGGCGACTTGTCGAAGAAGATCACGGTGACGGTGTCGGGCGAGATTCTGCTGCTCAAGGAAACCTTGAACACCATGGTCGATCAGCTGCGCTCATTCGCGGGCGAAGTGACCCGTGTTGCGCGCGAGGTGGGCACCGAAGGCCGCCTGGGCGGCCAGGCGCAGGTGCCGGGCGTGGCCGGCACGTGGAAGGACCTCACCGACTCGGTGAACTCGATGGCGGGCAATTTGACCGCCCAGGTGCGCAACATCGCCGAGGTGTCGACCGCGATCGCCAACGGCGACCTGTCGCGCAAGATCACGGTGGACGTGAAGGGCGAGATCCTGCAGCTGAAAGAGACCTTGAACACCATGGTCGACCAGCTCAACCGCTTCGCCTCCGAAGTAACGCGCGTGGCGCGCGAGGTGGGCACCGAAGGCAAGTTGGGCGGCCAAGCCAACGTGCCGGGCGTCGCCGGCACCTGGAAGGACCTGACCGAGAACGTGAATTCGATGGCGTCGAACCTGACCGGTCAGGTCCGCAACATCGCCGAAGTCACCACGGCGGTGGCGCGCGGCGACCTGTCGCGCAAGATCACCGTGGACGTGAAGGGCGAGATCCTCGAACTCAAGAACACCATCAACACCATGGTGGACCAGTTGAATGCCTTCGCCGGCGAAGTAACCCGCGTGGCCCGGGAAGTGGGGACCGAGGGGAAGCTGGGCGGCCAGGCCCAGGTGCCGGGCGTGGCTGGAACCTGGGCGGACCTCACCGACAACGTCAATTCCATGGCCGGAAACCTGACCGGTCAGGTACGCAACATCGCCGAAGTCGCGACCGCCATCGCCACCGGCGACCTGTCGCGCAAGATCACGGTGGACGTGCGCGGTGAAATCCTGCTGCTGAAAGAAACCTTGAACACCATGGTGGACCAGCTGCGCTCCTTCGCCGGCGAAGTGACGCGCGTGGCGCGCGAGGTCGGCACCGACGGGCGCTTGGGCGGCCAGGCCGTGGTTCCCGGCGTCGCCGGAACCTGGAAGGACCTGACCGACAACGTGAATCTTCTGGCGGCGAATCTCACCACTCAAGTGCGCAACATTGCGGAAGTGACCACGGCCGTGGCGCGCGGCGATCTGTCGCGCAAGATCACGGTGGACGTGAAGGGCGAGATTCTGGAACTCAAGAACACCATCAACACCATGGTGGATCAATTGAACGGCTTCGCCGGCGAAGTGACGCGCGTGGCGCGGGAAGTCGGTACCGAGGGGAGGTTGGGCGGCCAGGCGCAGGTGCCGGGCGTCGCCGGCACCTGGAAGGATCTCACCGATACGGTCAACGTCATGGCGGCCAATCTCACCGAGCAGGTGCGCGGCATCGTGAAAGTGGTGACCGCGGTGGCCGACGGCGACCTGAAACAGAATCTCACGGTCGCCTCCAAGGGCGAGGTGGCGGCCCTCGCCGAGACCATCAACAACATGACCAACACGCTGGCCACATTCGCGGACCAGGTCACCACGGTGGCGCGCGAGGTGGGCGTCGAAGGCCGCCTTGGCGGGCAGGCGAACGTGCCGGGCGCCGCGGGCACGTGGAAGGATTTGACCGGCAACGTGAATCTGCTCGCGGCGAACCTGACCACCCAGGTGCGTGCCATCGCCGAAGTGGCCACCGCGGTGACCAAGGGCGACTTGACCCGCTCGGTGCAGGTGGAAGCGCGCGGCGAAGTCGCCGAGCTCAAAGACAACATCAACACCATGATCGGGAACTTGCGGCTGACGACGGATCGCAACACGGAACAGGACTGGCTCAAGACCAATCTGGCGCGTTTCACGAACATGCTGCAGGGTCAGCGCGATCTGTCCACCGTGGGGCGCATGCTGCTCACCGAACTGGCGCCGCTGGTGGAAGCGCAGCAGGGCGTGATCTATCAAGTGGAAGGCGGCGGACCGGCCAGCGGCCTGATGTTGCTGTCGGCCTTTGCGGACGGTGCGGGCAATGGGCACGCAGAGCGGCTGCAGCTGGGCGAAGGGCTCGTCGGGCAGTGCGCCGTCATCGCGCGCCGCATGCTGATCACGGATATACCGAAGAGCGTGGTGCCGATCAGTTCCGGCCTGTTCCGCGCACCGCCGCATCACGTCATCGTGCTGCCGGTGCTGTTCGAGGGCGAGGTCAAGGCGGTCATCGAGCTGGCATCGCTCGGCGCATTCACGGATCTGCAGCTGTCCTTCCTGGAACAGCTGACGACCTCCATCGGCATCGTGCTCAACTCCATCGAAGCCACCATGCAGACCGAAGGCCTGCTCAAGCAATCCCAGCAGCTCGCAACCGAGCTGCAGGTGCAGCAGCGCGAGTTGCAGCAGACCAATGAACAGCTGGAACAGAAGGCGCAGCAGCTCGCCGACCGGAACGTCGAGGTCGAGGCGAAGAACCAGGAAATCGAGCAGGCGCGCCGCGCGGTGGAGGAAAAGGCGACCGAACTCGCGCTCACCTCGAAGTACAAGTCCGAATTCCTGGCGAACATGTCGCATGAATTGCGCACTCCGCTCAACAGCATTCTCATCCTGGGCCAGCAGCTGTCGGAGAACCCGGACGGCAACCTGAAACCCAAGCAGGTGGATTTCGCGCGCACCATTCATGGCGCGGGCACGGATCTCCTGAACCTCATCAGCGATATTCTGGATCTGTCGAAGATCGAGTCCGGCACCGTCTCGGTGGATGCGGAGGAGGTGTATTTCACCAATTTGTTGGAAATGATCGCGCGGCCGTTCCGGCACGAGGCGGAGAACCGCAAACTGCAATTCGAGGTGGAGATATCGCCCAGCCTTGCCGAGCGCACCATCATCACCGACTCGAAACGCCTGCAGCAGGTCTTGAAGAACCTGCTGTCCAATGCCTTCAAATTCACCGCCGACGGCGGAGTCAAGCTGGCGGTGGCCCCGGCGCCAACCGGCTGGAACGTCGACCATCCCACCTTGAAGCTTGCGCCGCAGGTGGTCTCGTTCGAGGTTACCGACACCGGCATCGGCATTCCGCCGGAGAAGCAGCGCATCATCTTCGAGGCGTTTCAGCAGGCCGACGCCGGCACCAGCCGCAAGTACGGCGGCACGGGACTGGGACTTGCGATCAGCCGTGAACTCGCCAATCTCCTGGGCGGCGAAATCCAATTGCGCAGCTCGCCCGGCGTGGGCAGCGTCTTCACGCTGTACCTGCCGCTCTCGTACTCGGGAAGCGCCACGGCCAGGCCCGGCGACGCGCCGGCCGGTGCCGCGCTGAAGCTGCGGGTCCAGGAACGCCCGCCGGAGCCGGTGCTCGACGATCGTGATGAGATCGCCGCCGGCGACAGCATCGTGCTCATCGTCGAGGATGATCCGCACTATGCGCGGATCATGGTGGCGGCCGCGAAGGACCAGGGATTCCGGGTGCTGGTGGCGACCCGCGGCGCCGACGCGCTGGCGCTGGCACGCGACTATCTTCCGACTGCGATATCGCTCGATATTTTCCTGCCCGACATGCTGGGATGGACCGTCTTGAGCCAGCTCAAGCAGGACGCGACCACGCGGCACATTCCCGTGCAGATCGTGACGTTGGACGAGGACCGCCATCATGGGCTGGCGCGTGGGGCGTTTTCCTTCCTGCACAAGCCGACCACCCCGGAAGGTCTGGGCGGCGCGTTTGCGCGCATCAAGGGGTACGCGAGTCCGCGACGCAAGCATTTGCTGTTGGTGGAAGACGATGAAGCGGAGCGCAAAGGCGTCGCGGAATTACTCGGCCATGAGGACATCAAGATCACGGCGGCCGACACCGGCGCGAAGGCTTTGGCGCAGTTGCGGGATGATCCGCCGGATTGCGTGGTACTCGACTTGAAGCTGCCGGATATGTCCGGATTCGAGGTGCTGGAGCGCATCCGCGACGACGAGGCATTGCGCGACGTGCCGGTTGTCGTGTTCACCGGCCGCCAGCTGTCCGCCGACGAGGATGCGCGGCTGCACACCATGGCGCGCAGCGTCGTGGTGAAGGGTGTTGAATCGCCGGAACGCCTGCTGGATGAGACGGCGCTGTTCCTGCACCGGGTGGTGGCGGATCTGCCGCTCGCGAAACAGGAGATGCTGAAGCGGCTGCACAGTTCCGATGAAGATCTCATGCACCGGACCGTTCTGCTGGTCGACGACGATTCCCGCAACATCTTCGCACTCTCGAGCGTGCTGGAGAGGCGGGGAATGGAGGTGTTGACGGCCACCACCGGCAGCGAGGCCATCGCCGTCCTGGAGTCGCGCACCGACGTGGCAATCGTCTTGATGGACATCATGATGCCCGGCATGGACGGGTACGAGACCATCCAGGCGATTCGCACGCAGCCCGGCTTCCGCCGGCTGCCGATTCTGGCCCTGACGGCAAAGGCCATGAAGGGCGATCGCGAGAAGTGCCTCGAGGCCGGGGCGTCCGACTACCTCGCGAAACCCGTGAATGTCGAGCAGCTGCTTTCCGCCCTTCGCATGTGGCTGCATCGCTGAGCACCATCGATGAACGCCGTCGACAAGGTGAATATTCTGCTGGTCGACGACAGCCAGGCCAAGCTCTTGAGCCACGAGGCGATCCTGGCGGAGATCGGCGAAAATCTCATCAAGGCGTCGTCGGCGCGTCAGGCGTTCGAAGTGCTGCTCAAGAACGAGGTGGCATTGATCCTGATCGACGTGTGCATGCCCGACCTCGACGGATTCGAACTCGCGGCCATGATCCGGGAGCATCCGCGCTTCCAGACCACCGCCATCATTTTCGTATCCGCGGTGATGATGACCAAACCGGATCAACTGCGCGGTTACCAGTTGGGCGGCGTCGATTACGTTCCGGTCCCGGTCGTGCCGGAGCTGCTGCGCGCCAAGGTCAAGGTCTTCGTCGAGCTGTATCGAAAGACTCGTCAGCTGGAGCTGTTCAACGCGGAACTGGAACGGCGGGTGGCGGAACGGACCGCCGAACTGCGGCGCTTCAACGAAGAACTCGAGCGGCGTATCGACGATCGCACGCGCGAGCGTGAAACCGCGCTGGCGCAGCTGTTCGAGGCGCAGAAGCTGGACACCATCGGTCAACTGACCGGCGGCGTCGCGCACGATTTCAATAATCTGTTGATGGCCGTGCTGGGCAGTCTTGCGCTGTTGGAAAAGCGCATGAGCCCCGAGGATCAGCATAGCCGGCGCCTCTTGCAGAACGCGGTTCAAGGGGCGCAGCGGGGCGCGGCGCTGACCCAGCGACTGCTGGCCTTCTCGCGCCGGCAGGAACTCAAACCGGAATCGGTGGACGTGGCGCACCTGGTCAGCGGAATGGAGGAACTGCTGAAACGTGCCTTGGGCCATGGGATCGACCTGGTGCTCAGTTTTCCTCGCGAACTGCCGCCTCTGCTCGCGGATGCCAATCAGCTCGAACTGGCGCTTCTCAATCTCGCGTTGAACGCCCGCGACGCCATGCCGACCGGCGGCCGGCTGATGATTGCGGCGGCGGCGGAGACCAAAACCCATCGCGGAGCGGATTCGCCGCTGGCCCCGGGGGATTATGTGCGAATCAGCATCGTCGATACGGGAGTCGGCATGGACAACGTCACGTTGACCAAGGCGACCGAGCCGTTCTTCACGACCAAGGGCCCGGGCAAGGGGACGGGTCTCGGACTGTCCATGGTTCACGGACTGGCTGCGCAGTCCGGCGGGCTATTGGATATCCACAGCGAGCCGAACGCGGGAACGACCATCGATCTGTGGCTGCCGCGGGCGACCACATCCGCCGTGTCCGTGACTCGGGCCGTGCAGGCCGTGCAGCACCCCGCGCCGAATACGCCGCCTTGCAAGGTGCTGGTGGTCGATGATGACCTCCTGGTGATGACGGGGACGGCGGCGATGATCGATGATCTCGGCCACACCTCGATCGAGGCGCATTCCGCGGCGGAGGCTCTGGCCAAGCTCGCGTCCGGCATCGAAGTCGACGTGGTCATCACGGATCACGCGATGCCGAGCATGACGGGTCTGGAACTCGCGGAGTGCATCCAGGCCCGGTTCCCCGGCCTGCCCATCATTCTGGCGACCGGCTATGCCGAACTGCCTGCCGATCCGGCAAAGCTGGGATTGCTGAAATTGACGAAGCCCTGCACCCAGCAGGAGATCGCGACGGCGATTCATCTGGCGTTACGGTCGCGCGGCGCGGTCAAAGAATTCCCCGCGCCGGCGGCGGCGAGCAGGTGAGCTCGCTTCGATTCAACGAGGGTTGCACCCCGCGATGTCGCGTATCGCATCGATGACCACCGCGGGTTTGTCGCGTTGAATGTAGTGGCCGCTGTTTTCGACGAACACGTGGCGGGCGCCGGGGAAGTCCGCAGCGATGCTGTTCTGCAACGTTACGGCCTGAGCGCGCTGATCTGCGGTTTCGATGGGGCCGACTCGCGTGCTGGATAGGACGATGGTCGGGATGGTCCCGGCGCTCGGGCTGCCGTTCACCTCGATACCCGCCTCGGTGCTGTCGCTGAGTTCCTGTCGCATGACCAACGGCATGTACAGGGTGATGGCCGTGCGCGACTGATAGGGCGTGTCCGCGGTGGCGGCCACCTTGAGTCCCTGCCGCCAATGCGTGGAATCGATGAGCACCAACCCGGCGACGTCGCCCGGAAAGTTACGCGCGAAATATTGCATGTACAGTCCGCCGAGGGAGTGCCCGACCAGCACGTACGGTGGATTCAAGTTTCTGCGCTGCAATTCCTCGCGCAATTCGCCGACGATGCTCGCGGCATCGCGCGCGGCGGCTGCGGGATCGCTGTCGACGTAACCGGCGCGGTTGTAGGAGAAGGTCCTGGCGCAGTTGGCCGCAACCTGGGGCTGGATCGTCTGCCAGATGTCCAGGGTATCGCCGAATCCCGCCTCTAGAATGACGGTTCGAGGCCCCTCGCCTTCGATATGCACCCGATGATGCGGTGTGAAGGTATTCGCGCTTGCAACAGCGCCGATTCCCAGCAGCATGACGCCGATGGTTGATTTGACGGACACGTTCATGAAACGCCTCTCAGCGATAGTAGCGCAGCGGCGGCGTCCCGATTTCACAAACGAGCAGTCTCTTGCGCCAACCGATCCGTCAGGCGGTCGGCGGCAGTGCGTCATCGACGGCTGTCCGCGCCGGCTCTGCGTCGGGCGTCTTCGGTTCGATCGGTTCCTTGTGATACGGGAGCCAGGCGTAAATTTCCGGCGACGTTTGCGGATACGCCAGGAAGTCCTCCCGCGACTCCTCCGCTCCTCCCAGCCTGCGCTGGTACAAACGCCAGACCGTGAACAGCGTAAAGCCGAGCGTCAGTGCGATCACATAGACGAAGAATGCGCGCGGCGTGGTGAGCTGGATGGCGTACGTTCCGGTGGTCGGTCCGATTGCGGCACCCAGCGCCCAGACGAACAGCAATGTGGACGACAGGGCCACGTAGTCCGACATCTCGGCGCGGTCGTTCGCATGCGCCACGCCGACCGCGTACAGGCTCTCCCCGAGACCGCCGAAGACCGCAAACAGAACGGCGAGCAACACGAACGGCGTCTGCCGGTCGACCATGACCAGAAAGGCCGCGACCGCCAGCACGCCGCCACCGATGCCGATCAGGGCATAGCGGCGGTCGACTTTGTCCGAGAAGTGGCCGATGGGCCACTGCAGGAACAGCCCGCCCAAGGACACGCAGGCCATCAGAATCACGATGTGCCGTTGATCGAAGCCGATGCGCTCGCCGAACAAGGGTCCAACCGTCGTGAACGCGGTCAGAATCAATCCGTTCAACAGGCAGGCCAGCACGCTGACCGGCGACGTGCGCAGCGCCTTCAAGATCTCGAGCGTGACGCCGTGGGGGAGGACGGGTGCGCGAACTTCGATGGCCACCATGGGCACGAGCGCCAGAGTGGTCGCAATGCCGGCCATGAACAGCAGCTCGGGACCGCGCACGTTGAGGTTCTGGCCGAACAGCTGGCCGGCGCCGAAGAACAGGCCGTACACCAGCACGTAGATGGTCAATACCCGTCCGCGCTGCTCGTTCGGCACCAGCGCATTCAGCCAACTCTCGACGATGATGGCGAGTCCCGCCGCATTCAGGCCGATCAGAAAGCGCAACGGGACGATGATCGGAACGCTGTCCGCGAAATGCAGGCCGAGAATGGCGACCGCTTTCATGCCGGCGAACGCCGCATAGGCCCTCTCCAATCCGACGGGGGCGATGATTTTGTGCGCGTACAGGCAGCCCACCAGGAAGCCCAAGGCTTCGGCCGTGGCCAGCAAGCCGATGACTCCCGGCGAATAACCCATCGCCGAGTAGCGCAACGGCAGCAGAGATCCCAGCACACCGGCGCCCACCATGGTGAGCGCGGTGCTGGCAAGCGGAGGCACCACGCGCCACGGAATGGCGGTGGTGCCGGGCGCACCCGTCCTCGTCACGGCGCGTGCTCACCTATGGCCTTAAGCGCGGCTGCGCGAACGGCATCGGGAAGAGCGAGCGCGCAGCGCCGCTCGAGATCGAAATGGACCACGACGCCGGTAAGTACGGTGCAATCGTCCTGCGGCTGGTCCGCCCGCACCAGGCGAGTGCGGTAGGTGAGCGATTTGCTGCCGACGCGTTGCACGGAACTATATGCCACGAGGAGATCACCGGCGCGCAGTTCGCTCAAGTAGTCGATCTTGTGGCTGACATCCGCCCAGCCGCGCTGCGTCGTGTGCACATCGCGCAGCGAATATCCCAGGGCGCCCAGCAGGTGATAGGTCGCGTCGTCGAACACCTTCATGTAGTTCTGGGTCGCGAAATGACCCATGGAGTCGCAGGCCCACGGGTAGACGACGGTGCGCGCGGATTCATATTCCATGAGCGGAGGATACCGCACGCGAGCTGCCGCCGCGGTCGATGCGTTCGATTTTCGCCATCGGTAAGGCGGCACGCGTGTCGAAGCCCATCGAGTCGTACAAGCGCCGCGCGGCCGCGTTTGCCTCGCTCACGTGTAGAAAGGAGCCGACTCCGCGCTGCCGATGCCGACGCATCAGGGCCTGGGTCAAGCGCCGAGCATAGCCGCGTCCGCCGAAATCCGGCTGTGTACACACGCCGCTGATTTCTTGCAAGCCGCCCACCGCCAAGCGCTCGCCGGCCATGGCGACGAGGCGGTCACCTGCGAATATGCCGAGGTACGTACCCAGTTCGGCCGTGCGTTCCCGAAAGTAATCCGGAAACGCGATGTGCGACAAGGCCAGCATGCTTGGTCGGTCGGGAATGCCCAGCACCTGAATATCGTCATCAGCGCTTTCCGGCGGCTCGCTACCCGCGGGCAGCATCTGCAGGATGAAGCGGCCAACGGCTGATGCAGTCCTGCCAACGAGTGCCAGACCGGATTGTCGAGCGCGGCAGAATTCGGAGCGGGCGTCGTCGGCATAGGTGCAATCCTACACTCGATCGGGCGCAAACTCCTGGTGGGCATCCGCGAGACGCGAAAGAGTGGATAACTGGACGAGGGAATCGGTCAACCGAAATCTCTCGCGGCCCGCGGTGCCCTGGAGATACCTTACCGGTTCCCGCGCAGGCTACCAACACCACTTCGTTATATCGGCATGTCGGACCGATCTGACATTTCCGGATGGCCGGCGAATTCCGTTCATGCAAACGTCATGCTCTCGAGCTACGCCGCCGGAAACCCGTCGCCGTGCAGCAGATTGCGCATGCCTTCGAAGACATAGCCCGGCGGCATGCTAAATTACCTCGACAGAAATACCAGGAACAACCATGACGAACATTCATTTGATCGGCGGCGAGAAGGGTGGTGTGGGAAAGTCCCTGGTCGCACGGCTGCTCGCGCAATACATGATCGACAACAACATACCTTTTCTTGGCTTCGATTCGGATCGTTCGCACGGCGCCCTGCTGCGTTTCTATTCCGGCTACGCATCGCCGGTGTTGATCGACAGCTACGAGAGCATGGATGCCATCGTCGAAGCGGCGGCCGAAGTACCGGAGCGCAGAGTCCTGGTCGATCTTGCGGCTCAGACGCAGGAGCGGTTGACGCAATGGATGGACGATTCGCAGCTGCTCGAAGTGGCGCCCGAACTCGGCCTGCACATCCGCTACTGGCATGTCATGGACGCGGGCAAGGACTCCGTGGATCTGCTCAAGCGGCTGCTGGACCGCCATGGAACGCGCTTGAATTACACGCTGGTGCTCAATGAAATACGCGG
Source organism: Gammaproteobacteria bacterium (assembly GCA_034667965.1). Classification (GTDB taxonomy): domain Bacteria; phylum Pseudomonadota; class Gammaproteobacteria; order Steroidobacterales; family Steroidobacteraceae; genus Bog-1198. The sequence continues at coordinate 26,945 of JAXDQI010000051.1, forward strand.
CGATGATTTCCGGATCCTGGAAAAATCCGGCGAGAAGGAACGCGCGCTCAGCCTGGGCGCCGCCGTCATCCATCTCAAGCGGCTGCACGAAGTGTCGATGATCAAGATCGATGCGAGCAGCGTCAGCTTCTGGGCGGTGGCGAACAAGAGCGACGCCGACACCAGCGGTTTGCGGCTGCTCGAGCGCCAGCGCGTCAAGGTATGGCTCCGCAACTCGTTCGACGAGATCGCCAAGCCGGGGATTTAGCTTCGAGCGGACGATCCGATGTCGCATTGACAATGGTAATCAGGAAAATTGCGAATAAATAGCAGGGAGCAGTCATG
>JAXDQI010000052.1:0-8489 GCA_034667965.1 Gammaproteobacteria bacterium
TTTCCCGATATCTCATCATGACCTTCGTCGTGATGATCGCCCTCAGTCAGGTCGAGGTGGGAGGCGATATCGTGCAAAGAACCTTTCTCATCATCTTGGGGGGCTTGGTTCTCGCACTGGCGCTCGCGTTCGGACTCGGCGGCAAGGAGTGGGCTGCGGCCATGCTGGAACGCTGGTGGCCGCAACGGCGCAAGGACGATCACCGCACGCTGTGACGCCGCCGCCGTTAGTCGGACCGGCTGAATTTCAAGACCAGCGTCGCACAACCGAGCAGGCCCAGGCCCTCGACCCAGGCAAGCCACCGATTCATCGATCGGGTGACGCCGAATCTGGCCGACGCATGCGCCGCGCCGTGCGCGAGCCAGCCATAGGCCAACAGAATGCAAAACTCGGGCAACATGGAGGTGGCGGCCAGAATCAGCATTTGCGGCGCCACCGTACGCTGCGTGTCGATGAACTGCGGCAATAGCGCGAGGAAAAACAGCAGCGCTTTGGGATTGGAAAGCTGCAAGGTGAGCGCGCCGAGATAGATCTGCCGTCGATCGTTGCCGCGGGTATTCCCGCCGCGCGTGTCCACGCCGGGCGCATCCCCGTCACCCGGTGCGGCCGATCCAGTCAATGCAATCGAATGGCTGGCCGCGGCCGCCCGCAGCGATTTGATGCCGAGATAGGTCAGATAGGCGGCACCGGCCCACTTGGCGATCGTGAAGAAGCGCGCGCTGGCGGCGATGAGCGCGCCGAGACTCGTGGCGGAGAGCGCGAAGTAGCACGCGTTCGCGCTCAGGATGCCCAACGTTGCCGGAATCGCCCGCGGAAATGCCCGTATTCCCTGCGAAACGACGTAGAATACCGCGGGACCAGGAGATAGCGACAAGGCGGTCTCCATTATGAAGAACAGAAGCCATGTCTGAAAGGTCATCTCGGCATCCAACGATTCGGTACCCTAGCTTAACCGCGTTTTGTGCGAAAATCCCCGCCGATGAGTATCCGACACAAGGACGCATGCCATCCGTTGATCCCGTTGCTGGGTATTTGCGCCTTGATGGCCGTGGCCGGTCCTGAGTCCTCAGCGGCCGTGAGCGTCCCCCCATTGACATATCCGCTCGCACCGCGCGGAGATCAGGTCGATGAGTATCACGGCGTCAAGGTTCCCGACCCGTATCGTTGGATGGAAGACATCGACTCCCCCGACACACGCACCTGGGTCGCCGCCCAGGGCCAGCTCAGCCGGGAGTTCCTCGATTCGATCGGGGGACGCGACTCGATGACTCAACGGCTTCGCGATATGTGGAACTACGAACGGTGGACCCCGCCGGTACGTCACGGCGAAAACTGGTTCTACACCCACAACGACGGATTGCAGAATCAGTCCGTGGTGTTCGTCACCAAGGACCTCCGGGCCGAACCAGCCGGGGCGCCCGCCTGCTGCTCGACCCCAACACATTATCCGCGGACGGCACCGTGGCCTTGCGTGAACACGCCATCAGCGCCGATGGTCGCCTGTTCGCGTACGCTCTCTCGGAGGCGGGCTCGGACTGGCAGGTATGGCGGGTGCGCGATGTCGCAACGGGCCATGACCTGCCGGATACGCTCAAATGGTCAAAGGCGGGCGGCGGAAGCTGGCGCAAAGATGGTTCCGGGTTCTACTACACCGCCTACGACCCACCGAAGGAAGGCGCCTCGCTGAAGGCCGCCAACGAATATCAAAAGCTCTACTTTCACCGGCTCGGCACCCCGCAATCCGACGATGAGTTGATTTACACGCGGAGCGACAATCCGGGCTGGTTCGTCAACGGTGCCGTCACGGACGACGGGCGCTTTCTCATTATCCAAGCATCTCTCGGCACCGATAGCCGCAATACCGTCCTCCTTCAGGACTTGTCCAAGCCGCATGCGCCGATCGTGCCTCTCATACCGGTTCCCACGGCGACTTATGAGGTGATCGATACGGTCGGCGACGTCGTACTCGTGCGCACCGATGACGCCGCGCCGAAACATCGTATCATCGGCATCGACCTTGCAAATCCGGCTCGCGCACATTGGCGCACGGTCGTCGCCCAGGGCCATGACACCATAGACGCGGCCTCCTTCGCCGGCGGACAGATCTTGGTGCATCGATTGAAGGATGCGCACAGTGCAGTCCAGCGATATGCGCCCAGCGGCAAACTTCTCGGTGAGCTCGCTCTGCCGGGTATCGGCACCGTGACCGGTCTCGAGGGCCACGCCGGGGACACCGAGATCTATTACGGGTACAGCGGATTTGGTACGCCACCCTCCGTGTATCGAGTGGACCTCGGTAACGGCAGCGAGAGCCTATGGCGGACTCCGCTGCTCAAGGGATTCGTGCCGGCCGAGTATGAAACCCAACAGGTATTCACCAAGAGCAAGGATGGCACTCGAGTGCCGCTCTTCATCACCGCCCGCAAGGGCACGAAACTCGACGCCGCAAATCCGACCATCCTCTACGGTTACGGCGGGTTCAACGTGTCGGTGACGCCCGGCTTCACGCCCCTCGTTGCCGCATGGGTGCAAATGGGCGGAGTCTACGCAGTCGTCAATTTGCGGGGCGGCGGCGAGTATGGCCGCGCCTGGCATGAGGGCGGCATGAAAGTGAGAAAGCAAAACGTATTCGATGACTTCATCGCCGCTGCGGATTATCTGAGCGCAGCGCATTGGACCAATCCGAAGCGGCTCGCGATCCGCGGTGGATCCAATGGCGGCCTTCTCGTTGGCGCAGTGGAAGAACAGCGTCCGGATATCGCCGCGGCGGCGGTCGCCCAGGTCGGCGTGATGGATATGCTGCGCTTTCGTCAATTCACCGTGGGCAAGGCGTGGGAATCGGACTACGGCTCGGTCGACAATCCGGAGGAATTTCGGGCGCTGTACAAATATTCCCCCTATCACAATGTCCGCCCGGGCGTGAACTATCCAGCCACTCTGATCATGACCGGCGACCACGACGATCGAGTGTTTCCCGCTCACAGTTTCAAATTCGCCGCGGCCATGCAGCACGCTGACCCGCATGGGCAGCCCATATTGCTGCGTGTCGAAGCTCGCGCGGGGCACGGTCAGGGAATGCCGACGGCGAAACTCATCGATGAAGTCGTCGACATGTATGCGTTCGTATTGAAAGCTTTCGGACTGTCCGAGTGAGACCCCAAGGAGAGTACATGACACATGGCAAATTCGCGCTGGCACTGACCGGCGCCCTCATCGTCCTGACCGGATGCGATGGGACCGATACCGGCAATGAAATGAAGAAAGTCAATGGGTCGGTACACGTCGCGGCCGGCACAGCGCCCCAGGCTGCCGAAACCGTGAATGGCGAGGTCCGTATCGATGACAACGCCGCCGTGACCGCGGCGAGCACCGTCAACGGCGGCATCCACCTGGGGAGCAATGCCACCGCAACCACGTTGAAGACGGTCAACGGCGGCATTACCGTGGGATCGAACTCACATGTCGCCAAGGACGCGGCCTCGGTCAACGGCAGCATGACTTTGCATGACGGTGCGGAGGTTCTGGGCAGCGTGAGCAATGTGAACGGCAAAATCGAGTTGACCGCCGCGCACGTCGGGGGCGGCATCAAGACGGTGGGCGGCGACATCGCGATCCACGGCCCTTCGCACGTGGAGGGTGGAATCTTCATCGAGAAAAACACCCAACTCATCCAATTCGGCAGCAGCGTTCCGCGGGTCGAAATTGGACCCGGCGCGACGGTTCAGGGGCAGCTTCGCTTCGAGCGGGAGGTCAAGCTGTACGTGAGCGACAAGGCCACCATCGGTCCGGTCACGGGTGCGACGCCGATTCCTTTCACCGGCGAAACCGCGCCCGCGGGCTGACCCCATGGCGAAAGTCCGCGGCCGAGACTGGCGTCCTGATGGCTCGCCATCCCGTGATAGGCCGGTGAACTGCACGAAGATTTGGGATACTCGCTATACATAACGGCTCGAGGGGACTAGTTCCATGAAAATCCGAATTGCTCGCTTGGCATTCAATTTGTCCGCGGTGCTCGCTCTGGGAATCGGCGTCATCGCTGCGGCGCCCGCCCCGGCGCCCGACCCCGCTCTGGTCGCGGCTGTCGCGGACCCCGCCCGGACGGCCGCTTTCGTGGCCCGGGACAAGATTCGGCACCCGGCTGAGGAGTTGGCGTTTTTCGGCATCACTCCCAAGATGGCGGTGGTCGAATTGTGGCCCGGCGGCGGATACTGGACCGAGATTCTGGGACCGTACCTGGCGAAAGCCGGCGGCACGTACTATGTCGCGTTGAACGCGCCGGGCGATAAGGAAGAAGACACGGGCGTTCAGCGCTGGCGCGCACGCGTTGCCGCTCAAAAGGATCGTCTTGGAACCATTCATGAAACGATGATCGGCATCGGACACTATGACATTGCGCCGCCGGGTTCCGCAGACCTCATCGTGACGTTCCGCAATCTCCATAATGTGATCGATGACGGGACTGTCGACCAGGCGCTGGCGGCGTGCTTCAAAGCCCTCAAGCCGGGCGGGATTCTCGGCATCGAAGATCACCGTGGCCGCACCGATAAGCCGCAGGATCCGAAGGCGAAGGACGGCTACGTGCGCGAGGACTACGCAATCGCGCTGGCGAAGAAGGCGGGATTCGTTCTCGTGGGCTCGTCCGAGATCAATGCCAACCCGAAGGACACGAAGGATTGGGTGGACGGAGTGTGGACGCTGCCGCCCACCCTGTCACAAAAGGACAAGGACCGCGAGAAATACCTCGCGGTGGGTGAAGCGGACAACTTCGTGCTGAAGTTTCAGAAGCCCAAGCACTGACTCGAGCTAGATCTCCGGCCCAAGGACGATGGGCGAGCCATCGCTGAATCGCGAGGCGCGGAACGCCCCGGGGGCCACCAACGGCGGGTGATTGGTCGCGAGGTCGGCGGCCAGTTGCCCGGCACCGGGTCCGATGCCGAATCCGTGGCCGGAAAAACCGGTGGCTACGGTCAGGCCGGGCAGGTCCCCGATGCCGCTGATGTAGGGCACGACGTCTGGTGTGACATCGATGTAGCCTCCCCACTCCTGCACCACGGGCACATCACGAAACCGAGGGTACAGGCGAATCATCGCATCGAGCGCCTCGCGATTCATCGCTTTGTTCGGCGCTGGGTCCAACACGCGAATTTCCTCGAACGGGCTGGGGCGGTCCAACGGCCACCGGCGCGGCGCCCGCCACTCGAACAGGGATTGCGCGTTCAGGCGAGGCTTCAAGGCGGCAGCCTCCTTGCGTATCGTGGGCAGAAATTCGCGAAGGTAGCGCAATGAATCCGGCACGATCGGCACCACGTAACCGGATCCTCGGGCGATCGTGTATCCGCCGTCGCGGCGCTTGCGGTAGCCCAGATCCGTCATATACGCACATGCGTCCGGGCCATCAGCCATCGGTGCGGTGCGCAGCACCGATGACAACACCTTCAATTGCGGCAAGCGCAGTCCCAAGCCGGCGCAGAAGAGGCTGGTCCACGCACCCCCCGCCAGAATTACGGTATCGCAGACGATTCGCCCTCGTTCGGTGACGACGGCGCTGACCCGGCCCGCGCCCCTTTCGATGCCGCGTACCGCGCAGTGCGCCACAATGACGGCGCCCTTGCGCCGTGCGGCGCGCGCAATGGCCGGCGCCGCGAGTTGCGGCTCGGCGCAACCATCGGTGGGCACATATAGTCCGCAACGATACGCCCGGCTCGCGCCAGGCATGAGCGCCTTGAGCTCCTCGCCGCGCACGATGCGCGTTCCGATGTCGTAGGGACGCGCCATGTCCAGCCATCCGGCAAAGCGATGCTCATCCGCCTCGGTCTCACCGAGGTACATGACCCCGCAGGTGCGAAAACCGGTTTCGCTTTCCGTCAACCGGTTCATGTCGCGCCAGAGGCGCAGGCTCTCGACGATGAGCGGCATTTCGCGTTCGTCCCGCCCCGCCTGCCGGCACCAACCCCAATTGCGGCTCGACTGTTCGCAGGCGATGTAGCCTTTCTCGCAGAGCACGACGGGAATGCCGCGCGAGGCAAGCGTCAAGGCGGCGGACGTGCCGATGATGCCGCCGCCGATGATGCACACGCCGGTGGAAGACGGAAGGATCTCATCCGAGGTGACTGAATCTACATAGGGGCCCATGATGTCGCCTCGAACCGTACACGTTGAAAATCCAGCCGCGGAGAATACCAGGGCAGAGCGGCGCCGGATTACAATCCGGCAACCGGAGCGCACCATGTCGGAACTCACCATACCCGTGATCAACGTTGCGGCCCTGTTCGGCGGCCCGTCGCCGCTACGGGACCGCACCGACGCGGCCATCATGCAGGCTGCAAGCACTTTTGGCTTCTTTGCAGCGGGCGCGCTTCCCGCCGATGTGCCGATCGACCGTGAATCCCGTTCGCGGTTATTGCGGATATTCGAGCTGCCGGCAGCCAAGGTTCGGCCATTGTGGCGGCAAAAGTTCGACGCATCGCAGACGAACGTGTACCGCGGTTGGTTTCCGCTGCAACCCGGTCATCTGACCAGCAAGGAGGGCATCGACCTCGGGGCCGACGTGGCGTACGGAACCGCGGTCGTGCGTGATGACGATCCGTTGCGCGAAGCGACGCCATTGCCGGCGGAAATTGATTTGCCCGGCTGGCGCGCGTCGGTGGCGCTGTACTATCGAGGAATGGAACGGGTCGCGGGGACCCTCATGCAGTCAATCGCCCGCGGCCTGGGTTTGGACGAGCGTTTTTTCGATCATGCGTTTGAGCGCGGCCTGTCGACGCTGCGTCTCATTCGTTACCCTGTCCGCACGGATCTCGATCAGGCTGCGATCGCGAATGCGGAGCTGTGGATCGAGCATCGGGGACAGCGCTTCTACGTGACCGGCACTCCGCATGAAGACACCGGATTTCTCACGCTGCTCGCCCAGGACGGCGTCGCCGGTCTGCAAGCTCAACATCGAAGCCACGGGTGGTTGGACGTGCCGCCCACCGAAGGTCTATTGGCGGTGAATTTTGGCAAAATCATGGAGCGATTGAGCGCCGGACGAATCAAGGCTACTCGCCACCGAGTGATCGGCTACGGCAGCGAGCGCAAATCCATTCCCTTCTTCCATGAACCGCGTGCCGATGCCGAGTTCCGCCCCCTGCCCTCGGAACGGACTGATTCCTTCGAGCCATTTTTCTACGGCGACTACCTGTGGGCCACCACCACGAAATTCGTTGAATTCAAGGGCCTGGAAGGGCTGCGAAAACCCCTGCGCGATTGAAACTCTCGGGGCGCGAGGCGTCGGCCCGGCCTTGAACTAGCATCGACCGCCCCCAAGATAAACAGCTTGGACGCTCGGTCCAATTCCATGAACTCCTCCCCCTCCATGCCTGTTCGACGAAGGTTTCTGCACCCCATCTGGCTCCTCCTCTCCCTACCCGGATACATTGGCTGGCGATTGCTTCCGGCAGTGGACATCGGCCCGGTGGGCATCATGGTCGGAATCGCGGCGTTGTTGGCCGCATGCGTGATCATCCCAATCTCGGTGGGCGCGCGTTCGATGAAGAATCGCGAATTCGCCGATAGGATAGCCTGGATCGGGCTCATCACCATGGGTTTTCTTTCCTCGCTATTCATCGTGACGTTGCTGCGCGATGTGTTTCTTCTAGGTGCGCATCTGATGATATCGGCGGAGCACGCTGCATCGCTTTCAAGACTTTCGGCCCGATGGGCGGTGGCGTTGACGCTTCTTTCCACGGGGGCTGGACTCATCATCGCGCGCCGGCCGCGCCTCGTCGAAGTCGATATCCCGGTTGCACGTCTGCCTTCGGCGCTGCACGGATTTTCAATAGCGCAAATCAGCGACCTGCACGTGGGGCCGACCATCAAGCGCGGTTTCGTGGAGCGCATCGTGGCTCGCGTCAATGATCTGAAGGCAGACCTCATCGCCGTCACCGGCGATCTGGTCGACGGCTCGGTGTTGGACCTATCGCTGCACACCGCGCCGTTGGCGGGTCTGGCAGCCCGCCACGGCGTCTATTTCGTGACCGGGAATCATGAATACTATTCGGGGGAACGTGCGTGGACCGCGGAGTTGCGGCGGCTGGGCCTCACCGTGCTCAAAAATCAACACGTGGTATTGCAGCACGATGGGGCGTCGCTGCTGCTCGCCGGCGTAACCGATTTCTCGGCTCACCATTTTGATTCAGCGCAGCGCAGCGACCCTGCTGCGGCGCTCATGGGGGCGGCGGCAGGTGCCCGTCCCAAGATTCTATTGGCGCACCAACCAAGCTCCGCCGAAGCGGCGGCAGCGGCCGGCTACGATGTTCAGATTTCCGGGCACACCCACGGCGGCCAATTCTGGCCCTGGAATCTGTTGGTGGGCTATTTCCAACCCTTCACCGCGGGACTGAATCGTCTTCATAATCTGATGGTATATGTCAGCCGCGGCACCGGATATTGGGGCCCTCCCAATCGATTTGTCGTGCCCGGAGAGATCACCCGCATTCGCTTGGTGCCGG
>JAXDQI010000053.1:0-12806 GCA_034667965.1 Gammaproteobacteria bacterium
CGATGCCTGACCGAACGCGACTGACGCACCCGTCGCCGTGACGGTCACGGTGCTCGATTGCGCTCCCGTCAGATTGCCGAAGGCCAACGATGTGCCGGCACGATTCAAAGTCCCGGGGGTCGCGCCGGTGAAGTTGGCGGCCCCGGTCCCGACGGTGATGGTGTCGATGTCCGTGACGGTGTTGTTGACCGCGTTCGGATCGGCAGGCGCCGTCACGGTTGCGGTGTTCGTGAGCGAACCGGCATTCGCATTTGTGCTCACGGTTGCCGTCACGGTGAACGTCACCGACGTGTTGGGCGCCAGCGTCCCGAGCGTCTTGTTGATGTTGCCGGAGCCCGCGTTGCCGGTGGTACCGCAGCCGGCGGCGGTCGCCGGTGCGCAGGTCCAGTTCCAGCCGCCGAAGCCGATTCCCGTCGGCCGATTGTCCGTCACCACCGCACCGGTCACGGGACCCGGGCCATTGTTGGTGACGACGATCGAATAAGTCAGCTGGTCACCGCGGAACACGGTGGTGCGGTTGTCCGTGTTGGTGATGGCGAGATCAGCGCCCTGAACCGCCCCTTTGATCTCGTGCGCACCGATATCGATGCCGGTTCCCTGCGGCCGGGTGGTTCCGAAGAAGTCGAGCTTCGGCGCACCGCCGGCCGTACCGGCGTCAGCCGCGGGAGATCCGGCCTGAATCCGGTAGTTGCCAAAAGCTTGACCCAACGCCGTTCCCTGCGCCGAGTAGTCCACCGGCGCCGTCTGCGACAGCGGGCCATACCGGAAGTCGACGAAGTTGCCCTGCTCGTCGGACGAGGCGCTGATGGCCTGCGAGCTGTCGCAATAGGCCTTGACGAGCAACGGATCGCCCGCCTTGTTGTTGCCCGTCCCATATCCCGTCGTCGATGTCAGGACCGAGGACCGCGGCTTGAGGCCGTTGGCACCGGGGGTGACGCTTGCGTCGCCCACGAGGCCGAGGTCCCAGTACCGTTCATTCGCCACGTCGCACTGTCCCGTCGCGAGAGTCGCCAGCGCAGTCGTGGTGCTGGTAAGGGCGGTGGACAATTTCGTGCAAGCCGGCGCCGACGGGGTGTTCGCCGTGTTATTCGACGAGCACAGCGTCGCGTTCGAGTAGTACGTGCCCGCCGTTCCCTGGAGACCGACATTGTTCGGCGGACTCAAGGTCCCCGAGAGACTTCCGTAGAACGAGCGGTTGTGCCAGACGATGTTGTTCTCGAGCAATGTCGGGTACGAGTACGTCGGCACTCCGCCGCCGAGGCTCTGGAGCGCCGGCGACGTGGCATCCGCGGCGATACCCGCCGGGTTCGGCTTGCCGTTGTTGCTGCCGTTGACGAACAGCGGACCCGCAATGCCCACGGAATCGTTCATCGCCACCGTGTTGTTGACCACGCTGACATTGAACGAATCCTGGAGGTAGAGGCCGCCCGCGGACCAGCCCGCGACGTTGTCGACGATCATGTTGTTGGTCAACGTGACCTTGTTCCCATACGAGCATGTACCGCGATTGCACGATGTGTCGCTGCCGTTCACCTGCATGAGCGCGATACCGCCGCCGTGTCCACCTTCGGCGAAATTTCCCTGCACCAGGTTCGAATCGACGACCAGGCCCGGGCCTGAGCCGAGCGTCAGGCCGCCCGCGGCCGCTGCATCGCCCTCGATGGCGATGCCGCCGCCGTTGGTCGCGGATTGCTGGAAGAACGACTGGTTGAAGATGACGGTGTTGTTCGCAATCGTACCGTTGCTGCTGTAGCCGATGTGGCCGATGCCGCCGCCGTCGCTGGAGCTGTAGTTGCCGCAGACGAAGTTGTAGTTGGCCTTGTAGTTGTTGGTACCCGTGCACAGCGCAAGGCCGGCGCCCGCGCCGGAGGCGCCCGGCGTGCCGCCGACCGCACCCGAGGCTTCGATCAAGCCGTTCTGCGTGATCGAGTTGTGGTGGATGTTGACGTTGTTGTCGAAGCCGCCCTGGATCGTCGCGAGATCCTGCGTCTCGAGGTGCGGAATACCGACGCGGATACCGCCGCCGAATGCGCCGGCATTGCCATAGACGCGGTTGTTCGCGATCTCGAGGCCGTGGGCATAACCGTTGACGTAGATACCGCCGCCGGCATCGCCGCCGGTGACCGTAATGCCGTCGATGCGCGAGGGACGGTTGGGGCAGTCGAAGTAGCTGTCCGAGATCCTGCGAGTGCTGGTGACCAGCTTGCCCTGCGGCACGCCCCTGATCGTGACCACCTGGCTCGAGTCGTAGTAGTTGCTCAATGCCGTCGACGTGCAGGACCCGTTGTTCGGTCCATTGGCGCGATTTTTCGCAAGCACGGTGATTCCGGCGCCCTCTTCGGTCGCGAGCACCGAGGGTTCGAGGAACACGATGCCGCCGGTGATTTCCTGGCCGGGCAGCGGGTCGACCTGCGGGTTCGGCGAAGCATTGCCGGTGATCGTGTCCACGCCGAACAGATTGTTGATCGTCGGCCGCCAGGCCTCGAGCTTGTCGGTCGGATACTTGGCCGCATTGATGATGACGGACGCGGCGCCCACACCCTGCAGGCGTACCGGTTTCCACATCACCACCAGCTCGTTGTACACGCCGGCGTCGAGAATGATGAGATCGCCCGGCTTCGCTTTGTCGATTGCGCTCTGGACCACGTGCGAGGCCCCGCCCACCGTGACGCTGTTGGAAGGCGCCGTCAGGACGACGGGCTTGGCGGCCTCGATCGTCACCGTGACGCTGTCGACCGACATCTTGCCGTTGTCGGCCGTGATCCCGAGTTCATACGCGCCGTTGGCGAAAGCGCTCGTATTCGGCACCGTCGCGACAATCGTGGAGTCACTCCAACTCGTCACGTTGAGCGCATTGCCGCCCAGCGTGACGGAACCGGCGCCCTGCGAAGCCCCGAAACCATAGTGCCGCAAAATGGTCTTCTGGCTGTTCACGCCGGTGGGTGCGTTCGGACCGAGGTAGGCGGCATTCGGGACGTTGACGCCGCCGAGTGCCGTAATCGTCAGCGTTCGGGTGCCGTTCGGTAGGATCCATGGACCCTTCACGCCGTCACCGCCGTCGACGCGGCTGATCGCCGGCGTCGCATCCGGGTAGGCGCAATCCACCGGGTTATAGCCGGAGACATAGTTCGAGGCGAACGCGCCGACCGGCAACACCGGCGTGTCGAGGTACGTGGTCAAGCCGGGCATGAACGGATTCGTGTAGCAGAAGTTGCTGTAGCTCGGCATGTACTGCGGATCGATCTGGGTGACACCGCCCACCGTGATCGGACCCGGGTCGTTCATGCAGGTGACCAGCATGTTCGGCGAGTAGCCGGCCGGGTTCGGCACGTTCACCTGCCAGGTCGACGGGGTCATGCCGTTGTAGCCGCCCCACTGGTCGCCGTAGACGCGCTCGATCTCGACGCCGTATTGGTCCTTGATCGAGACGGCAACATAGGGCACTCCGAACTTCTCGCCGAAGTCCGGTGCGGCCACGTTGAATTCCGCGGAGGCGTCATCGAGGATGATGCCCGTGAATTTCGATGCGCGCGGTGTGTTCGAGAACACGAAGAAGTTCGCGCCACCGTTCTGACCGGCCACGATCGAGACTTGCTTGCGGTCGCAAAGCGGCCTGTCGGCCCCGGCGAACGGCGCGACCTGGCCTGACTGCGGGAACAGCGACAAGTAGTCCGGGACGCGATGGGCCGAGCCGGCGCATAGCGGGAATTGGGTCTTTCCGGCCACGAAGCCGAGACGGCTCTGAAGCGATGCGGCTCCATTCAGATTGTAGGCCGACGAGATCGTCGCCTGATCCGGGAGGATGAAGATATTGCTGAGCGCGGCGAATTGCTGCGCAGGCGGCGCGACCCACGCGTCGCCGATCAGAATGTTCTTGTCCTCTTCCTTGACGATCTCGTAGCCGGTCGGCGGCACGATTTCGATGACGTACTGACCGTCCGGCACGGCTATCGCAGGCTCACCCGCCATCACCGGCGACCCGTCGGGGTTGACGCCACTGGGATATATCGTGGCGAACTGATAGTAGCCGTCGTAGGTTTCCGGCTGCACTTGGTTCCAGTTGTGGAAGCCGTCGTAGCAGCGGTTGGTGTCGGAACCCAGCACCTGGTGGACATACGGGTCGTTGGCATCCGAGACCTGGCCCGGGCAGCTCGGTTTCGCGATGCCGAGCGGATTGTGGATGGCATCGCTGTACGTGCCCGCGGCGACGTCGTCCCAGCTCGTCGTCGTGGTCTTGGCGACCAGCCTGAGCGTGGTGCTGCCGTCGGCCCCGGTCACTTTCTGATAGAGGTTGACGGGTACGCGCGGCACCAGCGGCTCCCACAGGAACTGGACCTCGAGGCCCGGGTCATCGAAGCCGCGCGTCGACGTGTACACGACGAGGCCGGAGAAACCGCCATTTTGGCCCGCGGGCAGAACGGTCTTTCCCCAGTCAACCTTTGCGGTCTGTGAGATGAAGCCCTGCAGGCCGAAATACAGCTCGCCGCCCGTATAGGTTTGTTCCGTCGACTGGGCTGTGGTGCTGGGATCGGCTGGATACGTGGAAGTCACGAAGCCTTCACCCAACCCACCCCTGGTGCAACCCGCGCTGTAGTTCGGCGAGGAGGTGCCGTCCGCGTTGGAAGTGGTGCAGTCAGGCTTGCCGCCGCCGTCGACGACCACGTGCGCGGTCAACGGCGCATAGCGGGTCTGGTCCACCTCGGCCACATACCAGTTGAACAGCGGGAACAGCTCGTTGAAGGTCGCGTTGCCGTTCGAGTCGGTCAACAGCACATTCGAGATGCTGCCGTCACGGAAACGGACGGTGATCGGAATCTGCGCGAGCGGGGTCGTGGCGCAGGCCTTGAGGGCTCCGTTCGGCGCGTTCAATGCCGCTTGTGATCCGCCGGCGGCAGTGATGGCATTGGTCGGGCAGGCTGCGTCGTCATAGACGAACGCATTTTCCTGGACCATGGTGAACCAGCTGAGCACCGGCGTGTCATGCAGGTCGACGGTCACGGGCGTCGTCGGAGCAGCCGGATCGGCCGTCACGTTCACGTTGAAGTAGGCGATGATCTGGTCGAGCCACTGGTCCCACACGACGACCTGGTGGCTGCCGAAGGGAACATTGGTCAGTGTAAACGAGCCGTCAGGTTGGCACTTGGCGAACCCGGCGGTCGCGCCGTTTCCACCGGTCGTGTTCAGACCGACATAGCAGATGGAATTCTTGAGAGGGTCGCGCGTCGTCGAATCGTAATTGAAGATTGCCGACGGTCGCGACATGTGGAGGTTGGTCACGCGGCCCTTGACCGTGTTGCCCTGCCCCACCAGCTTGTTGATCGTCTGGATGCGATCCGGATTCATCCAGCCCACGAACGCGTGGTAACCCGGCGGACCGAATTCCTGGAAGTAGGCAGGCTCGCCGGCACGGGCGAATGCGTCGTTCGCCGGTGTGCCTTCGAGCGTCGACACTTGGTACCAGGTCTCGCCGTCGCCCTGGCGGGCAGCGCTCGGGTGCATGAGGACGTCGAAGCGGCCCGGCATGATGTTCTTGACGAGCGCGTGGCCGGCCAGAGAGTAGGTCGCCGGATCGCGGACGCTCGCGCCTTTGCCCGGGATGATCGCCGCGTTGGCGGCGCCCGGGGGTGCGGTCACGCAGAAGGTGGTCGCATTGTTGCCTCTGCAGTTCGTCACTGTGAATGTGCTGTTGAACAGCGCGTTCGGCAGGCCGCTCATGTCTACGGCGGTGCCCGCCGTGAATCCATGGGGCGTGGCCGTGGTCACGGCAAATCCCGTCAGCACGCCGCGGTTGTTGGTCACTGGGGTGATGCTGGTGATATTGCGGTGGCCATCGGGGCAGGTGTAGATCGTGCCGACGAGGCTGTTGGCGCCGCCTGCCGAGGCGGCGGATAGAAGCTTATCGCCCTGGACGGTCGGATTCTCCTCGTTCGGGCAGCCGGGCTTGCCGAGCAGCCAGTTCGTCAACGGCATGTTGAACGCGTCATACGTGATCTGGCCGGCCGGATCGCCGCTGCGCCCCGCCGCGTCGAAGATGACGATGTTGAAACCGCCGAGCCCCGTTTCGCCGTCGTCGAGGTCGCCATTGATCGGATTATTGTCCTCGAACGCGATGATCGAAAGCTGCGAGGGCTTCAGCGGGTTAGGATCGACGAGGACCGTGACCGCCTTCTGACCCGCATCGACCATGGCACCGCCGATCGTGTGTCCGCAATCGGTGGGACTGCCGGACGAGTCGACGTTCTGCTTGGTGGTGTTGCTGAAAGTGCAGTTGCCCGGCACCGCTGGGTCGTTCGCGAGGCCCGCGATGAACGCATTGCCGGCATCGCCGGGAAGGACGGAGATGAAGTAGTGCTTCGTGGGGTCGAGCGCCACGTCCGCCGGCGACGAACGCGGCGGAGTCGTTACGCCCGCACCGCCGAGGCTCTGCGCATCTCCGCAGGACAGGGGTCCGGTGCAGCCGGCCGCCACGATGGGCGTATGGCTGATGTGGAAGCTGTTGCTGATGGTCAGCGCCGGATTGCCGTTCTGCGAGGCAGGCGTCGTGCCGGGAACGGTGTGGAAGGTCGGATCCTCTTCGATGACCCACATGTAGTCGGTGAGCGTAGCGGACGGCGCAACGATGGGCGCGGTGATCGACGTCTGGCCGGCGTTCTGCTGGATCCCAAGTGCGTCCCGCACCGTGACGGCGAGGCCGCTGCCCGTCGAGAAGTTGACGGTGACAGCCGTGACAGCGCTTTGTGCGCCCTGTGAATCGGTCGCGATATAATTGAACGTGCAGGAACCACCGCCGGCCGAGGTCGCGACGAAGGATCCATCGGAGCTCAGCGAGGCGCAAGCTGAGGACCCGGACAGAGCGGCCGTGAGCGGGAAGCCCAGGCTGTCGACGTCATTGGCCAGTACGCCTTCACCCGCCCAGGCGCGGAACAGGGTGGCAACGCTGCTGCTGTACGTGTCGGCTTTCGCACTCACGCTGGCGTTGCCGCCGGCACCCGCCACCAGATTGACCTGCGCGCAGAGAGTCGTGGAGCCGTTGCCGCAATAAGTGAACGTATCAAAGGGCGTGGTGCCGCCGCCCGATGGGGAGGGCGTCGTCGAACCGCTGGTGTATACGAACGTTCCATTTGAATTCATCGCAACCGTACCGGCGGTCGGCAGCACGGTCACCGCGGCGCTATAGATGCCGACATCGTTCGTCAGCACATTGTTCGTGTAGACCTTGAGGGAGCCGGGTACGGTAAACGTGTCGATGTTGGCCGCAGCGGCGACGACCGCCGCCTTGCCGGCCGACGTGCCCAGCCACGCGCTCAGCGCCTGCGAGGCCGTCTGGCCGGTCTGCGGCACGACCGTCGCGGCATCGACGATGGCGAGGTAACCCTGCGAACCGCTGTTGGGGCTGGCGTTCGACGAAAGACCCAGAGCGCGGTCGAAGAATCCGTAGGCCGCCGCGGTGTAGGCTGTTGCAGCCGTGGTGCCGGACGCATTGTTGGCCGGCTGAATCAGCACGTCACGGGTCTTGCCCGCCGTCATCAGAAGCTCGGTCACCGTCTGCGGCGTGCCGGGCGCGCGATTGCCATCCTCGGCGATCTGCTGCATCGTCAGCCCGACCAATGACGGTACATGCGTGCGCAGTCCGGCATTGACGACACGCAGCATGATGCTGCCGGTGCTGTAGAGCGTGCCGCTGGGCACGCCGAGAGCGAGCGGCTGGGCGGCGTTCGCGCCCGGATTGTTGCGGTCGAACGGCTGGCCGTTCAACATCAGATACGTTGGCGCGTAATTGACGGCCGGCGGGTAGCAGCCCGGTGCGCAGGTCGGAGTCCACTTGGTCGTCTCGGAAAAACCGGCGGTCAGAACCGCCGCGTCGACGGCGGTGTTCTGCGCAGCGTCGACTTCGCTGATGAGCATCGCCGCGTCGCTGTCGTACGAGAGAGCCGGGACGGCAACGCCGTTGACCGCACCCGAAAGGAACGCGGTTCCTGCCGTGAGAGCCGTCGCGGGAGTGCCGGTGGTCGTCGAGGCATTCGTGACGATCAGCACACCGTACAGGCCCATCGGCGCCTGGATCGACGGGCGGGTGCCGGTCTCGTACAAATACGTGCCGGCCTTGAGGCTTGACCAGGTGTATGACTGCGTGGTGCCCTTAGGTGTGGCGGCACCGAACGAGTTCGCGCGGAGCACGGGCTGGTCGGGCGGTGTAAATGCCGCGCCGCCGCCGGTTACGGGCCAGGAGGTGCCGCTGACCGCGGGATGCGGCACTTTCGCGGAGTCGCGAGCCGGCGAACCAAGCCCGCCGCCCAGCTGCCCCAGGATGGTGACCGAGGTGGCTACCGGCAGATTGTTGGTAAGATTGATGGTCAGCGCATCGCCGACCGGCACGACGATGGTCGGGCCCGGTGTCCACGAGCCGCCGCAGGCGCCGCCGACGGCAATTCCCGCATCGCTCTTGAGCGCATCGATGGTCCCGCAATAACCCCACATGGGCACCGCCGCGCCGTCCGGCATGACTGCCTTGATATTGCGCTGCGCGGTGAGGTTTACCGTGGTGGTGGCTGCGGAGGCAGCGCCTACGGCACCCAACATGGATACCGCAAGTGATGCAAAGCCGAGCATCAGCCTGTTGATCGAGGTGTGCATTCGAATCTCCCTAACCATGTCCGTTTACTGTGCTTCGTTGATCGGCGCCGACGGCGGATCAACAATCAGCATCATCATCATCCCGCCGGGAAACACGTCGTTCGTGGTGATCTCGCGCTCGTCGTGCGAGTGCCACATGAACGCATAGCCGGCACTCTGGTTCTGCTTGGCGGTGCCCGGCGGCAGCGGCGTCGACGGGAAGCCCTGCGCTGCGGATTCCGAGAGGCCCAGGTAGGGCGTACCGCCGTACCAAAGTCCGTTCGCCACGATCTGCGGATCGGGCGGAGTGATCGGGATGGGCTTGTTGTGGTCGGGGCAATATTCGCCGTAGTTGGCCTCGCTGCCCGTTGCGCCTGCGGCCTTCGTGTAGAAGCCGAGCGCGTCACCTTTGCAATCCGCCGTGTTTTTGCTTGCATCGTGACCGTACACATCCCAGTTGAGGCCCTTGCCGGTCCACGTGAAGAGCGCATCGACCGATTGGCCCGATACACTGGGGAAGGTGAAGATCAACGGACCCGCGAGTCGCGCGGTGCCATTCAAACCGCCCGTATCGTTGGCCGCGAGCAGCAGATTGCCGTCCCGGGCGAGCACGCGCGCATGATTGCCGTGGATGTGCAGCGGGTGCTGAATGCGGCCCTGGCCGATCTCGCGAACCAGAATGAATTCGTTCGGGTGCAGATGCGGGTTGCCGTTGTAAGGCTGGTTCGGATACATCGGCGCAAAAGGCGAGTCCATGTCGTCAGGCATGGAACGTCCGTTCACGAGGAAGTAATTGGGGTGGTACGGTTCGGAGTGAACCGAAATGGCCGGACAAGTAACAACCACCGCGGGGCTCGCGGCAGCGCCCGCGGCAGTTGCCGCGTCGCAGGCCAGCTTTTGCGCAAGCGCTTCTTCGTGGATCGATGATTGCATCTCGGCGAGCTCGAACAAGTACTCGCGGTCGTAGCAGCTCTGCGGATGATCGAAGGCGGCAGGCGACAGGCGATAGTCGGTGCCGAGATTCGGACTGGGATTGGCGGTGCAGTTGGCGAACGACGCGGTCTGCGTCGGCAACACGATCACCGCTCCGTAAAGCCCCATCTCGACCTGCAGATCGCCCTGCGTGCCGCTGTAGTAAGCGTAGGTTCCCGGCTTGCCCGCCGTGAACGTATAGGTGACCGTGGCGCCATGGGCTGCTTCATTGGTCAGCACGCCCGGGGTGCCGCCGGCCGCGGCGACCGAGAATCCCGGGAACAGGATCGACGTGTTGCCGGCGGCCACCGGTAGATTGTTGGTCAAGGTGATCGTGACCGTGGACCCCTCGGCCACGATCAACGTCGGCCCCGGGATCTGCATCGTGCCGCAGGAACCGGCCATCGCCGAGGGCAGGTAGCCGCCGGGAGTTCCGTTACAGCCATAACCCCAGGAGTACACCGAGGCTCCGTCGGGCTGCGTCGAGAAAGCCTCGTTCGCCACCAGGGAGAAGGAAACGGCGCTGGCGGTCTGTTTCGAGTAGCCAACCCCCGTGATGCCGGGGACAGCGGCGGATGCGGGCATCGCTGCCACCAACACCCCCGCCAGGGCGGCGCTCAGAGCTGCCGTGCGTAATTTCAAGAACGGTTGCTTCACGGTCGCTCTCCTTAAAGGATCTTGATCTCGGTCATCATGCCGCCGAAGTTTTCGGCGTCGTTCGACAGATGATCGAGGTTGGTGCTGTATAGGAAAAAGGTGCAAGGCGTAGCGCCGCCGCAGGCGCTGTAGGCCGCGTCGCTGACGTCGAGAATCACATCGAGGGACTCACCGCCGCCGATCGTGATCGAGTTGGTCTGGTAAGCCATGTTGTTGCCCGCAAGGTCGCGCAGCATTCGCGCGTGGAATCCGATCACCGTCATCGGCACGCCGACCGTGGCGAGCGTCGAGTATTCCGTGACGCTGAGATCGGCAATACGAAGGAGTGCGCGCGTCTGGCCGGCGGTGCGGTTGATCGTGATCAGTGCCGGTAGCGGCTGCGACGGGCGGGTCACGCCGTCGCTGGCCTGAGTGGAGATCACATCGGGGTTTGCGGTATCCGGATAGCTGCGTCCGTTCAACAGGAAGTATTTGTCCTTCATGTCGGCGAACGGCTCAGGATTGAACGTCATGCCGATGAAATGGAAGTTCGGATCGAAGCCGTGCATCTGGATCGGATACTCGACGTCATAACGGGTCGAGGCGTCGCCGTCGTTGTAGGCGTACTTGGCGCCCTGGGGCTGTGTCGTGCTCGCCGCCGGCGCCGGCGGAATCGGGCTCGAACACAGGATGTCGATGGTGCACGGGTCGTAGGTCGCATTGGCCGTGGAGCCCTGGGTCGAATTCGTGTTCACGTATTTGTAGGTGTTGACGAGCTTGTCGCGCAGAGCGCTCGTCGGCGCCGGGTTCAACGCGGTTACCGTGTTCTGCCGCGGCCGCACGTACAGTTGACCCACCATGCCCATCTGCAAATGCTCGGGCGGCGTGATGTGGCAATGCCAGAAGTAAGTGCCCGCATCGGGCGCCGTGTAGTAGTAGGTGAAGCTGCCGGCGATGTTGATGGCCACCGACGCGTCCGGCACACCATCGAAGTACGAGGAGGCATTGGGATAACCGTGCCAGTGGACCGTATGCTGCTCGAAGAGGTCGGGCCGCATGATCATGCCCACGTTCGACAGCGTCAGGAAAAACTCGTCATCCTCGTCGACCGCAAACAGAGGCGCCGGGATGTCGGCGGACAGCACGCCCATGTTCATCATCATCGCGGGCTCGGTGATGGCGGCGTCGAAGCTCGCTCCTGCTGCGGCGGTGCCATCCTTTTTTATGTTCGCGACCGAGGATCCGTCGGCGACGATCGCTCCCGCGTACGATTTGTTGAACTCGGATGCGGGTTCGGTGCCTACGTACGCGCCGTAGGCGCCGGGCGCCAGACCGGCGGCGTTCTGCAGCGAAGCCAGGCCTGACAGCGGTCCGAAACCGAACAAGTAGATCTGGTTACCGTCAGCCATGGTGGCAAAGCCGTCGCCGCCCGCGATGTGCTGGCACTTGATGCCGGGGTTCGCAACGACCTTTCCTTTCGCGTCGGTTGTCGACGGATGCAGCTGAGTCCCGTTGGGACACTGCACCCGAAACGACTGCGCGAACGTGGGGCCTGCAGCCAGCAGTAGTGCGGCAAACGCCATCCGATTCAAAACAGTATGGAACTTCATCTCGAGCTCCTGAGTCACATTATTCAGTCTGTACGTACTACCCGTACGCATTACGTACGTACGGTCCTTCGACGTACGGATGCTGCGCGCATCGCGGACTGTTCTCGATTCAGTTGATTGCCCCGGTCGTGGGTGTTTCTAGGTAGAAACAGGGGTAGGTGTTAACCCCACTTGCGTCGCGCTGTTTGGACATAAGCGCCGGCAAAGGGAAGGTGGGCCGCTCAGCGAACGCGCCTAGCGATTACGCGCCGAGACCGGACCGCCGGGCAGGACAGCGGTTATGTCAAGTGCGCAAAACGGGCGAAAGCTTTTCCGACGCGAATGAAATTCGCGGGATTGTGGTCGGGGCAATGTCCTACGGGAAGGTATTACGTACGGGGCAACACAGCACCCGCTCCCGAGGAAGTTTGAAGGTCGGTGGTCAGCCCACCGACGCCAACTTCCGCACGGTATCCAGCGGTAGCGACCGCGGGGAACTTCGCGCGCTCAATGGCGCGCTGCTGGTCATGCCGTTGCGAATCGCGAACATGGTGATGGCCGCGGCATTGTGCAATTGCAGCTTCCGCATCAAATTGGATCGATGCTTTTCCACCGTCTTGGGGCTTACGCCCAGCTCCCGCGCGATCACCTTGTTGGAATTGCCGAGAGCTATGCGGGTGAGAACTTCGCGTTCTCGTTCGGTGATGGACTGCGTGACCGCCGGAACGGCGGGACGCTGATCTCCGGGGGCATACCCCGACAGGTAGCCGGAAAGAATTTTACTGGCAATGGCCTTGCAGAGGAACTGTTGACCCAAGGACACGGTCCTTATCGCCAACATGAGTTCAGCGCTGTTCGCATCCTTTAGAACATACCCATTCGCGCCCGCGTTGAGAGCGGCGCGGATGTACTCCTCATTCTCGTGCGCGGTGAGCACCAATTTGCGGGTCATCGGACACAGGCGCTGGATCTCGGTGAGCAATTCGATGCCCGAGC
>JAXDQI010000054.1:0-3236 GCA_034667965.1 Gammaproteobacteria bacterium
CGATCAAAAGAGCGCCCCACCGGCCGACGCACTCAAGCTGGCTCAGCTTCTGAAGTGACAAACGATCCGACGATGGGAAGAAGTATCCCAACCGGTTTCAATCCTAAACGGGGCTCGCTCGCCGCAAGCCCCGTTCTCGTTTCCCTCGCCTGCCGTCTATCGCATTACCAGCGATTGTTGCCGACGCCGACGCCTACACTGACGCCGGGAGCTCTGAAGCCAACTCCGGCCCGCGGCCCATCATCCCAGTCGCGGTAGCCGCGGCGCTCGATGTACCGCTCACGCGGCGCATAATTGTAGGAATCTTCGACACTGGCGCGGCGGCCGCCCTGAGTGCGATAACAGCGCCCGCTTTCGTCGCAGATCAGGCGAACTTGCTGGAAAAGGTCCGCGTTCGCATACTCGTTGGTCGTATAGACGTCAGCGGCATTTGCGCTGCCCGTAAACAACGCAGCGCCCCCCAAAAGCGCAATCGCAAGTTTCCTCATGGTGATCTCCTCGTTCGATCGAATGCTGCCCGTCGACTGAGAAGTTCGGCCATTGCCATTTGTTCCCGAGCTTACTTTTTTCGCAAATGCGAAACGCTGAAAGCCGTTCGTTGGTAGTTCCCCGGGCGGTCAGACATTGCCGCGGCGCTTTCATCGACTTGGAACGGCACAAACTGACAGGAGTTGGATTGTAATCTCGGGCGCAAGCCCAAACATGGAGGAGAGAATATCATGAAGCAATCCTTGTTGGTTACGACGGCCGTCGCCGTCTTGATTGGAACCGGGGCCTTGGCGCAGTCGCCGAGTGAACGGGCGCAGTCGCCCAATGAAAGGTCCCCCGCACCGTCCACGGCGCAGAGCCAGCACAATGCAAACTCACCGGCGGCCCCGGCTCCCGCACCTTCTTCTGCAGGGTCGGCAACGACCTCACAGAACGCGCAGTCGGCACCGGCTAATAATCGGCAGGACACCACAACCGGCCAGTCGGCCCCGAACCCGAATGCCAGCGATGCCCAGCGACCGCAGGCACAATCCGGCCAGACGGCGCCCTCACAAGCGCAGTCCGCGCAGCCGCCGGCTTCTTCCTCGCAGGCACAGACCAACACGCCGCCGGCAACCAATCAGAACCAGCCGGCGAACAACAGCGCCAACAACGCAAATCCCAACAACAATGCCGCACCGGCAAATCAGCCCGCAAACAACCAAGCCAACACGACCCAGCAGTCCCCCTCCAATGTCAGCGTCTCGGCCAATCTGAACGACAACCAGCGCACCCGTATCAGCGATTCGATCACACGCTTGAACGCGAAGCCCGTGACCAACGTGAATTTCTCGCTGTCGGTTGGCACC
This sequence comes from Gammaproteobacteria bacterium, assembly GCA_034667965.1. Classification (GTDB taxonomy): domain Bacteria; phylum Pseudomonadota; class Gammaproteobacteria; order Steroidobacterales; family Steroidobacteraceae; genus Bog-1198. The sequence goes on from JAXDQI010000054.1 coordinate 1,338, forward strand.
GTCGTGCCGAGGGACGTGCACTTCCAGCCGCTTCCGGCCGATATTGTCGAGATCGTGCCGCAGTACCGCGGGTATAACTTCGTTGTGGTCCGCGACGACATTGTGATCGTCGAACCATCGACCTACAAGATCGTCGACGTTCTGCCCCGCGCGGGCCGATCGGCCGCACAGGCGCCCGCCTCGCAACCGACGGCGGCGGCTGCTCCATCGCGCAAGAGCAGTTTTTCGGACAATGACCGCGAGGTGATCCGCAAGCATGCGCGTTCTTCCAGAACGGAGGAGCGAGGCACGACCGGAAGCGCCACTTCCACCACGCGGGTCCGAGTCGGAGATCGCCTGCCGGACTCGGTGGAGATTAGATCCTTCCCCGACGAGGTCTATCGGGCGTCGCCATCGTTGCGTGAATACCGCTACATCGAGCGCGACAGCAGAACGTACGTCGTCGAGCCGCGCGAGCGCACGATCATAGAAGAAATCGACTGACATAGAAGCGGGCGCCGAAAGGCCGCCGGTTCCGGTTCGTCACTGAGTCGAGAAAGAAGGCGGTAGATGACAGGTTCTTTCGACCAACGTTCCCGCTCGCTGTGGATGGATATCGAGGTCGCTCACGATGCCCGCCAACTCGAGGGTGATCAATCCTGCGATACGGTCGTTATAGGTGCGGGAATGGCCGGCATCTCGACAGCATACGAACTTGCAAAGGAAGGCCAGACGGTGATCGTGCTGGACCGCGGCGCGATTGCCGGCGGCATCACGGCACGGACATCGGCCCATCTCGCACCGCTTTGCGACGATCTGACGTCTGCGATGATCGGCCTTCGCGGGGAAGACATTTCCCGCGGCTTCTATGAAAGCCAGGCTGCCGCAGTCGATCGCATCGAGGAGATCCAGAACAGAGAAGATATCGCCTGCGATTTCCGCCGACTCCATGGCATTCTGTTTCAAGCGCCGAATACGGACGCCAAGATCATTGATGATGAACTCGACGCGGTACGCAAAGTGGGCGCGCCGGTACACCGGATCGTCGGCGTCGACGCGCTGGCGGGCTGCGAGGCTCAGCACGCCTTGCGCTATCCAAGACAGGGAACATTTCATCCCCTAAAATATCTAAAGGGCTTGGCGCGCGCCATCGCGGCTAAGGACGGCCGACTTTTTGCGAACACCGTTGTCCGGGCGGTCGAGGAACAGGACAATGGCACGGTTACCGTCAAGACCAATGGGGCAACATCACTGCCAATGCAGCGGTGGTGGCCACTAACTCCCCGATTGTCGATGTAACCGCACTCCACACCAAGATGGCGCCTTATCGGACCTACGCCTTGGCATTCCGGACCCGGCGCGGCATCCTCCCCGATGCGCTGTACTGGGATACTCTTGATCCCTATCACTACGTCCGGCTGCAACCGGGCGACCGCCAGACTGACTACGTCATTGTCGGCGGCGCTGATCATAAGAGTGGCGAGGCCGACGACGCCACTGTTCGCTTTGACGCACTGGAAGCATGGGCGCGCAATCTCATCCCGAAACTCGGCGACGTCTCCCACCGTTGGTCCGGTCAAGTGCTCGACACCATCGACTACGCCGCTTTCATCGGGCGTAATCCAGGTAGCGAACGTGTTTTCGTCCACACGGGGGACTCTGGACAAGGCATAACCCATGCTGTTGCGGGCAGCTTGCTCAATTCGGCGCTGATCCTGGGCAAGGCGGCCCGATGGGCCGAAGTCTACGATCCCGCGCGCAAGACGCCGTCCGGCATCGGCAATTTCGTAAGAGAGAACATGACCGTCGTGAAGAACTTCGCCGAGTACCTCGCACCCGGCGAGTTATCATCGCTCGATGAGCTAAAGCCCGGCAAAGGCGCCATCGTGCGTCAGGGTTTGGCAAAAGTCGCGGCCTATC
>JAXDQI010000055.1:0-24996 GCA_034667965.1 Gammaproteobacteria bacterium
GGGAACCGTGGGAGCGTACTGCTGTATCCATTCGACGAGTTCAAGGCCGTCGCCGTCGGGCAGCTGCATGTCCGTCAAGCACAGGTCGTAGCGTTCGGTCTTGAGCATGCGCTGCGCGGCGCTCACCGTACCGGCGGTACGCGGATCCAAATCCATGCGCTGCAGCGTGATGGACAGCAATTCGCATAGGTCCGGTTCGTCGTCAACCACCAGTACGGCAGGCTTTGGCATGGTCCTATTCTAGCGTCAGCGGACGGAGGTCGGCGCTATTCCTCCCAGCGTTGCGGGTCGCTGAAGACGATCCTGAAGATGCTGCCGTCGCCGCCGCGTGGTTCGTAGAGCAGCACGGCTCGATTGAGCTGGCACAGCTCCCGGGCGATGAATAGCCCGAGCCCGGTGCCGCCCTTACGTCCGGTGAAAAAGGGCTCGAATATGCGGTCGGCCGCCTTGGCTTCGATGCCGGGCCCGCGGTCCGCGATTTCGAGGTATGGCCGAGTGCTGGGATTGAGCCGGCTCAAGCGGATCTCGAGGCTGATGTCGTCGCGGGCTTCGCCGTACTTCATCGCGTTGTCGCAGAGGTTCCACACCACTTGGTGCAGGTGGCTCGGGTCGATGCGAACCTCGAGATCGCGGGCCTCTTCATGCACGGCGATGCGCGCCATGGGAACTTGCATGGTCTCGCAAAACTCGTCCAAAAAATCCTCCAGCCAGTCTCCCAGCATGAGCCGTGTCGGTTTGGTGGCTTCGCGGCGAGACATCTGCAGCACATTGTTGATGATGGTGCTGACTCGCTCGGAGTTGTTGCGGATGATGTCGGTCAGGCGGCGTTCGTCGGTGCCCATGACCGGGCTCTCCGCGAGCAATTGACCGGCATGGCTCATGGCGCCCACGGGATTGCGAATTTCATGCGCGATGCTGGCGGAAAGGCGGCCGAGTGCCGCCAACTTGCTTTGCTGTACGCGCTCGGCCATGAGGCTGGTGTCCTCGAGGAAAATCAACGTGGGACCGGGCTCAACATCGCCCAGGGGAGCGAAATGAGGCTGTATCAGGCGAGCGCCGTCGGCCGCCACGAAACTCGAGGGAGGCCCCTGATCGCGGTCGCTACTGCGCCACGTGCTCAACGAATAGAGCAGGCGCGGCGAGACTTCGCCGACGAGCGCGCCCGGCACCGCATGCTCGTCACCCAATATCTCGGCCGCGGATTCATTGATGAGACGGATCTTGTCGGCAGCGTCCACGACCAGCAGACTTTCCCGCAGATGCTGCACGATGTACTGCGACAATTCGGCGAGGTTGGCGAGATCGAGGTCCTTTTGACGCACCAGGGCGTCGCTTTGATGCATGCTGGTGGCAACGAAGCTCGCCGCCGCGGCGATGGTAAAGAGCACGATGCCAAGAAGGCCGGTCGTGGCGTATACGTTGATATCGATGTGGCCGGTTAATTGCTGCCAAATCGTGTGGGCCAACAAGGCGATGATGGTCACGGCGGCCAGGAACAGGGCGCTGCGCGGCGGTAAAAGGAATGCCAGGCTCCCCACCGGGACGAGAAGCAGGAGTCCCAATCCACCCGCGACGCCGCCGCAGGCATGCAGCAGCAACATCAGGACGGTGATGTCGAGCGTCGCCTGCAGGATGGTTTGCAGGTAGGCGGACCCCAGGCGGTTGCGCACCAAAATGACGCTGAAAAGTCCGAAGATCAGGTAGAACACCGCTGCCGAGAAGAAAAGCTGCGGCGAATCGACGGCGAGACCGCGGCCGCCGCCCAGGGAATACAAGCTGACCAGCACCAGCGGCACCAGGACGCGGTATAGGTTCAAGATACCGAGCACGCGCCAGTCGAGTGCGAGCTTGGAGCTGTTATTGCGATCGAATTGAGGATTCACCGGTGTTTGACCTTGAGGCCGCTTTGCGCTGCTCTCCAGCTTAATTCAGAATAGCGCGCCTCAACGAACAGATCGGCACCGAAGGATATTTAATGAACTTGCACGAGTATCAGTCCAAGCAGCTTTTTGCCCAGTACGGCATCCCGGTGCCGAAGGGGCAGGCGGCTTCCTCGCCGGAGGAGGCGGTGGCTGCGGCCCGGCAGTTGGGTGGTTCCTTGTGGGTGGTAAAAGCCCAGGTGCATGCCGGCGGCCGCGGCAAGGCGGGCGGCGTCAAAGTGGCCAAAGATACGGACACGGTGCGTGCTGCGACCAAGGCCATGCTGGGCACTACCCTGGTGACCCATCAGACCGGCCCCGAAGGGTTGCCGGTCAATCAGGTGTACGTGGAACTGGGCTCGAAGATCGTCCGCGAGATTTACTTGAGCCTGGTGCTGAACCGCGAAGCCGGACGCATCGCATTCGTCGCATCGGCGGCGGGCGGCATGGACATCGAGGAGGTTGCAGAACGTACACCGGAGAAGCTCATCCACGTCAACATCCATCCGACCGCCGGGCTGCAGGATTTTCAATGCCGGCAGCTGGCTTTCGCGCTGGCCTTGAAGGGCCCGCAGATCGCCCAATTCGGCAAGATCGCCCATGCGCTGTACAAGCTGTATTTGGAGCGCGACGCAGCGTTGGTGGAGATCAATCCGCTCATCGTCACCGGCGACGGGGATCTGTTGGCGCTTGATGCCAAGATCAACATCGAGGACAACGCTCTGTTTCGTCAGAAAGATCTGGCGGCGATGCGGGACGCCTCGCAGGAAGATGCGATGGAACGCAAGGCGGCCGAGCATGAGCTCAACTATGTGTCACTCGACGGGAATATCGCCTGCATGGTGAACGGCGCCGGCCTCGCCATGGCGACCATGGATCTCATTCAACTGCACGGCGGCGCGCCCGCGAACTTCCTGGACGTGGGCGGGGGCGCCACCAAGGAGCGGGTCACGGCGGCGTTTAAATTGATCCTGTCGAACTCCAAGGTGACGGCCATTCTCATCAATATTTTCGGCGGCATCGTCCGCTGCGACATGATCGCGGAGGGCATCATCGCCGCCGTCAAAGAGGTGGGGGTGAACATCCCGGTCATCGTGCGGCTGGAGGGCACCAACGCGCCGCTGGCGCGAGAAATACTGGCGAACAGTGGTCTTGCCATCACGGCGGCGAGCGATCTCACCGACGCGGCGACGAAAGCCGTGAAAATGGCGGGAGCGCATTCATGAGCATTCTGGTCAACAAGAACACCAGGGTCATTTGTCAGGGCTTCACCGGTAAGCAGGGAACCTTTCACTCGGAACAGTGCATCGCCTATGGCACCAAGGTGGTGGGCGGGGTCACGCCGGGACGCGGGCACCAGAAGCATTTAGGGCTCCCAGTCTGGGATACCGCCAAGGAGGCGGTAGCCAAAACGGGTGCGACCGTGAGCATGATCTACGTGCCGGCGCCGTTCGCGGCGGATGCCATCCTGGAAGCTGCCGATGCGGGTGTCGAACTCATCGTCTGCATCACCGAAGGCATTCCGGTGAACGACATGGTGCGCGTCAAGACCACGCTGGCGAGCTACAAGACCCGGCTCATCGGCCCCAATTGCCCCGGCATCATCACCCCTGCGGAATGCAAGATCGGCATCATGCCGGGCTTCATCCACAGACAAGGCCGTGTCGGCATCGTGTCGCGGTCCGGTACCCTGACTTACGAAGCGGTGTTCCAGACCACCAACAATGGACTGGGCCAAAGCACCTGCGTGGGGATCGGCGGCGATCCGGTCCGCGGCATGAATTTCATCGATGTGCTGGAGCTGTTCGAACAGGACCCGCAGACGGAAGGCATCGTGATGGTGGGCGAAATCGGCGGCAGCGACGAAGAGGCCGCGGCGGCGTACATCCGCAAGAATGTGAGCAAGCCGGTGGTGGCATACATTGCCGGCGTGGCGGCCCCGCCGGGGAAGCGCATGGGGCATGCGGGCGCCATCGTCGCGGGAGGCAAGGGCACCGCGGCGGCCAAGTTCGAAGCGCTCGAGGCGGCCGGCATCACCACCGTGCGTTCGCCGGCGGAACTGGGGTCGGCCATCGCCAAGCGGTTGAAGGGCAAGAGGTCTTCGCTGCCCAAGAAGGCCGCGAAGACAGCGGCCAGGAAAGTAGCGAGGAAAGCCTTGAAGAAGCCCGCGAGGAAACCCGTGAAGAAGATTCCTTCGAGAAAAGCCGGAAAAGCGGCACCGCGCCGTCCGAAGTAACGCATGACCGCTACACGGCAGCTGCGTTGCGTCATGGCGCAGCTCAATCTCGTCGTCGGCGACGTCGACGGTAATACCTCGCGCATCGTGGCGGCGACCGTGGCAGCGCGTGATCAATGCCGGGCCGACGTGGTCCTCTTGCCCGAACTCGCGGTTTCAGGGTACCCGCCCGAAGACTTGCTGTTCCATTCGGGTATGCGCACCCAGGTCGCGAAATCGCTGGAGCGACTCAAACAAGAGGTTCGCGGCATCACGCTGATCGCAGGTTACCCGGAATACGACGGGACGCGGATTTTCAACTCGGCGATCGTGATCCGGGACGGCGAGGTGCTGGCGAATCACCGCAAGGCCTGCCTGCCCAACTATCGGGTATTCGACGAAAAGCGATACTTCACGCCCGGCACCGAGCCCACGGTCGTCGACCTGAAGGGCGTCAAAGCGGCGGTACTCGTCTGCGAAGACGTCTGGGATCCGGCGCCCGCCGCGCAGGCGCGCGCTGCCGGCGCACAGGTGCTCTTGGTCATCAACGCCTCGCCATACGAGGTCGACAAGCAAACGCAGCGGGAGCAGGACGTGGGGCGGTCGCGGGTGACCGAAACCGGCGTTCCGATGGTGTTCGTCAACCTGCTGGGCGGTCAGGACGAATTGGTGTTCGACGGCAATTCCTTCGTCATGGACGCTCGAGCGAACGTCACGCTGCGGGCCCCCGCGTTTGCGGAAGGCCTGTATGTGGTGGACCTTGCGGTCGACGCTGCCGGCGTGGTCACCCCGGTCCCCGGCGACATCGTGCCCTTGCAGGGCGAGGAAGAGAGCGTCTATGGCGCCTTGGTTCAGGGCACGCGGGACTATGTGGACAAGCACCGTTTTCCGGGGGTGGTACTCGGTCTGTCGGGCGGCATCGATTCGGCGCTGACGCTGTGCATCGCGGTCGACGCCTTGGGTGCCGAGCGTGTGCGTTCGGTGGCGATGCCGTCGCGTTTCACGTCGCAGATGAGCAAGGACGACGCGGCCCTGCAGGCAAAGTGGCTCGGCGTCGTGCACAGCGAAATCTCCATCGAGGGCATGTTCGAGGCGACCTTGGCGGCCCTGAAGGACGAATTCGCCGGTCGCCCTCCGGACACGGCGGAGGAGAACATTCAATCGCGCTGCCGCGGCGTGCTGCTGATGGGCATCTCGAACAAGACCGGGCGCATGTTGCTCACCACCGGCAACAAGAGCGAAATGGCGGTGGGGTACGCCACCTTGTACGGCGACATGGCCGGCGGCTTCGCACCCATCAAGGACTGCAACAAAATGCTGGTGTACCGGCTCGCCGCTTGGCGGAACTCAAGGTCGCCGGTCATCCCGCCGCGCGTCATCGAGCGCGCGCCGTCGGCGGAGCTGCGGCATGAGCAGAAGGACACCGACAGCCTGCCGCCCTACGAGATATTGGACCCCATCCTGGAGGCCTTCATCGAAGAGGATCTGTCAGTGGATCAGATCACCGCGCGAGGCTTCGACCGCAAGACCGTTGGCCGCATCCTCGATCTGGTCAAGCGCAATGAATACAAGCGGCGCCAGGCGCCGCCCGGGGTGCGGGTGAGCGGCCGCGCCTTCGGCCGTGACTGGCGTTATCCCATCACCAGCGGTTATAAATCGCACTGAGTCGGTCGGCTGCCCGCTACAAGTACCGCCGCCACCACGACTTCTTGGTTTCGATGTCCTTGGTGCTGCCCGGATAATTGGCGGCATACACCCGTTCCGCGTTGGCCGCCAGATCCGTCATCTTGAGTTGCCGATAGGCGTCCACCAATACCTTCATGGAGCCGCGGATCGCGGGCGCACCGTCGTAATTTTCGACACAGAACTTGGCGCGATTGATGGCGCCCACGTAGGCACCGCGGCGCATGTAATAGAGCGCGACGTGCAGCTCGAAATCGGCCAGACGGTTGCGCAGGAAAATCATGCGCTGGCGGGCATCTCCCACATAGGGGCTGTGCGGATATTTCTTGATGAGCTCATCGAACGACTCGAACGACTTGCGCGCGTTGACGGGCGGCCGCTGCGATAGGTCGACGTTGAAATAACGCTCCAAGAAGTTCGCCTGGCGCTCGAAATACACCAGACCCTTCATGTAATAGGCGTAATCGACGCGGGGATTGGTCGGATTTTCGCGCATGAAGGTATCGGCCGCGTCGACCGCCGGATCGGTTTGACGGCTCTTGTAGTACACATAGATCAGGTCGAGCTGCGCTTGGCGCGCCGGCTCGCTGAACGGGAAGCGCGACTGCAAAGCCTCGAGCTGTTTGATGGCTTCGCCATAGCTCGAGCTCTTCATGGCCTTCTGGGCCCGCGCATAAATCACTTCGGGTCCGGACTTGGCGTCGTCGGCTCGATGGCTGCGGCAGCCGGTGGCAAGCATCGCTATTCCAACGGTCAAAAGCAGGATACGGCTAGGATAGACAAGATCACACAGTCTCAAAGGCGATTCCTTACAATGGGGTCCCAAACGAGCGCGGCAGTATACCCGATGGCCGGAAGCCCAAGCTTCGAGTCCTCCATGAACGCAGAGTTCCAAGTAATCGACCTTAAAATCCCCGAGGAACTCGCGGGCCAGCGCTTGGACGTCGCCCTGGCGCGGCTGCTGCCCCATCACTCACGGACCCGCATCAGAGGCTGGATAGACGCCGGACAGGTGCTGGTGGGCCGGCTGCCTTGCAAGCCTAAGGATGTCGTGGAGGCGGGTTCGCAGGTCAATGTCCGCATGACAGTGGAAGCGCCCCAGCCCGGTGTGCTTCCCGAAAACATTCCGCTCACCTTGGCGTACGAGGATCGCGACGTGTGGGTGGTGGACAAGCCCGTGGGCCTGGTGGTGCATCCCGGAGCGGGAAATCGATCCCACACGCTGCAGAACGCCTTGCTTGGGCTGGACCCGTCGCTCGAGTCGATTCCGAGGGCCGGAATCATCCATCGCCTCGACAAAGATACCAGCGGACTGCTGGTGGTGGCGCGAACGCCGGAAGCGCACACCTCCCTGACGCGTCAGCTCATGGCGCGCACGGTCGCGCGCGACTACCTGGCGCTGTGTGCCGGGGTCATGACCGGCGGAGGCACCGTGGATGAGCCCATCGGCCGGCACCGCACCGACCGCCTGCGCATGACGATTCGGCAGGATGGCCGGCCGGCCGTGACCCATTACCGGATCCTCGAACGATTCCGCGCGCATACCTATCTCAGCGTGAAGCTGGAGACAGGCCGGACCCATCAAATTCGGCTGCATCTCTCGCATCTGCGCTATCCCATCGCCGGCGATCAGGTCTACGGCGGCCGCTTCGCCCAGCCGAAGGGCGCCACCCCACGGCTGCTGGCCACGTTGCGGGCTTTCAAGCGCCAAGCGCTGCATGCCGCGAGTTTGGCCTTCGATCACCCTCGGACGGGAAAGCGCCTGAGCCTGCAAAGCCCAGTTCCTGCCGATTTCGCCGAATTGCTGGCGGCGCTGCGTGACGATGCTCGCGAGGCGGAACGCACCGGCGCGAGCAGCCGATGAGCGGGCGGTCACCGCTGGGGTGAAAGTCGATGTATAGCGAAGTTAGGGAGTTTATCAAAAAGACATAAACTGGGATAAACTCCCTATACATGGATCCTCGACGAAATCCCTACGCGCCGGGGGCTGGCGCTCCTCCGCCTCAACTCGCGGGTCGCGATGCGTTGATCGAGCGTGCAGCCATAGCGCTTGATCGGATCCGCGCAGGCCGGCATGACAAGAGCTTGATCCTGGTCGGGCTGCGCGGTGTAGGCAAAACGGTGCTTCTCAATCGAATTCAGCTCGATGCGGAAGCGCGGGGAATTCACGGCGTGAGGTTAGAAGCGCCGGAGGATCGTTCGTTGCCCGGTATCCTTGCTCCCTCCATGCGAAGCGCGCTCTTGAAGCTCGATCGCACCCGGGCGGCGACGGCGAGTGGGAAAACGGCGCTGCGTGCGCTCGCCGGCTTTATCGGCGCCATGAAAGTGAAGTTTGGCGATGTCGAGGTTGGAATCGACATCGAGCCGGAGAAAGGGCTTGCCGACACGGGAGACCTCGACCTTGACCTGACGACGCTGCTCTCGGCGGTAGGCTCGGCCGCGCGCGAGCGCTCCACCGCCTTCGCGGTGTTTGTCGACGAACTGCAGTACGTCGCGGAGGACCAGCTCGCGGCGCTCATCACCGCTCTGCACCGCTGCTCCCAACAACAGTTGCCAATTACTTTAATCGGTGCCGGGTTACCACAGCTGGTCGGCCAAACAGGGCGCGCGAAATCCTACGCGGAACGCTTGTTTGACTTTCCGGAGATCGGGCCGCTTGACCCCGGAGCTGCGAGGCTTGCATTGACTGCCCCGGCGGAAAAGGAAGATGTCAGATTTACCGACGCCGCCTTGGAAAAAATTCTGCAGCAGACCAAAGGTTATCCTTACTTTTTGCAAGAGTGGGGAAAACACGCCTGGTCGGTCGCACCTACTTCTCCAATCACTGCAGGGCATGTTCGCGACGCCACCAGCCAGGCGTTGGCGGAATTGGACGCGAGCTTCTTTCGCGTGCGCTTCGACCGTCTGACGCCGGCCGAGAAGAACTATTTGCGGGCGATGGCCGAGCTGGGACCCGGTCCGCATCGCTCGGGCGACATCGCAGTACAACTAGGGCGAAAAGTGAATTCCCTCGGGCCCACTCGAAGTGCCCTCATTTCGAAAGGGATGGTCTACAGCCCGGGCCACGGCGACACTGCCTTTACCGTACCGCTGTTCGATCAATTCATGAGGCGGATGATCCCGGGCATTGCCCGCTAATCCCATGTTGTCGTGAACGACCTCCAAAGAAATCCGCAGCCGGACTGGCTCACCCCCGACTGGCCGGCACCCACCGCGGTGCGGGCCCTGTCGACGCTGCGCACCGGCGGCGCGAGCGTGCCCCCCTTTGCCTCGCTCAACCTGGGCGGCCACGTCGGCGACGATGCAACGGCCGTGGAGGGGAATCGCCGGGCGCTGCTGGCTGCGGCGAGGCTCCCGGCAGAACCCGCTTGGCTGGAGCAGGTTCATGGAATTTGCGTCACGGATCTTGACTCCCCGGGGCCGACCGGCCCTTCGGATGCAGCGGTTACGCGGCAACCCGGACGGGTCTGCGCCATTCTCACCGCCGACTGCCTGCCGGTGTTGTTGACCGGCGCTGCCGGCGATCGGGTGGGGGCCTCACACGCCGGCTGGCGGGGACTCGCGGGAGGCGTGATCGAAGCGACGGTGAGTGCCTTGGGGGGGCCGCCGGAGGAGCTGTTGGCATGGCTGGGTCCCGCCATCGGGCCGCGGCACTTCGAGGTCGGCGCCGAGGTGCGCGAGGAGTTTCTGCGCCGCGTCGGGGTCGGCGATAGCGCTGCCGATGAAGCGGCCTTCTTGCCGAATGCGCGCGGGCGCTATATGGCCGACCTGTACGCGTTGGCACGCGGTCGGCTGCTGCGTCTCGGGGTGGAACGCATCTACGGCGGCGGGGAGTGTACTTACACGGATGATGCTAGATACTTCTCCCATCGGCGCGAGGGTAGGACCGGACGGCAGGCCACGCTCATTTGGCTGGAGGGGCCTCCGCACCGTTGAATTGCCCGTGGTCCGCCCCCAAGTACTGAGCATCTTCAATTGGGTTTTCCAAGGGTTTTACTATGCGGATGGACAAGCTGACGACCAAGTTCCAGACGGCGCTGGCTGATGCCCAGTCGCTCGCCGTCGGCCGCGACAACCAATTCATCGAGCCCGTGCACTTGATGGCGGCCTTGCTCGATCAACAGGGGGGCACCGCTCGCCCCTTATTGGAAAAGGCGGGCGCCAACGTGGCCAAGCTGCGCTCCGAATTGGCGGGCGCCTTGGAGCGTCTGCCGAAGGTCGAGGGCTCCGCCGGCGATGTGGGCATCAGCCACGACCTCAACAAGCTCTTGAACGTCACGGACAAGCTGGCGCAGAAGCGCGGCGACCAGTTCATATCGAGCGAGCTGTTCGTGCTCGCGGCCTGTGAAGATCGCGGCGAGCTTGGACGGATTCTCAAGTCCTGCGGCGCGGCGCGCGAGTCGCTGGAGAAGGCCATCGACGAAGTTCGCGGTGGCTCCAAGGTGGACGATGCCGGTGCCGAGGAGAATCGTCAGGCCCTCGAGAAATACAGCATCGACCTGACCGAGCGCGCCAGCCAGGGCAAACTCGATCCGGTCATCGGCCGCGACGATGAAATCCGCCGCACCATCCAGGTTCTGCAACGGCGCACCAAGAACAACCCGGTGCTCATCGGCGAACCCGGCGTGGGCAAGACCGCCATCGTCGAGGGGCTCGCACAACGCATCATCAACGGCGAAGTCCCGGAAGGGTTGCGCAACAAGAGGATCCTCGCGCTCGACATGGGCTCGCTCATCGCGGGAGCCAAGTTCCGCGGCGAATTCGAGGAGCGCCTGAAGGCGGTGCTCAACGATTTGTCGAAGCAGGAAGGCCAGGTCATTCTCTTCATCGACGAACTGCATACCATGGTGGGCGCAGGCAAGGCCGAAGGCGCCATGGACGCGGGCAACATGCTGAAGCCCGCCTTGGCGCGCGGCGAATTGCACTGTGTGGGCGCGACCACGCTCGATGAGTACCGAAAGTACATCGAGAAGGACGCGGCGCTGGAGCGGCGCTTCCAGAAGGTCTTGGTGGATGAGCCGTCGGTGGAGGACACCATCGCTATCCTGCGCGGCCTGAAACAACGCTACGAAGTGCATCACGGCGTGCAGATCACGGACCCCGCCATCGTGGCGGCGGCGACCCTGTCGCATCGCTACATCAGCGACCGGCAGCTGCCCGACAAGGCCATCGACCTGATCGACGAGGCCGGGTCGCTGATCCGCATGGAAATCGACTCGAAGCCCGAGGCGCTCGACAAGCTCGACCGCCGCATCATCCAGCTCAAGATCGAGCGCGAGGCGCTCAAGAAAGAGGCCGACGAGGCCTCGCGCAAACGCTTGAGCACGCTCGAGCAGGCGTTGAAGGCGTTGGAGAAGGAATACTCGGATCTCGAGGAAGTCTGGAAGGCCGAGAAGGCCACCGTGCAGGGCGCGGCGCACATTCAGGAAGAACTCGAGCGGGCGCGTCAGGATCTCGAAACCGCGCGGCGCGCGCAGGATCTGGGCCGCATGTCCCAATTGCAGTATGGCAGCATTCCGGCGCTCGAACGGCAGCTGGCGGCGGCATTGGAAGTCGAAAAGAAGCCGAATCAGTTGATGCGCAATTCGGTGACCGAGGTCGAGATCGCGGAAATCGTGTCGAAGTGGACCGGCATTCCGGTGTCGCGCATGCTCGAAGGCGAGCGCGACAAGCTGCTGCGGATGGAAGAAGTCCTCGACAAGCGAGTGGTCGGCCAGACGGAGGCGGTCAAAGCGGTGGCCGATGCCATTCGCCGCTCGCGCGCCGGTTTGTCCGACCCGAATCGGCCCACCGGTTCGTTCATGTTTTTGGGTCCCACGGGTGTCGGCAAGACCGAACTCTGCAAAGCCCTGGCCGATTTTATGTTCGACACCGAAGAGGCCATGGTGCGCATCGACATGTCGGAGTTCATGGAGAAGCACTCGGTCGCGCGCCTGATCGGCGCGCCGCCGGGGTATGTGGGCTACGAAGAGGGCGGCTATCTCACCGAAGCGGTGCGCCGGCGTCCCTACGCGGTCATCCTGCTCGACGAGATCGAGAAAGCACATCCCGACGTGTTCAACGTGCTGCTGCAGGTCTTGGACGACGGGCGGCTCACCGACGGTCAGGGGCGTACCGTCGATTTTCGCAATGTCGTGATCATCATGACCTCGAACCTGGGCAGTCACGTGATCCAGGAACTCGGGACCGGCGCCGACTACGCGCGCATGAAGGCGGGCGTGATGCAGGTGGTGACGCAGCATTTCCGTCCGGAGTTCATCAACCGGGTCGACGACATCGTGGTGTTTCATTCGCTCGGCCGCGAGCAGATTCGTGCCATCGTGGACATTCAGCTGGGACGCTTGCGCCAGCGGCTCGCGGAGCGCGATATTCAGCTGTTCCTCGACGATGACGCACGCGACAAGATCGGCGAGGCGGGATTCGACACCGTGTACGGCGCACGGCCCTTGAAGCGGGCCATCCAATCGCAGATCGAGAATCCTCTCGCGCAGCAGATACTGCGCGGAGACTTCGTCGCCGGCGATCGCGTGGTGGCGAAGCTGAAACGCGATGCGCTGGCGTTCGAGAAGGAACGGCTGCACTGAACCTGATTGCCGGTAGTTAACGCTGCGGAGCCGCCGCGTGCCGGCCGGCGGCGGGCGCCTGGCCCGCGGCTTCGATATACTTGTCACGCCCAAAAATAAGAGAGATTTCATGCCTTTCTACGAGTATCAGTGCAAGAACTGCGGCCATACGTTGGAAGCAATGCAGAAGGTCAACGATTCGCCCCTGAAGAAGTGCCCGGACTGCGGCAAATCGCAGCTGACGCGGCTCATGTCGGCACCCGTGTTTCGCCTGAAGGGCGGCGGCTGGTACGAGACGGACTTCAAGGGCGACCAAGACAACAAGAAAAATCTGGCGGATCGGCCCGAGGCCGGCGCGAAAGACGATAAAAAACCCGAGGCCGACGCCAAATCCACCGATGCGACGGCCAAAGAGGCGACGGGCAAGGATGCGGCGAAGGATGCGGGTAAGGATGCCGGCGGCAAGGAAGCGGCGAAACCTGCGGAAAAGGCGGCTGACAAGCCGGCGGGGAAAGCCGCCAGTGAACCGGCAAAAAAGCCGGCCGGCGGAATTTCCAGGCGCGGCGCGGCATCCGCGCCGGCCAGGTCGACTCCCAAGAAGGCAGTGAAGAAGCCGGTTGCCAAGGCACGGCGGCGGGGCTAGGCGCATGCGCACTCACTATTGCGGTCAGGTCGGCGAGTCGTTGATCGGTCAAGTGGTCACTGTGGCCGGCTGGGCCCATCGACGGCGCGACCATGGCGGCGTCATCTTCGTCGACCTTCGCGATCGCGAAGGACTGCTACAGATCGTGTTCGATCCGGATCGGGCGGCCGTTTTCGCGATGGCGGAGCGCGTCCGCAACGAATACGTACTGAAGGTCACGGGGCTGGTCCGCGTCCGTCCGGGCGGGACGGCCAACGCCAATCTGAAGTCGGGCCAGGTCGAGTTGCTATGTCATGAACTCGAGATTTTGAACCGCTCGGAGCCGCTGCCTTTTCAGTTGGATGAGCATGTCAGCGAAGAGGTCCGTCTGCGCTTTCGGTACATCGATTTGCGCCGCGAGGAGATGCGCGATCGCTTGCTGCTGCGTCATCGCATCACGCGCGCCATGCGTCACTATTTGGACGACGCGGGATTCGTCGATATCGAGACGCCGATGCTCTCGAAGGCCACGCCCGAGGGTGCGCGCGATTACCTGGTGCCGAGCCGTACTCATGCGGGAAAGTTCTTCGCATTGCCTCAATCACCGCAGATCTACAAGCAGCTGTTGATGATCGCGGGCTTCGATCGTTACTACCAAATCGTGCGGTGTTTTCGTGACGAAGACCTGCGGGCAGACCGGCAGCCCGAGTTCACGCAGCTCGACATCGAAACATCGTTCCTCGACCAGAAGGACATCCAAGTCCTGATGGAGGGTCTGGTGCGGTACTTGTTCAAGCAGGTGCTGAGCGTCGACCTGCCGAATCCGTTGCCGCGGATGACCTATGCGGAGGCGATGCGACGCTTCGGCTCCGACAAGCCGGATCTGCGCGTGCCGCTCGAATTGGTGGACGTGGCCGATCTGGTGAAGGGCTGCGACTTCAAGGTGTTTGCGGGCCCCGCGGCGGATCCTCGCGGCCGGGTGGCGGCTTTGTGTGTGCCGCAGGGCGGCAAGCTGTCGCGCAAAGAAATCGACGACTACACCGCTTACGTGGCGCGTTATGGCGCGAGGGGATTGGCCTACGTCAAGGTCAACGAGCTCGCCAAGGGCCGCGACGGCCTGCAGTCGCCGATCCTGAAATTCCTCGGCGATGCGGCCATCGCCGGCATTCTCGAGCGCACGGCGGCGCGCGACGGCGATCTGATTTTCTTCGGTGCCGACTCGGGCAAGGTGGTGAGCGATGCTCTGGGTGCGCTGCGCCTGAAGGTCGGTCAGGACCTCAAGCTCGTGGCCTCCGGATGGCGGCCCCTGTGGGTGGTGGACTTCCCGATGTTCGAATACGACCCGGAGGCGAAGCGCTGGGGCGCCATGCATCATCCGTTCACCAGTCCCGTGAATCTGGATTACGCCGCCCTGGCGGCGAGTCCGGGAGAGGCGCTGGCGAAGGCCTATGACCTGGTCCTCAACGGTTCCGAGATCGGCGGCGGATCGGTGCGTATCCACACCCAGGAACTGCAGTCGGTGGTGTTCGATTTGCTGGGCATTTCGCCCGAAGAGGCGCGGACGAAGTTCGGCTTCCTGTTGGACGCGCTCAAATACGGCGCGCCGCCGCACGGCGGGATCGCCTTCGGTCTCGACCGGCTGGCGATGTTGATGGCGGGGGCGGAGAGCATTCGCGACGTCATCGCGTTCCCGAAGACGCAGACGGCGGCGGACCTGCTGATGGATGCACCCACCGAGGTGAGTGAAGCGCAGCTCAAAGAGCTGCACATTCGGGTCCGCGCACCGATCAAGGTCGAGTAGCCCTGGAGCGCGCGCGATCACCCGTTCGACGCCCGGAGTCCGTGTTGATCGTGATCTACACGGCTGCCGGCGAGTTCCTATTGATGGAGCGGCGTCGGCCGCCGGGATTCTGGCAATCCGTGACGGGCAGTCTGGAGTGGGGCGAGATGGCTGACGATGCGGCGCGCCGCGAGGTCATCGAAGAGACGGGAATCACGCAGGGATTCCTGAGGAATCTGCAATGGACCCAGGTGTACGAGATCCTGCCGTCGTTCGGCAAGACGTACGCGCCGGGCATCACGACCAATCTGGAGCATGCTTTTGCTTTGAAGCTCCTGGAGCGGGTGCCGGTCACCTTGAGCGTGACCGAGCATGTGCAATATCGCTGGGCGTCGGCCGCCGAGGCCTTGGGCACGGTGTCCTCCAGCACCAATCGCGCCGTCATTCAGCAACTGCGTCACTAGGACCGGAACTTCTGCCATGCGAACGGTGGTGGTCTATGTTCACGGACTGTGGCTGGGGGGCGGGGAGTCGTTTCTGCTGCGCCGCCGCTTGTCCCGGGCGCTCGACGTGGAGGGCCGCGTGTTCCGCTATGCATCCGTCGGGGCCGCCGTCACGGACAACGCCGTGGCGCTTGGGCGATACCTGCAGACCATCGAAACCGATACGTTGCACCTCGTGGCCCACAGCATGGGGGGACTGGTGATTCTCAAGCTGTTCGAATTGAGCCTGGCGCCCCAGGGTCCTCTGGCGGGCGTGGCGCAAGGGCTGCCGCCGGGGCGGATCGTGCTGACCGGATCGCCGGTGAGAGGGAGTCGCTCGGCAGAGCGGCTGGCACGGCTGCCATTCGGGCGGGCGCTGCTGGGGTTGTCGGCGGCTGAAGTGCTGCTGACCCCTCGCGAACGTCGTTGGCACGGCGGCCGCGATCTTGGAATCATTGCCGGCGATCTGGCGGTGGGACTGGGAAGGCTGCTGGGACCCATGGGGGCGCCCAACGACGGCACGGTGTGGCTCGACGAGACCGACCTTCCTGGAGCGACTGATCAGCTGCGGGTGCGCGTCAGCCACAGCGGCATGGTGTTCTCGGCCGAAGTGGCGGGACAGGTGGCGGCGTTCTTGAAAGATGGGCGCTTTTCTAGGTGATGGCCGACCTGGCGCCGGACGCTGTCTTAGCAAACCTAGTCGTGTTCGCCGGCGTCCAATTGCTTCAGTCGGTAGAGCAGGTCCAGCGCCTCGCGGGGGCTCAACGCATTTGGGTCCAGTGCGCGCAGGGCCTCGAGCGCCGCGGATTCCGGCGGCGCTTCCGTTCGAGGCGCGACGAACAACGGCAGTTCGGTCTGCGGCGACGCGGAGCTTCGCAGAGCGTCACGCTCGCGTTCCAGTTCCGTCAGGTACCGGCGAGCCTGAGCGGTGACGGATTTCGGAATGCCGGCGAGCGCCGCCACTTGCAGGCCGTAGCTCTGATTGGCAGGGCCTTCCTTCACGCTGTGCAGGAACACCAACTTGTCGCCGTGTTCGACCGCTTCGACATGCACGTTGACCACGCCGGGGGCCTCTAGGCTAAGGCTGGTGAGTTCGAAATAATGCGTGGCAAACAGGGTGAATGCGCGGATTTTGGCGGCGATGAAGGCGGCGCAGGCCCAAGCCAATGACAACCCGTCGAAGGTGCTGGTGCCGCGGCCCACTTCGTCCATCAACACCAGACTCTTGTCCGTGGCGTTGTTGAGAATGTTGGCGGTCTCGGTCATCTCCAGCATGAACGTCGATCGCCCGCCGGCGAGATCATCGGAGGCTCCGATCCTGGTGAAGATACGATCGAGCGGCCCCAGCACGGCGCGCTTCGCAGGTACGAAACAGCCGATGTGGGCGAGGATGGCGATCAACGCGGTCTGGCGCATGTAGGTACTCTTGCCGCCCATGTTGGGGCCGGTGATGATGAGCATGCGGCGCGCCTCGTCGAAGCATAGATCGTTGGGAATGAAAGGCTCGCGGCCGGCGCGTTCGACCACGGGATGCCGGCCCTGACTGATGAACAGCATGGGATGATCCACCAGTTCCGGCCGCGCGCAGTCGAGCGTCGCGGCGCGTTCCGCAAAGCACGTGAGCACGTCGACCTGCGCGATGGCCGCGGTGGTCTGCTGCAGCGCCGGGAGCCGTGCGATCAAGGTCGTGAGCAGCGCGTCGTACAGGTCCTTCTCGCGCGCCAGGGCGCGGTCGCGGGCGCCTAAAACCTTGTCCTCGAACGACTTGAGCTCGGGCGTGATGAATCGCTCGGCGGATTTCACGGTCTGGCGCCGCAGATATTCCGCAGGTACTTGGGTCGCCTGGCTGCGGTTCACTTCGATGAAAAAACCCTGTACGCGGTTGAATCCCAGCTTGAGGCTGGAAAGCCCGGTGCGCTCGCGCTCGCGCCGTTCCAGCTCCAGCAGGAATTGTTCGGTGTTGCTGCCCATCAGCCGCAGTTCGTCCAGCTCCGCATCGTATCCCGGCGCGATCACGCCGCCGTCGCGCAGATAGTGCGGCGGCGCCTCGACCACCGCACGCTCGAGCACGGCATGCTCATCGCGGTGATCGCTCAATTCGTCCAGAAGCTGCTGCAGCAGAGGCGAGGGCGCTGATTCAAGCGTCGTGCGCAGGAACCGGTGAACGCCCGGCAATGTGCTGAGCGCGGTGCGCAGCTGTGTGAGGTCCCGCGGCCGCGCAGAACGCAGCGCAACCCGCGCCAGTATGCGCTCCAGGTCGCCGATCGATCGCAACAGCTCCGACAGTGCGACGTGACGGGCGCCGTCGATGAGCGTCGAGACTGCGTGATACCGCAGCCTGAGCGCATCGTGATCGCGCAGCGGCCGGTGCAGCCAGCGGCGCAGCAGCCGCGCGCCCATGGCGGTGGCGGTGTGATCGAACACGCCGGCAAGCGTGAGCTCCGGTCTGCCGGCAAGGCTCTCGTCGAGTTCCAGATTGCGGCGCGTCGCCGGATCCATGATGAGCGCGGCATCGCGCTCTTCGGTGGTGATGGACAGCAAGTGTGGCAATGCCGCCTTTTGCGTCTCGCGAACATAGGCAAGCAGAGCGCCGGCGGCGGCGATGGCGAGCGGCTTGTCGGCGCAGCCGAAGCCGGCCAAATCGCGCGTGTGGAATTGTTCGGCCAGCGCGCGCGAGGAAGATTCGGTGTCGAAATGCCAGGGCGCGCGCAAGCGCCACGGCCGATCCTGATTGCCGAACCCTGCGGCCAGCTGCGGCTGGGCGCCATCGGGCGCCAGAATCTCCGCGGGGCGCAGCCGCTCGATTTCCGCATCGAGCGCCGAGAGGCCGCTGAGCTCCATGACGCTGAAACGACCGGCCGACAAGTCGAGCCAGGCGAGGCCGTAGCGGCCGCCGGCGCCGCAGACGCTCGCGAGTACATTGTCGCGTCGTTCATCCAACAATGCCTCGTCGGTGACGGTGCCCGGCGTGACGATGCGTACCACTTCCCGCTCCATGGGGCCTTTGGTTTTGCCCGGCTCGCCGCGCTGCTCGCAAATCGCCACCGACTGGCCTTTGCGCACCAGCTTCGCCAGGTAGGAGTCCAGCGTCACCGCCGGCACGCCAGCCATCGGAATCGGCGCGCCGGCCGAGGCGCCCCGCTGCGTGAGTGCAATGTCGAGCAGCTGCGCGGCGCGGCGCGCGTCGTCATAGAACATCTCGTAGAAATCACCCATGCGATAGAACAACAGCACGTCGGGATGCTGTGCCTTGATGCGCAGGTACTGCTGCATCATGGGGGTGTGGTCGGGCGTATTCTTTGGATCGTTGGTGGGGTTTTGAATCATTTCCTAACTTCGCGGCGTTGCCGGGGCTTTCGCGGCCGTATGCCGGCCGAATTGGCATATTTGCTCGCTATACCAGTTCTATTGCGCCTCCATAGGCTGCGAGCGCTGAATCGGCGGTCACGAAGCGTAACGGTTCCAAAAAAGCTTGAGCCAACAAGAGCCGGTCGAACGGATCGCTGTGATGCAGCGGCAGCTTGGCTACCGCCGCCGCATGATTGGCGCTCACCGGGAGCTCTTGAAAACCGCTGCTGTCGATCGCGTCAACGAGAAAGGCCGCGTCGGCCTCGATCTTCCCCAATTGCGCCTTGATGGCGATTTCCCAAATGGAAGCAGCGGACACATAGACGGCGTCAGCCCGCGACAGAAATTCACGCGTGCTCGACTTCAAACGTCGGTTGGCTGTAACAGCCCATAGGAAAACGTGGGTATCGAGGAGCAGCCGCATCACGACCCCTGAAATTGTTTTAAGACTTCGCTTGACAGCGGCGCATCGAAATCCGCCGAGACCTTGATCTTGCCTTTGAGGACGCCAAATTTTAGCTTGCGCTTAGACGAGGCTAGCCGAGTAAGTCGCGCTACAGGTTTGCCGCCGCGCGCAATTACCACGTCATTGCCGGCCGCCGCCTCCTCGATGAGCTTGGAAAGCTGGGTTTTGGCATCGTAAATATTGACGACGGTCATCAGGACCTCCTCTCGTTGATTTGCTTAGTCTAGTCTAGTCAGGTTAGCGGATCAAATTTGGGCCACCCAACGGCGCCTCTACAGCCTCGTCACGTCAAATCATGATCCGTGGGCAAGATTTGACGTTACCGGTCGCGCGCAGCTCAGCGTTATAATCCGCAGAGGATGAACCGGAGGCTCACTATATGGCCGCGCCCGAGGCGCGTTATCTCCCCGGTCGGAGCAGCAAGCCGTCGGCGTGAAGCGGAACTCCCAGATAACAACCGAATTCCTTGACGAAGTCGACCGAAACTCGCGCGTGCACGCGGCCTTGTCGGTCGAGGAATTCCGCCTCGTCATCGAGCGGTACGACGGCGCCGTGCCAGACGTTGGGATGGAGATAGAGGCCCCGACTCCCGTCGCACCAGAAGCTCACAAATTTCTCCGGCGTCACGTCGTCGCCTGGCAAGGCAAGGGGCACGATGAAACCGCTGCCGCCGAGGGGATGGAACAATTGACCGCCATCCGGGTGATAGTTGGCACGCCAGATCAAGGCTCGCCGGCGCGGGCCGGTCGAGGAACCCGTGGCCGCCTCTTCCGGCCAGTTGCTCCAGCCGAATAGATAGCTGTCGCCCACGGCGTTGTTCCTGGCGTAGAGCGTCTCGCCCTTCCACCGGAACTCGAACAATCCTTCTGTCACGCCACCCTGATCGCCGGTGTTCGCATCGATCGGGCGCCAGCCTTGTGCGGGCCAGCGGACGATCTCGATCGGGAAAGTCTTCGGGTCATCGACCAGGCACCCGTACCCGGCGAGATTGGCATCGGAGGCGGTCATCAGGCGAGTTTCGTGTATCCGCCGCACTCCGGTGGTGGGTACATGTGCAAAATTTAATTGCTCGGTATCCATCCATGGATTATGCACCGCGGCCGGCGCACTGTGGCGGCATCGACGAGCCTGCGGTCTGCAGTATCATGATGGAGCCCATGAAGAATACAGATCCAGAGCTTGCACGCCTCGCCGTCCGTGTTGGAAAGGCGCTGCTACGAAGCAGGCGTTCGGCGGCGACCGCGGAGTCATGCACCGGCGGATGGATCGCCAAGGCGATGACGGACATTGCCGGCAGTTCGCAGTGGTTCATCGAGGGGTTCGTCACCTACAGCAACGAGGCGAAGGTTCGCCACCTCGGTGTGCCTGTTTCGGTGCTGAACGCCCACGGCGCGGTGAGCAGGGCCGTGGTGCGTGCGATGGCACTCGGCGCTCTGCGCCGTTCGGGCGCGCAGATGGCCGTGGCGGTGACCGGAATCGCCGGTCCCGACGGCGCGTTGCCCGGCAAACCGGTGGGCACCGTATGGTTGGCCTGGGCGGTCAAGCGCGGGCGCAAAGTCCAAGTGACTGCTGATCTTAAGCGCTTTACGGGTGATCGGGAGACGGTGCGACGTAAGACGGTGAGAGCGGCTATGGCCGGCCTCCTGAAGGGATGACGGCGTCCGCTACCGATTCGACCGGCACCCGGCTGCGGCTATTTTTCGCGGCCGTGCCGGATCCTGCCGCACGCGAGCACTTCGCAGCGGCTTCTCGATCCATTTCTCTTGCGCCAGGGGCGAGGCGGGTGCCGCGAGAGAACTACCATATGACACTTGCTTTCGTCGGCGACGTCGCGGCGTCGCAATTGCCCGTTCTGCTGAAAGTTGGCGCCGCGCAAAAGGTGCGCGCGTTTTCGGTCACGTTTGACGAATACGAATGCTGGCAGAAGCCCGGGGTCATCGTTGTTGCGGCACGACTGATTCCCGCCGAGTTGCATCAGTTGTGGCGGCAATTGCATCACGAACTCGCCAGAGACGCGTGGGCACTTGAGTCCGAGCGGCTGCGCCCTCATGTAACTCTGGCGAGGAAGGTCTCGCAACCGCCTGTGTTGCAAGCAATGTCTGCGTTTGAGTGGCACGTGCGCGATTTCTGTCTCATGCGCTCCGATACGAGCGGCATTCAGTCCGCGTATACAGTAGTCGACACCTGGTCACTACTGGATAACGCTGAAAAAGCTTAGAAAAACTCTGCTATTTCGACGCATATGAGATGAGCGGCAGGCGCTGAATATGAAATAATGGAGCCACATTTTGTCGAGGACTCCCTATGGAAGAGAATCGTAAGAAAGCTCTCGCTGCCGCGCTGAGCCAGATCGAAAAACAGTTTGGCAAAGGCTCCGTGATGCGCCTGGGCGACGCGGGCGCCACCTACGAGGTGGAATCCATTCCGACGGGCTCGCTGGGCCTCGATATCGCGCTCGGCGTAGGAGGCATACCGCGCGGTCGCGTGATTGAGATTTTCGGCCCCGAGTCCTCCGGCAAGACCACGTTGACTCTGGCGATCATCGCCTCCGCGCAAAGCAACGGCGGCACCGCGGCCTTCGTGGATGCCGAGCACGCGCTCGATCCGGTCTATGCCGAGAAACTGGGCGTCAAGGTCAACGACCTATTGGTGTCGCAACCGGACACCGGTGAACAGGCACTCGAAATCACTGACATGCTGGTGCGCTCGGGCGCCGTCGACGTCGTGGTGGTCGACTCGGTTGCGGCGCTCACGCCGAAAGCGGAAATCGAAGGTGAGATGGGCGACTCGCACATGGGCTTGCAGGCTCGCCTCATGTCGCAGGCCTTGCGCAAGCTCACGGGCAATATCAAGCGATCCAATACCATCGTGATTTTCATCAACCAGATCCGCATGAAGATCGGCGTGATGTTCGGTAACCCTGAGACCACGACGGGCGGTAATGCGCTCAAGTTCTATTCGTCCGTACGCATGGACATCCGGCGTATCGGCGCGATCAAGAATGGCGAGGAAGTGGTGGGCTCGATGACCCGGGTCAAAGTGGTCAAGAACAAGGTCGCGCCGCCGTTCCGCGAAACGGAATTCGAGATCATGTACGGCACCGGCATATCGAAGGAAGGCGAACTGATCGAACTCGGCGTGCTGCACAACATGGTCGAGAAATCGGGTTCCTGGTACAGCTATAAGGGCGAGAGAATCGGGCAGGGCAAGGATAATGCCCGGACCTTCCTGCAGCAGCATCCGGAGATCTCAAAGGACCTCGAGGCTCAGATCCGCACCAAGCTGATTCCCGAGAAAGCGACCATGAATCGCGGTGGCGACGTCAAGGAGGCGTGACGCCCCGGCCGGTCCGGCGATGGGACCGGTCGTAGACGCTCTCGACTCACGCGCGGCCCGTGCAACCGCGCTCGATGCGTTGGCGCGCCGCGATTACGCATCCGAGGATCTACGCCGCAAGCTGCTCAATAAGGGTTACGATCCCAGCGTCGTCGCTCACCTGATCGAGCGGTTGTGCGTCGAAAAGCTCGTCGATGACCGCCGATACGTGGAAAGCTTCATCGGCTATCACGCGCCGCGGGGCCAGGGGCCGCTGCGGGTGCGCGCGGATCTTCGAAAAATCGGCCTGCAGGGTGAGATTGTGGAGCAGGGCCTCGCGGCCTACGGCGACTGGATCGCCGATTTGCGAAAGGCGCGCGAAAAGAAGTTTGGCGCGCAGCTTCCGACCCATTACGCTGACAAGCAGCGCCAAGCCCGATTCCTGGGTTACCGCGGTTTCACGGGCGCTCAGATACGATTGGCCTTAGGCTTTGACACGGATATTGACGTAGACACTTAAAATTATGAAACGCGACGCCAGATTGAAATCGATGACGAGTTCGGAGATTCGAGCGAGCTTCCTGGAGTTCTTCCGGAAGAATGGGCATTCGGTCGTGCCTTCGAGCTCGCTCGTACCGGGCAACGACCCCACCTTGTTGTTCACCAACGCCGGCATGGTTCAGTTCAAGGACGTGTTTCTCGGTAAAGAAGCCCGAGACTACTCGCGTGCCGCCACCTCGCAACGCTGTGTCCGCGCCGGCGGCAAGCACAACGATCTTGAAAATGTGGGCTATACGGCCCGTCACCACACATTCTTCGAAATGTTGGGAAATTTCAGCTTCGGCGACTATTTTAAAAAGGAAGCGATCCACTTCGCGTGGAATTTCGTTACCGTCACTCTCGGCATTCCCAAGGACCGCCTGTGGGTCACGGTTTACAAGGAGGATGACGAAGCAGCGCGCATTTGGACGGAAGAGATCGGCGTCGATCCGACGCGATGCACCAGGATGGGCGAGCAGTCGAATTTCTGGTCGATGGGAGAAACCGGGCCATGCGGCCCCTGCACGGAGATTTTCTACGATCACGGCGCGGAAATAGCCGGCGGGCCGCCGGGTTCCCCTGACGAGGACGGCGACCGATACGTCGAAATCTGGAACCTGGTGTTCATGCAGTACGACCGCTCAGCGGACGGAGAACTGGTGCCGCTTCCCAAGCCGTCTGTGGATACCGGCATGGGTCTGGAGCGCGTTGCAGCCGTGATGCAGGGCGTGCACAGCAATTACGACATCGATCTATTCAAGTCGCTGATCCGAGCTGCGGCCGAGATTACCGGCACGAACGACCTTGAATCCTCCAGTTTGCGCGTCATCGCCGATCACATTCGGGCCTGCACCTTCCTGATTATCGACGGCGTCGTGCCGTCCAATGAGGGCCGAGGATACGTCCTGCGCCGCATCATTCGGCGTGCGATACGGCATGGGCACAAGTTGGGTCAAACGCAGCCGTTTTTTCACAAACTCGTGGCCACGCTGGTGCGGGAAATGGGTTCGTACTATGGCGAGCTCGTGAGCGGTGAGGCGCGCGCCACGCAGGTCCTTGCCCAGGAAGAGACCCGCTTCGCCGAAACTTTGACGACCGGCATGGCGCTTCTCGACGCCGAGACCACCAAGCTGACGTCGTCGGTGATTCCCGGCGAAACCGTGTTCCGACTGTACGACACGTACGGGTTTCCGCTCGACCTTACTGCCGATGTGGCCCGGGAGCGCGGTTTGACGATCGATCAGGCGGGCTTCGATGCAGCGATGGACGCGCAGCGCGGCCGGGCGCGTGCCGCGAGCAAATTCGGGACGGATCTCCGAGAATCGGTAAAGCTGCCTGGCAAGACGGAATTTTCCGGCTACGATCATTCGACCGCCAGCGGGAAGGTCACGGCGCTGATTTTCGACGGCGCCGTGGTCGACGCGATGCGGCCCGGACAGGAAGGGCAAGTCGTCCTGGACCAAACTCCATTCTACGCAGAGAGCGGCGGGCAGGTGGGCGACACCGGAACACTCACCACCGATACCGCTCGCTTCACCGTCAGGGATACACGAAAGATCGGTGCGTCGTTCGCTCATGTCGGCGTGCTCGAATCAGGTGAGCTGCGCCTTGGGGATCTAGTTCAGGCTCAAGTCGACGACAGCCGCCGGCAATCGATTGCGCTGAACCATTCCGCCACTCATCTCGTGCACGCAGCGCTCCGGGAAGTGTTGGGAAAACATGTTTTGCAAAAAGGTTCATTGGTTGCACCCGATCGGCTTCGTTTCGATTTCGCGCATACCCAACCGGTATCGGCCGACGAGCTGCATCGAGTCGAAGAGCTCGTCAACGCCGCGATTCGCCGCAATGCGCTGGTAGAGACTCGCGTCATGGCCCTGGACGAGGCGGTAGCCGCCGGCGCGATGTCGCTGTTTGGGGAAAAGTATGAAAGCGATGTACGAGTTCTATCGATCGGCGATTTTTCGATGGAACTCTGCGGCGGGACGCACGTCAAAAGAGCTGGAGATATCGGCTTTTTCAAGATCATCAGCGAATCCGGAGTTGCAGCCGGGGTACGCCGGATC
>JAXDQI010000056.1:0-8633 GCA_034667965.1 Gammaproteobacteria bacterium
CGATGTCACCACCGTGTCCAACGTCGAGGATTCCAGCCCACGACACCAAATTCAGCTGCGCTCGGCCTTCAATGTCTCGCGCATGATCACATGGAACGTCGCGGCCTACTTCGTCAGCGGATTGCCGGCGCAGGCACTCCCCTCGTACACCCGTCTCGATGTGCAGCTGAACGTGCAACCGATGGACGGTCTTACGGTGAGCCTCGCGGGTCAGAATCTGCTGCACGACCGGCATACGGAATCGCTGGACATAGGGACCAGCGTGAACTCCTCGCAGGTGCAGCGCATTGCTTACGCAATGGTCAGTTGGAAATTCTAGAGTGGGTTCGACAGTCCACCACCCAGGTCGCCACGCGTGACGCGTACCGCTCGCTCACTGCGCCGCGCATTGCTTGCACTGTTCGCAGGCGGGCTCGCTGCCGTATGCCCGATCGACATCTGCCGTGCCGATGACGCACTGGACCAGTTCAAAGCCGTCTATCTGTTCAATTTCGCGAAACTCACGACCTGGCCGACTTCCGCTCCCGCGGATGTGCTGACGATGTGTTTCATCGGCGCGTCCGGAGTGCGTGATCAGATCGCGCACGACGTCGCCGGCAAGTCGATCGGGACGAGACGCGTGGCGGTACGCGCCGTCGATCCGGCGCAGCGAGCCGACTGCAACGTTCTATATATCGATGCGGCGGCGACCACGGACGCACGGGCGGTGTCCAACATGCCGTCCTACGCACTGACCGTGAGTGACGCGCACGACTTCATGCGCCGCGGCGGCATGATCGAATTGTTCGCGCAAGGCAACCGCCTGCGCTTCAACATCAACTTGGACACGGCACGGCTCGCGGGCCTGAAAATGAGTTCAAGTTTGTTGAATTTGGCTTCCAACGTCGAGCAAATGACCCCATGAGGACTTGGTTGATGTCGGTGCCGATTCGCGCGAAACTGATGCTGCTGGCGAGCATTGTCGGGGTGGTCGCCCTGCTGATTTCCGGCGCGATCAATGCATACACGCAGTATCAATCGGGACGCAGCGCGCTATTGCATCGATTGCAGACCCATGTCGATATGGCCGCGTTCAACGGCGCGGCGGCGCTGGCCTTCGACGATGCGGAGGCGGCGGATGAAGTCTTGGGAGCGTTCAGAGTCGACTCAGCCGTGATCAATGCGTCGATCGTACGCAAGGACGGAAGGCCGCTGGTGCAGCGCGAATTCGCGGTAGACACGCCGGCCGAGATCGAGGTACACGCCGACATTACCTTCGGCGAACGGATCGGCACGGTGCAGATCCACGCAACCTCGGAGGAGCTGCGCGCACACTTGCGGCACGATGGTCTGGTCCTTTTGGGGGTGCTGGTCGGTGCACTGGGCGTGGCGTTGCTGGCGGCGTCGCTGTTTCAGCACGTGATTTCGGATCCCATCCGGGAACTCGAGCGCGCCGCGACCGCGGTGTCGCGCACGCGAGACTTCAGCGTGCGCGTGCAGGCCGCCGGCGATGACGAAGTTGGTCGCCTCATTCGGTCGTTCAACGAGATGCTGGGGGAGCTCGAGGCGCTGGCACGTCAAGCCACCGAACATCGCACGGAACTGGAGAACAAGGTGGCCGGGCGTACGGCTGAATTGGCGATGGCATTGAAGAGCGCTCAGGCGGGTGCTCAGGCCAAAGCCGAGTTTCTGGCCAACATGAGTCATGAAATCCGTACGCCGATGAATGGCGTGGTCGGCATGCTCGAGCTGCTCCAGACCGAAGCGCTCGGCACGGACGCGCGCAGCATGCTCGAAACTGCGCAGCATTCTGCGGATGCGCTGATGGCGCTCATCAACGATGTGCTCGACTATTCGAAGATCGAATCGGGAAAGCTCTCGCTCGAACAGATCGACGTGGAGCTGCAACCGATGGCGGAGGATGTGGCAATGCTGTTCAGCCGGCAGGCCGCCGCGAAAGGCGTAGAGCTATCCTGTGCCGTGCACAACAACGTTCCGGTGAAACTCCGGGGAGATCCACTGCGGCTGCGGCAAATCATGGCGAACTTGGTGGGCAACGCGGTCAAATTCACCGAGCATGGGGAGGTGCTCCTCGGCATTCAGGTGCGCGAGGAGAAAAATGCGGCGGATGCGGCCGGCGAGCCGGTGACGGTCGTGCAGATACTGGTGCATGACACCGGCCTCGGCATGTCCAGCGCGGTGCTGGGGCAATTGTTCCAGGTGTTCACGCAGGCCGACTCGTCGACCACGCGCAAGTATGGAGGCTCGGGCTTGGGTCTCGCCATCACCAAGAGCCTGGTGGATGCCATGGGAGGGACGGTCAGGGTGACGTCCGAACCCGGGAAAGGGTCGACATTCAGTGTCTTCCTGCCGCTCAAGATGCCGGCCGCGGGCGGAGCGGATCCCGCGGCGGCCACCCGTGAGCCGGACCGATCTCCCTTGCGTGCCTTGATCGTCGATGACAATCCGACCAATCGCGCCATCTTGGAACACTATCTTCAACTTCTTTCGGCTACCTCACAAAGCGTGGCATCGGCGACCGCGGGACTCGACGCCGTGCGGTCAGCGACGTCGGGCGGTTCACCGTTCGATGTGATATTGCTCGACTATCATATGCCGGACATCGATGGGATCGGGTTCTTACGCGCGCTGCGAGCCGACCCCGCCAATGCCGCTACGCCCTGCATTGTGCTGAGTTCGCTCGGTGAGCGGCCGGCGGCGGCGAATGAGCTTGGCGTCACGGCGTGGCTTACCAAGCCGGTGCGCAGGATCCAATTGGAGCAGGTAGTGGCGCTGGTGCGGGGGAACCCGGCGCAGGCGACGTCGCTCGTGACTCACAAGCGCCTCGACTTGCGATATCCGGGGGCGCGGATATTGTTGGTGGAAGATAATCAGGTCAACCGTGCAGTCGCGTTGCGGATGATCGGCAAGATCGGCGAGCAGGTTGTCGTAGCGGTCAATGGCCGGGAGGCGGTGGCGCGCGCCAAGTCCGAACAGTTCGACTTGATTCTCATGGATTGTCAAATGCCGGTGATGGACGGCTACCAGGCGACCCGGGCCATTCGGGAGTGGGAACGCGGCAACGATCATCCGGGAAGACCCCGGTTGCCGATCATCGCGATGACCGCGAACGCATTGGACGGCGATCGTGAGAAGTGCCTCGCCGCCGGTATGGACGACTACATCGCGAAACCGATCAAACGCGAAACGTTGATCATCGCGTTGGACCGGTGGCTTGCAACGGCGTCGGCGCTCGACCCGGCTGCCCTCGGCAAGTTGAGCGAGCTGATGGGCGAGGAATTGGGGGAGGTCATCGCCATTTACTTGAGCGATACGCCGGTTCAGCTCGAGGAGATTGCCACCGGTATCCGGCAGCGCAACCTAGCGGTGGTCGCACGCGCCGCGCACAGTTTGAAGTCGACCAGCGCTACGGTAGGCGCCCTCGCGCTGAGCGAGGCGGCGGCCGCGATGGAAGACGCGGCAAGCGAAGAGCGGTGGCTCGAGGTGGCGGAGGAGCGATTGGCCGCGTTGCAGATGGCGTTCAACGCCGCGCGGCCCGCACTCGTGAAGATGCTCGGGGACAGTGCCAATGCCGGTCGAGCCGCCCCCGCGGGCACCACGAGTAACATCTATTGATGAGTCCGGTGCACCGGGCTCAAAAAGGCAGTCCGTGCGCCTGGCCGCCCATACAGAGCAGCATGGGCACCGACAGTATGAAGTTGATACGCGATGCCCTCGCGGCGATCTTGCGGGCGGCGGCCTTCTGTTCATCCGTCGCTGTCACAATGCCGAGAATCTTTTTCTGATTCGGCCAAATGAATACCCATACGTTGAACAACATGATCGTTCCCAGCCAGGCCCCGACCCCGATCGAGCGAAACCCGGATTCCAACCCGAACGCCTTGTGGATCGCGCTGGCATCGCCGTATCCGACAATCAAATAGATCGCCCCGGTGACCCAGGTTGCAACCGCGGCCCAGCGGAACCATATGAGCGCCCGCGGAGCGATGTACTTCGTTATCCCGGCGCCGCCCGGACCGCCTTTGTCGCTTGCGGCCGCGGCGAGACCCGGCGTCTGAACCACGTTGAAATAGTACAGAAGGCCGATCCACATGACGCCGGACACGATATGCAGCCATCGGTCGAGCAGCGGAAAATGGAAGCCGGCGCCCGATCCGGCCCAAATGGTGAGCCAAACGCTGATGATGGCGGCGAGCACAAAGCCTGTAGTGATGGCTCCCTTGACAGAATTGAGCGGATGCATGAAGCGGACTCCTTTATTTATTGATAGTTAGTGTATTCGTGCATCGCCCGGCGCGCGGGCCAGCGAATCCTATTCCAGGCGCGCGAGGAGCGCAACTTCTCGATTGGCCACGCAAGGTCGCAAAAACGTACGTTACCGAACAGACCCTCAGAGCGGGCGGCCGTATCCTGGCGGACTTTTGGAACAGGGTGTTTCTGAGATGACTGAGATTGCTCCGGACGCGCGGCGGAACGACCTGCTGGCTGCCTTGCCAGAAGATGTCTGGTTGCGATGGCAGGGATTGCTGGAAAGGACCGAGATGGACCTCGGACGGGTCATGTACGAACCCGGGGTGACATTGAGCCACGTTTACTTTCCGACCACCGCCATTGTCTCGCTTCTCTATGTCATGGAGAACGGCGCTCCCGGCGAAATTGCAGTCGTCGGCAACGAGGGTATAGTCGGCGTGTCCATTTTCATGGGCGGTGAATCCACTCCCAGTCGCGCGGTGGTACAGAGCGCCGGCTATGGATACCGGATGAAATCTCAGGCGCTGAAGGACGAGTTCGCCACAAGCGTGGCGGTCCTTCGCGTGCTGCTCCGCTATACCCAAGCGTTGATTACCCAGATGTCCCAAACGGCGGTCTGCAATCGGCATCACTCCCTTGACCAACAGCTGTGCCGCTGGTTGCTGTTAAGCCTGGATCGATTGGAAGGGGACGAACTCGTCATGACCCAGGAGTTGATTGCCAATATGTTGGGTGTCCGCCGCGAAGGCGTCACGGAGGGCGCCACCAATCTGCAAGAGGCGGGATTAATCCGCTACACGCGGGGCCGCATCACCGTGCTGGATCGTGCGGGTTTGGAAAGACGCAGCTGCGAGTGCTATGCCGTCGTGAAGAAGGAATACGACCGCTTATTGCCGTCGAGCCAACGGGCAGCTTAGCGGCCGATGGAAGCCAAGTGAGCGGGCCGTCACAAGATTAGAACTTTGAGCGCCGCTCGAGGGTCATTTCCAGCCCTAAGTGGTGCAGCGAACAGAGCCGGTTTGTTCGGATCACTATCGTTCGTGTTCAACTTTTGGAGTCATGGAACACGTCTAGATGAACAATCACCTTTTCCGCACCGAGATCGCCGCCAAGGTGTTGTTGGTCGACGATGACGAGATTGTGCGCCTTCACCTTGGGCATTTGCTGGGTGCCGAAGGCTATACGGTAACGACCGCGCCGGACGCCGAGTCCGCTCTGCTGTCGATGCAGCACGACTTTGCTCCGATTGTCATTATGGATATCAACATGCCCGGTATGGATGGTCTGGCGCTGTGTCGAGCCATTCGGCGCCAAACCTATTCTGGTTATGTGTATCTCATGCTGCACACGTCGAAAGATTCCGAGGACGACGTCCTGACGGGGCTTGACGCCGGCGCTGACGACTATATTAGTAAACTTACCCCCAAGTCTCAGTTGGTCGGCCGCCTGAGGACGGCGCAACGCATTTTAAAACTCGAGCACTCGCTCAAGGTGTCGCTCGGCGACCGGGAGCGGATGGCCATGACCGACGTTCTGACGGGAGTCTTCAATCGGCGATACTTGCTGCAGCAGTTGGGCCATGAGGTGGCGTACGCACGCCGATTGCGCGGTGAGCTATCCGTGCTGGTGCTGGATTTCGATCACTTCAGCCACATCAATGATCGACACGGACACGCCGCAGGGGATGCGGTCCTCATGGAATTGGTTGCGCGCATCCAAGGAGTTTTGCGGCGCGATTGCGATTGGTGCGCCAGATTGGGCGGCGATGAATTCGTGGCGGTGCTGCCGCAGACGGATATTGAGGGCGCTTCCGTCATCTCGGACAAATTGCTAAGTGCCGTTCGGGATATGCCCATGCGCGTGGCGGCCGCGACAGTGCGCATGACGGTGAGCATAGGCGCGAGCGCGCTGGGCGCAGTCGATGGCCGTGATCCGACGACGGCCGAGACTCTTCTTCATTTGGCGGATCAGTCTCTTTACAGGAGCAAGAGAGCCGGCCGCAATCAAGCCACCATGCACGGTTGGGCGGGCGGGGGCTACGGGCCGCAACAGGCAGGCCTGCGCGCATGAGCCTTATGCGCCGCGCTTGTGGCGGCTAGAGCGGAAATCTGCCGCACGATGCAATCCGAATCGTCGCGCCGTCAGGGGTGCGCCGGTACGCGCGGTGCGGGTTGTACTTCTTCGGTGCGTACCTCGGTCTCTAGCAGTTCATCGAACAGCGTGCGGTAATGCACCACCGCCTTTCGAAGCTCCTCGGTGTCGGCCTCGCCGCGCCCATCGCGCACGGCGATGGACTGCGCCGCCCGGTAGTTCTCCACCACGGCGGGATGGTCCACCGAGATGTCAGCCGCGCGGCGCTCAAAGTCGCCCATGGGGTAGCCTCGCTTCATCATCAACTCCCGCACCAAGCGGTCCGCCTCGCCGACGACTCCTTTGGGATTGTCGATAAAGCGGCCCTGCATGGCAGTCCAAGCCTGGGTGAACCGGGCGGCGTCGCTCGGTGAAAGGGGGATGATAGTCAGCTGCCCAACCCGCTTTTCCCGTGCTTCGAGCTCAGCTTCCGCCTTTGTGCGGCTTCCCATTTCATCGACGGCTCGGCCGTATTCCGGGCCGAAACGCCGTTGAAGTCGCCGGGATTGTTTTTGCCTTTGAGAGACGAACAATGCCACGATTGCAGCCAATAGAATGACCAATCCGCCGGCAATGAGGATCCAGTTCGTGGGTGTGGTGTTCATGTGCGATTCCTCTGACTTGCAACCCAGCCGCCGTCGCTAGTGTCCTCGAACGGATCGCGGTGTGCAGTCGGTTGCGGGTGGCGCGTAACGTAGGACATGACTCACGCCGAGCGATAGAACCCTGGGGATATGAATGAGCAGCCAATTGAACATCGACGACTTCGATCTGCGAACCCTACCACCATCGTTTTACGCCGATCCATATCCGACCTATGCGGCATTGCGGGCCGCCTCGCCGGTGCGGCGATTGCCCGACGGCTCGTACTTTCTGACCCGGTACGCCGATCTCGAACACGTCTACCGCGATACGACCACATTCAGTTCCGATAAAAGAATCGAATTCAAGCCGAAGTTCGGCGATTCACCGCTGTACGAGCACCACACGACGAGTCTAGTTTTCAATGACCCGCCGCTCCATACCAGGGTTCGACGGATCATTGCGGGCGCACTGACCCCGAGAGCCATCGCCGCAATGGAAGAGGGGCTGGTAGTCGTCGTCGATGAATTGTTGGATCAAATCGAATCGAAAGGCGGAACCGACCTGGTCACGGAGTTCGCAGCCGTCATTCCCGTGGAGATCATCGGCAATCTTCTTGGTGTGCCGCATGGCGAACGGGAATCGCTTCGCCGCTGGTCGCTCGCGATTCTGGGAGCGCTCGAGCCTGCGCCGACGCCGTCGATGCTGGAGACCGGCAATCAAGCCGTACGGGATTTTCTCGTCTATCTCGAGAAACTGGTAGACGACCGGCGCCGCAATCCCGTCGAACACGGCAGCGACGTGCTGACGCGCTTGCTCGGCCACGATCGCGACGGCGCGAAGCTGACCGAAGCGGAGTTGCTGCAGAACTGCATCTTCATACTGAATGCCGGGCACGAAACCACCACCAATCTCATCAGCAACGGGCTGCAACTCCTGATCGAATGGCCGGATCAACGCTGCGTATGCTTACGGAATCCGGAATTGATCACGACCGCCGTCGAAGAGTTTCTTCGATTCGAAAGTTCCAATCAGCTTGGGAATCGGCGCACCACGGTCGATACCCGATTGGGCGGCCTCGATCTGCCTGCCGGCAGCCAGCTGAATCTCTGCATCGGTGCCGCCAACCGGGACCCCGAACAATTCGCCGAGCCCGACCGGCTGAATGTGGGGCGCAATCCCAACCGGCATCTTGCGTTTGCGTCCGGCGCGCATCAGTGCATCGGCGTCAACCTGGCGCGGTTGGAAGGCAGGGTGGCGATATCGAGGTTCATCGCCCGATTTCCCGACTATCGACCGTCCGGAGCCCCGCTTCGTGGCGGCCGCGCTCGTTTTCGCGGGTTCTCGAGGATTCCGGTCGAGGTGGGCTAGCTGGCCGGCGCCTCGGGCTTCTCCCCTCGAAATGCCGCGCGAGTCGCCGCCGTTCCCCGCTTGGCGGCAGTGGCCACTTCATGTCCCACCGCCTTGGCGGCGACCGCCACCCGATGCGCCCCTTCCTTGCATTTCGCGCCCACCGTCTTCGCGTCGCGCTTCACCGCTTCGCCGAAGGACTTGGCATGCGTCGACATCGAGGAATCCTGCGACTCGTCGCCTGCGGCATGAGCGGCGATAACGGGCGTCAACAGCAGCGTCGAAGTGGCCGCGAGGGCGCAGGCCGCCATGCGAAATCT
>JAXDQI010000057.1:0-28185 GCA_034667965.1 Gammaproteobacteria bacterium
AAGGAGATGCTCTGATCGGCGATGATCTGTCCCATCAGCAACCCGTTGTCCTGCTCCGGGAAAAACGTCGAGGGCACCAGCCTGAACAATGCAACGTTCAAGAAGATCAGACCGAGCAACATCAAACCCACCAGCAGCGAGTGGTCGAGTACCACGGTGAGCGAGCGCGAATAGGCATTCTTGAAGCGCTCGAACTGCGCTTCGGTCCACGTCGCCCACCGCGCCTTCGAGTGCAGGCCATTGGAGCGCGTCAGTAGGTAAGCGCACATGGTGGGCGTGACCGTGAGCGAGAGCAGCAGCGAGAACATGATTGCGATCGAGAGCGTCACCGCGAATTCGTGGAACAACAGACCGACGATGCCCGGCATGGCCAAGATCGGTATGAACACCGCGATCAGCGACAGACTCATGGAAATCACGGTGAAGCTGACCTCGGCGCTGCCGCGCAGCGCCGCCTCGTGAACATCCGCGCCGGCCTCGAGATGACGGACGATGTTCTCCAGCACCACCACGGCGTCGTCGACGACGAAACCCGTGGCGATGGTCAATGCCATCAACGAGAGGTTGTCGATGCTGTACCCGAGCAGGTACATCGGTCCAAACGTGCCGAGGATGGACAGCGGCAGGACCACCGCCGGTATCAGTGTGGCGCGCGGCGATTGCAGGAATACGAACACCACGCCGATGACCAGAAAGACGGCGATGAACAGAGTCCGCTCCGTCTCGGCCACCGCCGCGCTCACCGATTGCGAACGGTCAAGAGCCGTGTGCACCTGGATGGCGGGCGGCAACGTCGCGATGACCGACGGCAGCACCTTCTTGATCTGGGCGACGGTCTTGATAATGTTGGCGCCGGGCATCGGAAAGACGATCACGCCCACCGTCGGCAGACCATTGTAGAGGCCGGCATTGCGGATGTTTTCGTTGGAGTCCACGACGCCCGCGACATCATGAAGAAATACCGGACCGCCCTGCCGATAGGCAACGACGAGATCGCGATAGTCCGCCGCCTTGCTCGCCTGGTCGTTGGACATCACCTCGTAGCGCTGATCGCCCTCATCGACATAGCCC
This sequence comes from Gammaproteobacteria bacterium, assembly GCA_034667965.1. Taxonomy (GTDB): domain Bacteria; phylum Pseudomonadota; class Gammaproteobacteria; order Steroidobacterales; family Steroidobacteraceae; genus Bog-1198. The sequence continues at coordinate 1,072 of JAXDQI010000057.1, forward strand.
TTGGCGCTGTCCGCGTTCGCCGCGGCGATCGAGGCGCGTACGTCCTCGAGGCCGATGCCGTAGCTGTTCAGCTTGTCGGGCTCGAGTTCGACTCGAACCGACGGCAACGCGCTGCCGCCGAGCTGGATCTGGCCCACGCCGGGGATCTGCGAGAGCTGCTGCTGAATGATGGTATCGGCCGAATCGTAGAGCTGTGCCGTGGTCATCGTGCTCGAGGTCAGCGACAGGATGACGATGGGGGAATCCGCCGGATTGTATTCCCGATAGCTGGGATTGTTGCGCAACGTGGTCGGCAGGTCGGCGCGCGCCGCCTGAATCGCCGCCTGCACATCGCGCGCCGCGCCATTGATGTCGCGGTTGAGCGCGAACTGCACGACGACCATGGACGAGCCGACATAGTTGGTCGAGGTCAACTCGGTCACGCCCGCGATCGTCCCCAATCGTCGCTCGAGCGGTTCGGCCACGGTCGACGCCATGATCTCCGGACTCGCACCCGCCATGTTCGCCTGCACCACGATGACCGGGAACGTGACGTTCGGCAGCGGGGCGACCGGCAAATGGAAATACGCGAGCAAGCCCGATAATCCGATGGCGACCGCGAGCAGCGCCGTCGCTACGGGTCGGTTGATGAACAACGCCGAGATGTTCACACCGTCGTCTCCGCCGCAGGCTCACGAGGCTCGCGTCTCCAGCGCTGCGACAGGCGGTCGAAAAAGAGATAGATCACCGGCGTGGTGAACAAAGTCAGCACCTGGCTCACCATGAGGCCGCCGATGATGGCGAGGCCGAGCGGTCGGCGAAGTTCCGAGCCGGTGCCCGTGCCCACCAACAGCGGCAACGCGCCGAGCATCGCCGCCAGCGTGGTCATCAGAATCGGCCGAAAGCGCAGCAACGAGGCCTGAAAGATCGCCTCTTCCGGCGGCTTGCCGTGAGTGCGCTCCGCATCGAGCGCGAAGTCGACGATCATGATGCCGTTCTTCTTCACGATGCCGATCAGGAGCACGATACCGATGATGCCGATCACGTCGAGGTCGCTGCCTGCCAGCATCAACGAGAGCAGCGCGCCGATGCCGGCCGACGGCAGCGTGGAGAGAATGGTCACCGGATGGATGTAGCTTTCGTAGAGCACGCCCAGCACGAGGTACACGGTGACCAGCGCGGCGATCAGCAAGAACAGCTCGCTCGACAGCGAGTCTTGAAAGGCCTGCGCAGCGCCTTGAAACGAGGTGGTGATCGAAGCCGGCAGATGCACGGTCTGCTCGGCCTTTTCGATCTCAGCCACCGCGGTGCTCAATGACGCATTTTGAGACAGGTTGAACGACACGGTAACGGCGGGAAACTGCGCCAGATGGCTCACCACCAGCGGGGTCTTGGTGATCTTGATGTCGGCAATGCCGCTCAGCGGCACCTGACCCGTGCTGCCCGTCTGGGTCGGCAGATACAACGTGCCGATCGCCTGCAGATTGGGAAGGCTTTCTGGTTTGGCGACCAATACCACCCGATATTGACTCGACTCGTTGAAAATGGTCGACACGATGCGCTGGCCGAGTGCGTCGTAGAGCGCGTTGTCGATGGTCGCCGGCGTAATCCCGTAGCGCGCGGCCAATTGCCGATTGACTTCTATGTTCACGCTCAGTCCATCGTTGTCGAGATCGCTGGTGACGTCGGTGATCGACTTGATCCCCTTCATGCGCTGGACCAGTTCGGGCACGTATTTTGCGAAGGCCTGCTGACTCGGGCCCCTCAAGACAAATTGATACTGATTCGGCGAGACCACGGTGTCGAGCGCAAGGTCCTGCTCGGGCTGCAAGTACAGTTTGATGCCGGAGACGCCGGCGACCTCGCCCTGCAGGCGCCGGGCGATTTGTCCCGCGGTCAGTGAACGCTGCCCGTGTTCGCGCAGATTGATGAGGAAGCGGCCGTTGTTGAGCGTCGTATTCGTGCCGTCGATGCCGATGTACGAGGTCAGCGAAATGACGTCGGGATCCTTGAGGATTTCGTCGGCCAGCGCCGCCTGGCGGGTCGCCATGGCTTTGTAGGAGACCGAGTTGTCCGCCACGCTGATGGCCTGGATCACACCGATGTCCTGCTGCGGAAACAGGCCCTTCGGAATTCCGACGTACAAGATCGCGGTCAGCGCCAGGGTTGCAAGCGCGACCGTCAGCGTCAGGGTCTGATGACTCAGCACCCAGCGCAGGCCTCGCTCGTAGACCGCCAACGTCTTGTCGAACAGTCCCTCGCTGATGCGTTCGAAGCGGCTCGGGCTCCGCTCGGCCTTGCGCCGCAAGATGCGCGCGCACAACATCGGAACGAGGGTCAATGAAACGACGGCGGAGATCACGATCGTGACCGCGAGGGTCACGGCGAATTCGCTGAACAGGCGGCCGATCACGCCGCCCATGAACAACAGAGGAATCAGCACCGCGATGAGCGAGATCGTCAGCGAGAGGATGGTGAAGCCGATCTGCCCAGCGCCTTCGAGCGCGGCCTGCAACGGGCTCTTGCCTTCCTCCAAATAGCGCACGATGTTCTCGATCATCACAATCGAATCGTCGACCACGAAGCCGGTGGCGACGATCAATGCCATCAGCGAGAGGTTGTCGATCGAGTAGTTGAGCTCATACATGATCGCGAGCGTCCCGATCAGCGAGACCGGCACGGAAATGCTCGGGATGATGGTGGCCGGCATATTGCGCAGAAACACGAAGATCACCAGCACCACCAGCACGATCGACAGCGCCAGCTCGAACGCCGCATCCGACACCGAGGCGCGGATCACGCCCGTGCTGTCGGCGACGATCTGGACGTGCATGGCCTGCGGCAGGGTCGCCAGGAGTTGCGGCAGCTGATTCTTGATCTGGTTGACCGTGGCGATCACGTTCGCCCCCGGCTGACGCATCACATTGAGCACGATCGCCTGCTTGTGGTCATACCACGCGCCCTGTTCGATGTCCTGAGCCCCTTGGGTGACCTTGGCAACATCGCGCATGAACACCGGTGAGCCGCTCTGATAGGCGATCACGGTGTTCAGGTAATCCTTGGGGTCCTGGATTTGATCATTGTCGTTGATGGTGTAGTCGAGCTCCGCTCCATCGAAATTGCCCTTGGGCTGGCTGACGTTGATGTTGGCGAGCAGGGTGCGCATGTCGTCGATGTTGAGCCCGTAGGCGGCCAGCTTGTGCGGATCTACTTCCACCCGCACTGCCGGCACGTTGCCGCCCGAAGGTGTGACCTGGCCGACCCCGGGCACTTCGGAAATCTTCGCGGCGAGACGGTTTCGGACCACATCCTGCAACTGGGTCAGCGACATCGAATCGGACGTGACCGCCAGCGTCAGGATGGGCTGATCCGCGGGATTGACCTTCGCGTACACGGGCGGCGCCGGCAGGCCCGTGGGCAACAGGCTGTTGGCGGCGTTGATGGCCTCTTGGACATTCTGCTCCGCGACATCGAGGTTGAGCGCGAGATTGAACTGCAGGGTGATGACCGAAGCGCCCGCGGAACTGGCGGAGGTCATCTGCGTCAAGCTCGGAATCTCGCCCAACTGCACTTCCAGCGGTGCGGTCACGGTGGTCGCCATCACCTGCGGACTGGCGCCGGGATAGAAAGTCGACACCTGGATCGTCGGATAGTCGACACCCGGCAACGAGGAGATCGGCAGATATCGCGCAGCGACCAAGCCCACGAGCACCAGCGCGACCATCAGCAACGAGGTGGCGACCGGCCTCAATATGAACAGGCGGGAGATGTTCATGGGCTGCACACCGGCAGGTGCCGCTTATCCACCCGCGGACGGACTCGCCACTCGCGCGGGAGTGCCTGACGTTCTCTTCGCACCCGGCGCTGATTTCGGCGCCGAAGGCGCGGCGTCGGCGGTGCTCCTTGCGTCGGCGGCGCTGATCTTGGCACCATTGCTTAGTCGATCGGTGCCATCGGTGACCACCGTGTCGCCCACCGAGATCCCGGCGAGTATGGCCGTGTTCTTGCCGTCGCTCGGTCCCACGGTGACCTTGCGCACGGACACGGTGTTGTCGGCATTGACCAAGTACACATAGTCGCCCGGCGCGCCGCTCAGGACCGCCGGGGTGGGCAAGAGGACGACCTGGCTCAACGTGTCGACCAGCATTTCGACGTTGACGAATTCGTTCGGGAACAGCGCCTCGTCATCATTCGGAAACGTCGCGCGCAAGGTGACCGTGCCGGTGCTCGTGGTCATCTGGTTGCTGATCGCATACAGCGCGCCCGTCGCGATCTTCCGCGTATTGTCACTGGAATACGCGGTGACCGGCAGGGTCGCGCCTGCATTGAAGCGCTCGATCACCTTGGCGAGATCGTTCTGGGCCACGGTGAATTCCACCGTCGTCGGCTTCAATGTAGTGATGACGACGATGCCGGTCGAACTCGAGGCCGTGACGTAGTTGCCCGGATCGACCAACCGCAGGCCGACCCGACCGGATACCGGCGCGGTGATGTGGCAGTAGACGAGGTCGAGCTGGTACTGGGCGATATTGGCCTGGTCGGTCTTGACCGTGGCTTCGTCCTGCTGGACGATGAACTCCTGGTCGGTGACGGTCTGCTCGGCAATCGCCTTTTGTGCACGCAATTGGTGATAGCGCGCCAGATCGGAGCGTGCTTGGGTGAGTACCGCCTGATCCTTGAGGAGTTGCGCTCGCGCTTGTTGCAGGTCGATTTCGTACTGACGCGGATCGATCTGGGCGAGAAACTGCCCCTTTACCGCCTCCTGCCCCTCCTGATACCCGACTTCCGTCAAATAGCCGCTGAGCTGCGGAAGCACGGTGACCGTGGCATTCGGCGTGACCGTGCCGAGTTCCATCAACGTCTCCGGCATGTCGCCGCGGGCGGCTCGAGCGACCTGTACGACTTGGGGCGCCGCGCCGTGCACGGCCGGTTTCCGCGAAATCAGGTGCCAGGCCACGAAGATGACGAGGACGGCAGCCACGCCGGCCAGAATCAATTTCATGCGGCCCTGCCGTGGTCCTTTTGCCGTCTTCGTGTACCGCGTTTCCTGCGCTTCGCTCATGCGCAACTACTTTGCGGTCGGCAGATTACCGCTGGGTAACGGCGGTCGGGTGACCTGTTACAGCTGTAACCGGGTCTATGGAAATAGGGCAATAGGGATGGAGAACTCTGGAGAATGCCGCGATCTCATCGATCGCGCGCTCGCTTAGCTACGAGCCGCGGCCGGCTTGGGGCGTCAGCGGGCCGTCGGCGCCTGTGATGCGGCAGCCGGTTTGGCTTCGTAGGAGGCGAGACGCTGTTTTAGCTCTCGCTCTTCGAGCCATCGCGCGGTTTCGTCGCGAATCACCGCCGCAACGCCGGTTACTTTGTGGTTTTCGTCGAACAGCATGGCCACGCTAAACGCGATCGACAAAGTTCGTCCGTCCTTGTGAATCGCGGGTACCTTCAACAATTGCGATCCATAGCGCGTGGTTCCCGTTTCCATGGATTTGTCGAAACCGACGTCATGGCGATGACGCAGGCGCTCTGGAATGATCAACGTCAAGCCATGGCCCAATGCCTCAGCCTCGCTGAAGCCAAAAATTCGGGTGGCGGCCGCATTCCACCCGACGATGTTTCCATTGGTGTCAGCCACGATCACGGCGTCACCGAGCACATTGAACAATTGCGCGAGATCAAGCTGCATGTTCATCAGGTCAGGATAGTCCTGGCAACCGAGAAAAACGAGGCGCCCATCCGGGCGCCTCTGCTGGTACCGATCATACCGTTCAAACGGCGTTTGCCGCGTGTAACCTGGCAATGTCTCCCGTTCCATAACCCAGATCGCGCAGGACTTCGTCAGTGTGCTCGCCCAACACGGGGGAGGGCTTCACTTCGATCTCCAAGTCGGAGAACTTGATCGGGCTGCCGATCGTCAGGTACTTGCCGCGGACCTTGTGGTCGACTTCGACGATCGAGCCGCTCTTGCGCAGATCGGGGGATGCCGCCAATTCCTTCATGGAGAAAACCGGCGCGCAAGGAATGTCGTACTCGCGCAGAATATCGACCGCTTCGAACTTGGTTTTGTCCTTGAGCCACTCTTCGATCGTCGCGAAGATATCGAAAATCTTGTCTTGACGCGCTTGCGCCGTCATATAGGCAGGATCGGTGGCCCACTCTGGTTTGCCGATGGCCTTGGTGATCGGTTCCCACGCATGGCCCTGAATGGTGAAATAGATGTAGGCGTTCGGATCGGTTTCCCAACCCTTGCATTTCAAGACCCAGCCCGGCTGTCCGCCGCCGCCGGCATTGCCGCCGCGGGGTACGACGTCGGAAAACGTCCCGTGCGGGTATTGCGGGTATTCCTCGAGGTAACCAATTTTGTCCAAGCGCTGCTGATCGCGCAGTTTCACACGGCACAAATTCAGCACTGCATCCTGCATCGAGCAGGAAACCTTTTGCCCCTTTCCGGTCTTTTGACGCTGCATCAACGCCGTCAAAATACCGATGGCGAGGTGCATGCCGGTATTGCTGTCGCCCAGTGCGGCGGCGGAAACGGTGGGTGGGCCGTCCCAGAATCCGGTGGTGGATGCGGCGCCGCCGGCGCATTGCGCAACATTTTCATAAACCTTCAGATCTTCGTACGAGTGACCTTCGCTGAAGCCCTTTACGGAGGCCATGATCATCTTGGGATTCAGCGCCTGAATGCGCTCCCAGCTGAAGCCCATTCGATCCAACGCCCCGGGACCGAAGTTTTCGACCAAAACATCCGAGGTCTTGATCATTTTTTCCAACACTTCTTTGCCTTCCGGGGTCTTCGTGTCGAGAGTCAATGACCGTTTGTTGCCGTTGAGCATGGTGAAATACAGCGCGTCGGCGCCGGGAATGTCGCGTAACTGGGCGCGGGTAACGTCACCCGATCCAGGACGCTCGACCTTGATGACATCGGCGCCGTAAAATCCGAGTAACTGGGTGCAGGCCGGCCCGGCCTGCACATGCGTGAAATCGATGATGCGAACACCTTCTAACGGCATGGTCATAATTTGCAATACTCCAGGCTGATGGATTCAAGTAGTCTTACTTTTTGGTGGCAGTGCTTGCCGGATTCAGATTGGTCAACCGACCGCTCTCCGTACCTGCCGCTTCGTCGATCACGGCATTGATGAGTGCCGGTTTCCCGGCTGCGATCGCTTCGATCAGGAATTTCGAGAGTTCGGCGGGCGTGGTGGCGTGGTAGCCGATTCCTCCGAACGCTTCGATCATCCTGTCATAGCGGGCGCCCTTGACGAAAACGGTGGGCGCGACATCGGCTCCGCCGGTTGGATTCACATCGGTGCCACGGTAGACGCCGTTGTTGTTGAAAACGATCGTGATCACCGGTAGCTGATAGCGGCATATGGTTTCAAGTTCCATGCCGCTGAACCCGAAAGCACTGTCACCTTCGATTGCGACCACGGGCAGGCCGCTCGTGACGGCGGCACCGACGGCATAACCCATGCCAATGCCCATGATGCCCCAGGTGCCGGAGTCGAACCGTTTTCGCGGCTCGTACATATCGATGATGCTGCGGGCAAAATCGAGGGTATTGGCGCCCTCGTTGACCACGTTGATATCGGGTCTCGTCTTCAGCACGTCGCGGACTGCCCGTAGTGCGCCGTGAAAGTTCATCGGCACTGCATTTTGGTCGAGCATGGCGGCCATCTTCGCGAGGTTTTTATCCTTGCGCGCATGGATGGACGCGGTCCAATCCGCGTTCGGCTTGCTGAAGCCGGATTTGATCCCGGCGAGGAGCGCCGAAACGCACGACCCGATGTCACCGATCACGGGAGCGGCGATAGCCACGTTGCTGTCGATCTCAGTCGGGGCGATGTCGACCTGGATGAATTTCTTCGGCGCGCCCCAGGTTTTGCCCTTGCCGTGCGCCAGCAGCCAGTTGAGGCGAGCACCGATGAGAACGACGACATCGGCCTCCGCCAAGACAAACGAGCGGGCCGCCGCAGCGGATTGGGGATGATTGTCGGGCAGCAGGCCCTTTGCCATCGACATCGGCAAATAGGGTATGCCGGAGGTTTCGACCAGCGCGCGAATTGCCGCGTCCGCTTGTGCATAGGCCGCACCCTTGCCGAGCAATATGAGGGGGCGCTTTGCCCCTTTGAGAAGATCGATGGCGCGTTCGACAGCGTCCGGTGACGGAATTTGGCGCGGAATGGGATCGACCACGCGGACCAGCGACTTCCTGCCCTCGACTGCGTCCAGCGATTGTGCGAGCAACTGCGCCGGTAAATCCAGGTAGACGCCACCCGGACGACCGGACACGGCAGCGCGGATCGCACGGGCTACGCCAATCCCGATGTCTTCGGCTTTGAGGACCCGATATGCAGCTTTGGCAAAAGGTTTTGCCGCGTTCAGCTGATCCATTTCTTCATAGTCGCCTTGCTGCAGGTCGACGATCTCGCGCTCGCTCGAACCGCTGATCAGGATCATCGGGAAACAGTTGGTTGTGGCGTTGGCCAGTGCCGTGAGGCCGTTCAAAAACCCGGGCGCGGACACGGTCAGGCAGACGCCCGGCTTTTGCGTCATGTACCCGGCGATTGCCGCGGCATGGCCCGCATTTTGTTCATGTCGGAAACCGATGAATCGCATTCCCTCAGCTTGCGCAAGACGCGCCAAGTCGGTGATCGGGATGCCCACGAGGCCAAAGATCGTATCGATGTCATTGCACTTCAATGCGTCGATTACAAGATGAAAGCCGTCCGTCAGTTCGGGCTTTTCGATCGCAGTCAGCTCTGGCTGTTGAAAGTCGGTGTTCGTAAAAATGCTTTTTAGCTTGGGTTCGTTCATTTGTTGAGTTCCGTCAGCTGAGAAGTTGAACGTGGAATGGCTGAGCAGCGGGCTCCCCACAGCGTTACATCGCACTTGAGCGGTTCCGCCCCTGACCCTTGACGGGCCGCCAGCCGCGGTGGAGTGTAATATACAATATATCACATATGCAAGGGTTGCTGTGGGGCTCTCGAACCTAAAGCCGGGGTCAGGCCGGCCGATAAACGTACGGGAGAGACCCTTCGGAACCAGGTGTTGCAATGCCGATCGCCAAACCGCTGACACGAGACCTATTGGCCAACGAGCCCGATTCGGGTGGCATTCTCCGCAAGCTTTCGCTCGAGGTCGCTGCCGGTGACGTCCGGCTGCCCTCGCTCCCGGACATCGCGGTCCGCGTGCAGAAGGTCCTCGAGGATTCGCGGGCGGCACGGACCCAGGTTGCGCAGGTGATCGGCGCCGATGCCGCGCTTGCGGCGCGCATTTTGCGGCTGGCGAACTCCGCGTTTTTCAATCCATCGACGCAGCAGACCACCGACCTTCAGCAGGCAATTACTCGCCTCGGTCACCAGCTGGTCCGCTGCACGGCCGTGTCGTTTTCGCTGCAGCAGATGGAGCTCGGCACCGGCGAAGCGGAGCTCCGGCCGCACATCCGGCAGCTATGGCGTAACGGCACGCTGGTCGCCTCGATCGCCTACGTGCTCGCGCGCGAGACTCGCGCCGCAAAACCCGACCAGGCGCTGATGACCGGGCTCATGCATAACATCGGCGATCTCTACATCACGGTGAGTGCGCCGCGTCGCGCCATCTGCGGTGGCGAAAACAAGGCGTGGCAGCAAGTGGTGGAGGAGTGGCATCCGCGGATCGCAAGCTCGATCCTCAAGCACTGGAAGTTTCCGGCGCCGATCATCGCGGCCGTCGCCGACCAGAACACCGGCGACCGCGAGACCCGCAGCGATGATGGGCTGACCGACGTGCTGATCGCGGCGAAAGCGCTCGTGTCGTGCGTGTTCCACCGCGAGCTGCTCGAGGACACGGTGACCGCCGGCCCGCCGTTCCAGCGCCTCGGACTCGGTTCCGGCGACTGCCAGCGTCTGCTCGCCGTGGCGGGTGACCAGATCAAGGCACTGCGCGCGGCCCTCGCAAACTAGCCGTATTGCCCAGGCTCAGCGTCCCGCGGCCTGACACGGCACCGGCGCGCAGGAGCGGGCCAGCAAGGTGGCCGTGGCCCCGCCCATCGAGTCGTAGTACGAGTTGAATCGCTGCGGCTCCGCCGCGTCATAGCGCTTGAGGTTGTTGGCCCAGCGGAATGCGATCGGCTGATACCAGAGCTCCACGTCGGCCTGGAACGGGCCTGGGGCGGAGCCGACGTCGACCGAGTACCGGAGCCGATGTCCCTGCGCGCCGAACGCCGGGTCGCTTGCCGCCTCCCCGTGCACGGCCACGTCCGCCTCCGCCGTATTCTTGTCGAATCCGTGCGGAAGCAGGCGGTTATCCTTCAGATAGCCCACCGTCGAGATCAACCCCGTCGTCACGGCGCCCGCCGAGTCTCTGAGGATGGACTCGTAAATCTGGACCTGGTCGGAGCTGCGAATCTCCGCGTAGTGCGGCTCGAAGCGTGCCGGGTCGGCGTCATTGTCATTGCCCTGAATCGAACCGTCCGGATTCAACCCGCCCGATTCGAATACCTTGTTGCCGTTGCGGTCGCGTATCACGAAATGCAGCCAGGCACGTCGCGAGGGATACGCCGTGGGCAGCTTGTGCCCGCCGAGGTTGTCGACGCTGACGCTTGCCTCGAGTCGGCCCGAGCGCATCTGCGGCGCATCGGTCGATACGCGCGCCGCCCGGGTTTGCAGGAATTGCACGGTGCGGTCCGCGGCCACGGTCAGCTCGCGAGCTTCGGCGCTGACGTCGAGCTCGTCGTGATAGCGAGCGAGAACCCGCTGCATGAAGAAATTCGCAGCCACAAATTCGTGCCGCGCGACGCCCGGCCGATTCACGCCCAGCACTCTGACGATCGGGGCGTCTTCCTGGACCTGAGGCATGTGGCAGGACTGACAACTCTGTCTGTCGTGATACTCGCTGTGGAGCCACTCCTGGTAAGGCACCTGCTCGGGGAATGTGCCGATGGGCTTGCCCTCCGGCCCGAAGGCGGTGGTGACCAGCGTGTGGCAGCTCGCGCACAGCTCGGACTGGCGAATGTGATCCGCGTGCGTGGGCCGAAAGCCGCCGGTCGACGATTGCATGATGCGTGTGCGCCCATGATCGATGTCAAACGGCCCGAACTCCGAATGGACGCCGGCCGCATCCGGCTGCCCGATCACGAACCCACCGTTGAAGCTCTTCGCCGTCCCCAACCTTTCCGCCGTGATCTGGTGGCACAGGGAGCAAGAAACGCCGTCGCGGGCCTCCACGTCCTCGGGCTTCGCCGGATCGAACGGCAGATGCGCGAAAACCGACCCTGGTTGGCCACGCAGGTTTGCCTCGGTGCGCGCCATCGGCATGTGGCAGTCGGCACAGCCGTCCTCGATCGGGATACTCGCGGCAGGATGGTCGGTGATCTCACGCCGCACGCTCGCCTGCCAGTACGGATCTCGCGCCGAGTTGGCCATGAGGCTGGCGCGCCAATCGAGGCCGATCGAGATTTCCTCTCCTGAGGCTGTGACCATCCCGTTGTGGCAGGCGATGCAACGGTCAGAGGTCTGGAAGTGCTGGACTCCGTGCGGGTCCGCGCCGCGGGCATCGTCGGCGACGACCAGCACGGATGCGATCACGAGCTGCGCCGCCAAGAGCCCGCGTAAGATGTGATTGTGAGTGAAACGCCTCATTACCAACCCTCGAACAGCCCGCCGTCGAACCAGTCCCACAGGAAATAGAACATCACCTCATTGGCCCGACCCGCTGTGTTGTTGAGCGCCAGCCGGTAGGCGAGGGCGGCCCGGATGTGCTGGCGGGTGTTCAAGGTTGCCTGAAACTCGGGGACGAGATCCCAGTTGGTGGTCGCGCCCGTGCGCAGGTCGCGATCGGCCACCAGCTCCACCATCGGCGACCACTGGCGCGCGAAGCCGCTGCTGAAGCTCGCGCCGAAGGCGCTGCGGGCGAATACCGCGTTCGGCGTGGTCTCCGTGTGCCGCGGGAAATCGCCGCCGGCCTGAAACTGCAGAAAAGTGCTGCGGGGAAGCAGGACATCGTAGGAGCCGAACACACCCAGAGTCGCCTCGCCGGTCCCGAGTCCCTTCGACGAGTTGCCGGTCGGCAGAACGATTTCGCTCTGCACGGCGAAGATCGAGCCGCGCTGACCGGTGGTGTCGAGATTCCAGAAGAACACATGCTTGAGGCCCAGTGCCAGATCGCCGATGCCGGTGTCATATCCGCCGGTGGCCCGATGCAGAGAGGAGACCGGCAAGGCGACTTCGAGCTGGTTGCGCCCGTCGATGCGGTACTCGTAAGTGATGTCGTTCGTTACCGCGGGCGCGCCTTTGGCGGCCACCGAGGTCGTCAGGACGACTTCATCCTCCGGAAAGGCCTTCTCTGTGACCATGGCCCGCGGTAGATTGAGTTCACCGGGAGGCCACGTCCGCTCTTTGTCCTTCTTCCCGCAGAGACTGCGCAGATACTCGGCCAGCCGGTCGATCTGCTCGGACGTGAAGACGTCGCCGAACGCCGGCATGATCTCGGAGAATCCGCGTGCCGGTCCGCCATCGCGGATGACCGCTTTCCAGTCCCGGGTGTATTCGGGTGCGGTCTGGTCGCACTCGCTGAAATTGGGGAATGTCGCCGGCTTCTCGAATCCAACCAGCGTTTTCGGCGCGCCATTGCCGTCCGGGCCGTGGCACGCGACGCAGGCCGCCTGATAGATCTCCTGTCCAGTGTGCAGTCTCGACGTGTCGCTGCCGTCATCGAAGGCCGGACGGGCCGCTGCGTTTGAGAGCAGACATGCGGCCGCAATGATCGCGGCGCTCAGAAGCATCAACAGCAAGACGCGCGCGCTCGATGGCGCGAGCGCCATCGGCACGATAACGGGACCGCGCATGCGAACTCCGATCTAAGGGCTTGCGGGCGATATTACACGGCGCCTGCGGTCAAATCGACCAAATATTCACGCGCTTCGCCGGTTCCGCCGCGCACGATCCCAAGCCGGTCATTTCTTGACGGCTGCTCCCATCGACACGCGAACCTTTTCAGCCAGGATTCCCGGGCCGAAGTTGCGCATGCGTTCGATAAACACATCCGTCACCTCGAACCCCTTGGGAACGAGGAGAGTACCGATGTGAGTGCGGACATCATCCAAGATTATCATTCCCGGTTTTACATGCCCCACAGGAATCTGGCTGGTGTCATCGTTCCTGGATTCCGCCCCAAGTACGGACGTCAAGTGCCCGACGAGCTGCTTGTCGTGCCGGTCAAGTCTTGCCCGTACCGCCTGGACAGCCGCTTCGACGGAATTCCCTCGCGCGATTTGGGTGTCGTATTCGAGGACCAGCCGCAGAATATTTGCGCCGACCATGACGAACCCGTCCGGCGAGTCGCCAGTGGGCTTCTGGCTGATCGCCAAAATCTCCATCACGGGCTGCAGACGCGGAATGTGGCCAAGGAGCTTTTGCGCGACCGCGGGTGCGCTCTCGGCCAGTACTCCCTCTTCCCGGGTTAGAACACTTCCGTAATAGAGTTTCTCCACCAATTCGACGGGCAGCGAGATATACCCGATTTGCGATAGCATGGCGGCGGCCTCGAGTTGCCAGAAGCTTGCATGCCCGGCGGCGGCGGCGATATCCATGGCCAGGCGCTTTACCCGATTGGACCTGCCGAAGGCGACGGGATTGGTAATCGCCAGCACATCGATCAGCGCCCGGATGCAACCAATCAAGGTTTCTTGCAGCAGCGTTCTCTCGGCCGCCAACAGCCGGTGGTACGCCACCGCCGCTTCAACGGCTGCACGCACGTGCTCGGGTGAGCAAGGTTTTGTCAGGAAGCGAAAGATCTGACCCTCATTGATGGCGGAAACGGCAGCGTCTCGCCCAGGTTCTCCCGTCAGAAGGATTCGCGCGGTCTCCGGATACAGGCGTCTGATCGTTTTGAGAAAGGTGGCGCCGTCCATGACCGGCATGCGCATGTCGGACATGACCACCGCCGGTGCGCCGACATCCTTGATCATCTCCAACGCCGCTTGACCGCTGACGGCAGTCATTACCTGATAGTCACGGCGCAGCAGCAGGGCCAGTCCCTCGGTGACCCGCGGCTCATCATCGACACAGAGAATTCGGGGGGAAGTTTGTGCGTTCATGATTCAAGCCGTCTTTGATAGGGTGGTGGTTTGCGGCGATAGACACGCCCGGACGCGACGTTGCGCCTCCGCAAGATCAAACGGCGCATGTAGGCCGGAGAAATAGGAATCATCGATACCAGAGCCGTCCATACCGTCCATACCCGTGTCGCTGAGCTCACTCGCGTTCGGTCCCTCGAGTAACGCGTGGGATACGGCCAAGGTCGAAAGGAGATCAAATCCATGCGATTCTATGGCGCGCGGTGTGTGATGCAATGCCACGGCTTCGACGATCGCGTAAGGGAGGCCCCATAGCCCGAGCAAATAGGCGCCGATTTCCGCGTGCGTCGCGCCGATGATCTGCTTTTCGCAAACGTGCAGAGGCAGTCTCTGCGATTGCGAGAGTTCGATCGCAAGCTTGAGACCATCCGGACAACTCTGAGCCAGTATCCAGTACCCGATATCGTGAACCAATCCTGCAAGCCAGGCGTCGTCGGGAGAGACCTTGCCGGTGGCCAGGGATTTGCACGCCTGTGCGGCCATCTGTGCGTGGTTTTGCAGGTGTTCCGGATCGACGCTTTCGGATAGAGCGCCGGGCATCTTCCATTGCGAGAAGAGTTCCGCCGACATGACAACGTTGCGAATGGTGGCGAAGCCCAGATAGGTGATCGCGTCCTTGATGCGCACGATTGGCTTGCGCAAGCGAAAGAACGCGGAATTGGTGATTTGCAGCACCTTGCTGGCTATTGCGGCATCGGCATTGACGATATTGCCGATATCGTCCGCATCGACATCGACCGTCGCCAACGCGGTCTGTAATTTGGCGAAGACTTTGGGCATTGCCGGCAACGTGCTCATCCCTCCGACCACCCGCCGCAGCGATTCCTGGCCCAGCAGGTCCTGCAGATGAAAGCATCGTTCGATGATGTTCTCTATTTCTTCGGATTTGCAGGGCTTCGCCAGGTATTGATGCGCCAGCGACGCAAGTCTCAGCGCCAGCGATGGGTCGGAAAGGCCCGATAACACGAGGCGTATGGTCGCGGGCCAGCGTTCCTTCAGAATGCTCAATAGCTGGCCGCCATCCATTCCCGGCATGCGTACGTCGGAGACGACCAGATCCACCTGTCGAGCTTCAAATTCGCGAACGGCTTGCTCGCCATTACTGACGAAGATCATCGTCCAGTCGTGCCGATGCTTGTACAGGCGCGTCCGTATACTGTCGAGAAAATCCTGGTCGTCATCGACGAATACGATGTATTTCATGTATGAGAGCCCTCCTGTTCGCCGATCGGCAGCGTCACCGTGAATTCCGTTCCGACGCCTATGTTGCTGGTGACACTCAAGTCGCCGCCGTGTTTGTCGACCACGATCGAGCGGGCGATGGCCAGTCCCTGACCGGTCCCGCGGCCGACTTCCTTGGTCGTATAGAAGGGATCGTATAGTTTTGAGAGATGCTCCGGCGGTATGCCGCATCCGTTGTCGCCGATGCGGACGATTACCTTATCTCCATCGCGAGCCGTGCTGATCTTGATGACTCCCGTCTCGATATTCTGTGCGGAATCCTCAATCGCATGCGCCGCATTGACGATGAGATTCAAGAACACTTGATTGAGCTCGCCTATGTTGCAGGTGACTTCGGGCAATTCCGAGAAATCCGTGTGGATGCGCGCGATGAACTTATAGACGTGAGTCGCAACGATCAACGTGGACTGGATTCCACGGTTGATATCCGCGGCCCTCTTCTCGATGGAATCCGGATGCGCAAATTCCTTCATCGCTCCCACGATGGTGCTGACGCGCGCAATTCCTTCGGAGATTCTTTCGAAGGCTTTGGGGCTTTCGGCGTCGAGAAAGTCCAATTCGTATTTGACGGACAGCTGTTCGAAGAGAGCACGCAATTCGCCGCACTGCGAATCAGCAGGCAGACGGGTGAGCGCCTGTTGCAATCCGTCCAGGATCTGCCGGGTATCTGCGTACCCGCTCCTTAAAAAGTGGATGCAGTCGCCGATGTACTGGATCGGTGTATTCATCTCGTGAGCGATTCCCGAAGCGAGCCGCCCCACCGACTCCAGTTTCTGCGCTAGTTGGAGCTCGGCGAGCATTCGCTCCCGTTCCTTCAGTTCCGCGACAAGCTGTTCCTGTAGTTCCTTCTGCCGACGAGCGGCTTCGCGCTTTGCCGTGATGTCGGCCCCCATGGCTATCGAGCGGATCAGGGCGCCGCTCGAATCGAACTGCGGCATCACCGTGACACCTCGCCAGAACGTTGACCCATCCTTTCTCTGGACTTCCGATTCGTGGGAAATGGAGCGCCCGGCCGACAATGTCGCGTGATCCTTTTGGAAATCCGGCTTATTCGTCCCATTGTGCAGTGAGATCTCACTGACGCCCCGGCCGATCACTTCATCCGGCCGCATCCCAAACATCCCGGCCGCCGCCTTGTTGCAGTAGATGATCGTGGGTTCGATGGTGGTACGGTCGGCGATGACGAATGTGGTCGGTATTCCATCCAGGGCGACGTCGCGCAATTCCAGCTGCTCTTGCAATCGGGCATTGGCCAGACGCAAGGCGAGCAAATCCGTGGATTCGTCCTCCGGCCAAGGCGTATTCATGGTTGCGTCCACCTGAAACTGCAGTATCAAGACGATAGGCGGCGGACTGGCGGCACAGGTTCAGGCAATCGCGTTTGGCGCGATGAGTACTCGCTGGCGGAGCACCATGAGCGTAACGATGTCGTTTGCTTGGATGCATTCTGTACCACGGATCCAGGGAGCACCCGGCCTGCCTGTGAGATGTGTGAGGCAAGTCCGTTGTCCACGTACGATAGCCGGGCGGATCGGCCACGGAACCTCGTTCACCGCCGAGTCGGCCCGGGCCGCGGCAACGCGGCCTGTGTATTCACGGCGTTTGCTAGATCGCCGCGCTTCGGTTATCGGACAGGCCCTGCGACATCCGGTGCAATGCATGTTCAACATGCCGACGGGTTGCTACCCAGGCATTCCGAAAGCTCTCCAAAGACGTTGCCAGCTGAGCCTCATCGGCAATTTCCATGGCGGCGGCCGCCGCAGCGAGCGAGCCGGCATGTATATTCGACGCAGCTCCTTTGAGTTGATGCGCGAGCGATCGAAGATTGGGGGAATTCTGTTGAAGCGCCGCCATGTCGATCCCTGCCGCGCCCGCGCTCGCGGAACGCAGGAACTCGTGCAGCAGCTCTCTGACGAAATCGTGGTCTTCGTCACAGGTCTTCATCAGGGCCGCGACATCGAGTATTGCCTCGGCACCTGGCGTATCGGCGCCCATCAACAGGGCTTCGTTTCTTGTTTCGAGAACGCCTTGCAGGACGGCCAGCAGCCGCTTAGGGTCGATCGGCTTCGTCACATAGCCGTCCATGCCCGCGGCGAGACAGCGCTCCCGATCGCTGCTCAGCGCATGCGCGGTCATTGCAATGACCGGCACTCCGGGATTCCGGGCGCCGCTCTCGGGTCGGCGAAGCAGCCGCGTGGCCTCGTAACCGTCGAGTTTCGGCATCTGACAGTCCATCAGAACTACGTCAAAGTGCCGCCGACGCAGCTGCTCGAGAGCCTCAAGACCGTTCCACGCCTGTGTAACGCTCAGTCCCAAGCGCGTCAGTTGGCGTTCGCCCAATTTTTGGTTTACGGCATTGTCATCGACCAGAAGGACATGGAATCCCTCCAAACCGTTCGGCGCCGTCGCGTCCGGGCCGGAGGGTAAGAGTTCCGCTCCTACCAGCTCGGAAAGCGCCCGGTACAACACGTCGCTCTTTACCGGCTTGGTAATCGTCCGATCAAATATTCCCGAGTCGCCGCGGTCAAGACGACTCGTGAGCGAAGTCAGCTGCACCAGCCGGCACTGATGCGACGGGTCGCGTGCGCGGATCCGTGTGCCGAGCCGCTCCCCATCCTGATCGGCGAGTCGAAGATCGAGAAGGGCGATTTGCGGGGTTTGCCCATCGCAGGAAAGATCATCCCATTGCTGTAATGCCTCCTCGGCGGTGCCGGCGGTTGCAACCTGGATTCCCCAGCTTCGTAGCTGCGTTGAAAGGATGCGCAGGTGCCCGGGATGGTCATCGACGAGCAGCGCCCGCACAGGACTACTCAGCGGCAAGCGAGGCCATGTCCCAGGTGTTGAACTCGAATCGAGGACGACTTGGAAGCGAAATACGGAGCCGCCTCCGAGGCGGCTCTCGACACTGATACTGCCGCCCATCAGTTCGATCAATTGACGGCAGATGGACAGTCCAAGCCCCGTGCCGCCGTGTTGCCGGGTGGTCGAAGCATCGGCTTGAGTAAACGGGGCGAACAGTTTACCGGTGCGGTCCTCAGGGATGCCGATGCCGGTGTCGGATACGGATACGGCCAGTGCCACGCGACCCTCCGAGGCGGGCGCAGGCCCAACTGCAAGCGTGATGTCCCCCGCGTCGGTGAATTTCACGGCATTGCTCAGCAGGTTGAGGAGAATCTGACGCAGGCGCGTCGGATCCCCTCGGTATGAGATGGGGCACGTGAGTTCCACGTCAACGAGGATCTCGATGCGTTTTTCGCTTGCCTTCAGGGCCACTGAGTCGACGGTTTCGTCGATGATGCTCCGCAGATCGAACTCGATGCTTTCCAGTTCGAGATGACGAGACTCAATCTTTGAGAAATCGAGAATATCGTTGATGAGCGCGAGAAGCCCCTCGCCGCTCGAGCGCGCGATCTCCGCGTATTCGCGCTGCTGCGAGTCGAGGTCCGTGTCAAGAAGAAGGCCGGTCATCCCGATCACGCCGTTCAGGGGGGTGCGAATCTCATGGCTCATGTTCGCGAGAAAGTCGCCCTTGGCGGCATTGGCGGACTCCGCGGTCTCTTTTGCCAGGGTCAGTTCATTCGCCGCCCGCCGGTGCTCTGTGATATCGGACTCGATGGCGATGAACGCCGTCACTTGTCCGGATGCATCAATCATCGGGCGGCAGTCGAGAGATCCCCAGTACGATTGTTTGTCTGCCTTGTAGTGAAGCAACTCGACGTGAAAACCATTGCCGGATTCGACGCCGCGGGTCATTTCGGCCATCGTGGCCGGGTCGGTATCGGGCCCCTGCAGTAGTTCCAATCCAGCTTTGCCGATGGCGGCGTCGGGGGAGAAACCGGTCAATCGCGTAAACCCGGCGTTTACCCATTCAATACGCCCTTGCGGGTCGGTGACCGCCACAGCATTGTGACTGGCCTCGGCAAATGCGGCCAGGCGTGTGCGTTCCCGGGCGGCTCCATCGAGCGACGAGCGCTCTTCCTGCAGCCTGCGAATGATCGGTTCCAGGACAAGGACGACCACCAAAGTGGTTGCCGCGATCAGAACCAGCGACCAAATCAGCACGCGGCGTTGCTGGGACAGTGTAAAATCGGCCAGTTGTTCCGCGAAATCGCCCACCCAACGATCGGCTGAAAGCACGTAGTCGTTGAGCGCCATTTGGAGCACAGCACTTCGATCATCGAAAGGCGAGACGGCATCGGCGGCCAACAAGTCCACCGTTGCGCGCGCGACAACCCGGTGTTTCTTCTTCAGTTCCGTAAAATGGTCGCACAATTGACCATAGACCGGACAGAGTCGCGGTAGGTAGTGATCCACGCTTTCCTGCTGTGCCACCCATTGCGCGAGGGCCAAGTCCACGCTTGCTCTAGGATACCGGCTGGGCTCGTGGGCGATCAGGAACGCACGATGGACGGCCTGTACGCTCAAGAAACGCTGGCGTCCGGCGCCGTTGATCATCCCGGCGTGAAGGGCATCCAGACCAAGCAGATTCCGCACTTGCGATCCCGCGCCCGCCAGCGCGCCCGCAAGTGTCAGGAGGATGACAACATACCCGATCCGTAACCGCCGCCCGAGGACGCGGGCCGCGGGTGTCATTGGTGCATCCATGAGATACCTGTCCGAAGCCTACGCGTCCCCAGGCTATCGGCAGCAATCCGGAAATCTGCGCTCGTTCACGTAATCAATGCCGGGAGGGGCCCAGCCAAAAGTGCGTGACGTCGGTCACGAAATGGAGTGGCGGGAGCCCGTTCTGGTGGCGGAGCGCGTTGGTTCGCGGCAGTGTTCCATGAAATCGAGCCCTGGCCCGCCGGCTGCCTTCAGTTCCCGGTAAGACAACCGATAAATTCCGGAGGGAAGTTGCCGCATTCCCACGACGCCGCCGACCGCGAAATACGTAGAGAGAGCTCGCATTGAATATGATTCTCAATTCGATCGCCGATACTACGACGCACCGCGACAGGGACGGCGTTCATGGGGCGTTCGTGCAGCTTCTGCGGGACTTTTTGAACGCGGAGTCGGTCGCCATCTACCGCCTCGTCGACGACGGCGGCGAGACTCGGCTCTTGAACTATGCTGAGGTCTCGCGCGGAAACAAGCACGCGTCTCAAGTTCGCCCCAAGGATCCAGCGGCGCTTCAAGCTCTGAGTGACGTCCCCGAATGGGCACTGTGTGTGCGCCGGCACCAGATCGTGCAATATTCGCCATGCGCCGGAATCGTTCATGCCGTGTTGCCGATCGAGGTGGAACGCGACGTGGTGGGCTTGCTGTTCATCAAAGCCCGCACTCGACTCCGTGCCCCCGCCATCGAACACATCAACGCTATATTGCGAATCCTGAACAACCACCTGGCTCTGCTCGATTACGGCGAGCTCGATACGCTAACCGGCATGCTGAACCGCAAAACCTACGAGGCATCCTTTGAAAAGCTTCGGCAGCGTTTGCGGCTCGCGGACATTGCCCGCGGTGCGAAAGAGCCCAGCTGGCTGGGACTCGTGGATATAGACAAATTCAAGTGCATCAATGACAACTATGGACATCTGTTCGGGGACGAGGTGCTGTTATTGGTCTCGCAGTTGATGAAAACCTGCTTTAGAGGCACCGACCAGTTGTTTCGGTTTGGCGGCGAAGAATTCGTGATCGTGCTCGACCACGCGACCACGGACGGTGTGGAGATTGCGTTTGACCGACTAAGAGAGGACATCGCGGAATTCGAGTTTCCGCAGGTGGGTCGGGTAACCATAAGCCTCGGGTACTCGCAAATCTATCCCACGGACAGCCCGACCACTTGCGTGGAGCGCGCAGACGCCGCGCTCTATTACGCAAAGCATCATGGACGCAACAACATTCGCTCTTATGAGGCGCTCGTAGCCGCCGGCGAGCTGTTGGCCAAGGATGCAGGAGAAAATGTTGAACTCTTTTAGCGCATGAACGCGCACTTGCAGGAACTGCCGGAAGTAAATTGGCCGCCGCCGCCATTCTTCCGATTTACCCCGGCACCGCCCGGGCCCCTATGCGCCTGTACCGTGGAACTGGTTGACGGCGAGGCGGTGTGTGGACTGTTGGTGGAGTTCACGCCGGATGCACAGTCGATCAGCCTGTGGTTGGATGATGGGACGACGCCCCAACCGATTGGAATCGCGCGAGTCCGCTGCATTCGGCTTACATCACCCAACACCTGCGTCGCTGATACGGCGACGCTGGATGCGATCGGCGTGCACACGTCCATCCGCGATCACCAGCGTTCATTTATGGTTACCTTGCGCGACGGCGAAGCCATGCGCGGCTCGACGCTCGGCTTCGTCAAGGAAACGGCGGGGCTTTTTCTCTATTTGATCGACGGCGACGCGGCTCAAGTGGTCAACTGCTTCATCCCGGCTCGACAAATCAAGGATTTGGAGGTCGGTCCGCCGCTGGGGGTGACGTTGATCGAGCGGCAGAATGTCGACGTCGAAACGCTCGCGCTGGCTTTGAACAAACAGACGAAGATGCGTCAGGATCGAATCGGCCAGTACCTGGCACAGCGAGCAATCATAACCTCGGAGGAACTCATCCGTGCGTTACATGCACAGGGGAAGCGTCCGAATGCACGTTTGGGCGACATTCTGATCGAGGCCGGCGTGATCACGCCGGAGCAGCTGCAGAAGGCATTGGTGCTCCAGGCGCAACATCGGGGTCGCCGCATCGGCGATATCCTGGTGGACCTAGGGGCGGTGTCAGTGCGGCTGATCCAGGTCGCGCTCTCCGACAAACTCGGCATTCCTTACGTCAACGTACGCACTTTCCCGATTGCTCTGGGTGTGATCGAGAACATCGATACCGCGTTTGCGATCCGCCACCAGGTACTCCCGCTGCTGCAAACGTCGGATGCGCTCATCGTGGCGGTGGAGAATCCCCTTGCGGTCGATTTTCTGCAGGACCTGCGCTTTCAAACGAGCATGACGATCGAGCCCGTGATAGCCGACCCTCAGGAAATCAAGGAGCGAATATCCAAAGAGTATTCCAGCTTGGAGGGCCGAGGCGCCATCGCCAAGACGGTCAAACTGGGGGCGGCGACGTTCGATTCCCGGAGCTCGCCGGACGCCGCGGGTACCCCGCAGGCCAACGTTTCGGATCTTACGATCCAGTTGGCCCGGGAAACGAGGACATCGCAGCGAGCCGCCAAGGACATGGGTCTCGACTCCAGAGTGTCTGAAAACACGCTGGTTCGGCTGGTGAACAAGATCATTATCGAGGCTCATGCGCAAGGGGCATCGGATATACACATTGAAAGCAACAGCGGCAATGCACACACTCGAATTCGCTTCCGCAAGGACGGGGATCTCGAGGATTATCTTGACCTGCCGCAGGCATATAGCAACTCGCTCATTTCGCGTATCAAGATCATGGCGGAACTCGACATATCTGAACGCCGGCATCCCCAGGATGGAAAGATCGATTTCGCGAAACACGGTCCGCTATCGATCGAATTGAGGGTGGCGATAATACCGACCGCCAACAATCTCGAAGACGTCGTGCTGCGAATATTGGCGGGAGCCGAAGCGTCGCCCCTCGACCAGATCGGCTTTTCGGAGCCGGATCTCGCATCCCTCAGATCGATGATAGAGCGTAGTTTCGGGCTCATTCTGGTCTGCGGGCCCACCGGGTCCGGCAAGACGACGACGCTCCACTCGCTGCTGCGGGAGATCAATCGGCCGGATCTGAAGATCTGGACGGCCGAAGACCCGGTGGAGATTACGCAACGTGGGCTCCGGCAGGTTCAGGTCAACGCGAAAATCGACTGGACGTTCGCAGCGGCCATGCGCGCCTTCTTGCGCGCCGACCCGGATGTCATCATGGTCGGCGAAATGCGCGACGTCGAGACCACCAAGATCGGCATTGAAGCCTCGCTGACCGGTCATCTGGTATTCTCGACACTACACACCAACAGCGCTGCGGAGAGCGTCGTGAGGCTCCTGGATCTTGGCATGGATCCATTCAATTTTGCCGACGCTCTCATCGGCGTTCTGTCGCAGCGATTGGCGCGCAAGCTGTGCGCGACGTGCAAGCAGGCTCGTGCCGCGACGGAGCTGGAGATCGGCGATTTGGCGGACGAATATTGCGCCAACACCACGCTTGATCCGGCAATCATCCGCGGACGCTGGCAGCAGGAATACGGTACCGACGGGCGACTTCTATTGCACGATGCCTCCGGCTGCGATGCCTGCCGGCAAGGATACAAGGGGCGGATCGTCGTATACGAGCTGCTATCGGCGACGCCCGAGATCAAGCATTTGATTCGCTCACGCTCCGCCGTGCCGCAAGTGGTTGCGCTTGCACAGCAGGAGGGAATGCTATCGCTGCGTCAGAATGCGATCGAGCACGTCCTTCGAGGGACGATCGATCTTGCAAGCGCACGGGCGGTTTCGAGCTGATTCAACGACACAGCGGGAAGGGTGCTCCCGGTCTCCTACCTGCATAGCAACAAATGTCGCCGCTGCCGCGTTACTGCGTATAGCATGGAATCCCCAATTCCTTGAGAATCCTCTAAAATGTCGGCGATGACTCAAGGGAAAACCTCGGAATCGGCCTTCCTGTCCGAATGGCAGCCGACGGCTTCCGGTAATGCGGCGCTGAAACTGTCGATGCGATGGATGGGGCATGTTCCTGCGCTGCAAATGGATTTCGATTTCAAGGGTGGCGGCGGCTTCGTCGTCGCGCGACGTGCCCTCCGGCGGCCGATGCCGAATGAGTATGCGGTGCAATTTCGGCTGCGCGGCAGCGGCGCCGTCAATGATCTGGAACTCAAGCTGGTCGACGACAGCGGTCAGAACGTCTGGCGGCACAAAAGGGAGGGCCTGCGGCTTCCGCGACATTGGACGCGAATGAGGGTGGAAAGCCGGGAGATCGACTTTGCCTGGGGTCCGGCAAGCGGTACCGCCATTTCGAAGTTGGGCTCCATTGAAATTGCCATCGTTGCCCGCGAAGGCGGCGAGGGTACGGTGTGGATTGCGGGACTGGAAATCGAGGACTGCGATCCTCGAGAGACCCCGAAGGTCAGCGCTTCGAGCTCACTTCCAGATTTTGAGGCGCCGCGGGCCCTGAGCGGCTCTGGATGGAAACCACAGCCCGACGATCTGCGACCGTGGATCGTGATCGATTCCCGGCAGCCGCGCGTGATCGGAGGTCTGACCATCGATTGGCTGGGCGCCGCACCTGCCGGCGGCTTTCGCGTGCGTGCTTCGAACGGCGGCCGTCGCTGGACTACGGTTCATGCTGCGGCGAGAGCCGGCGGCAAACGCACCAACGTGTACCTTCCCGGGCTCAAAACCCGATTTCTGCGGCTGGAACTCGACGAGGCAACCTTGGGCGCGGCGCTGCGTCCGCAGCCTTTCGAATTCTCGAGGTCCATCCATGCCTTCTGGCACCACATTGTCGATGCCGAAGCACGTGGGTGGCATCCTCGTTGGCTGCATCGTGAACAGAGTTTGTGGACTCCCATCGGAACGTCGCACGGCACGCACTGCGCGCTGATGAATGACGACGGCATGGTCGAGGTCGGTCAAGGATCCTTCTCCCTGGAGCCCATGCTGTTCATCGACGAGCGTCTCATCACCTGGGCGGACGTCGATTCGCGGCAGGAGCTGCTGCACGATTGGATGCCCGTACCCTCTACGATATGGGAAACCGGGGAGTGGCGTCTTCGCGTACAAGCCGAGGCTACGTTGAGCGGCGCAGTGCGGCTGCGTTATCGTTTCGAGAATCTCTCGGAACGATCATCGACTGCCCGATTGTTCGTGCTGCTTCGTCCTTTCCAGGTCACGCCGCCGTGGCAGAATTTCCGCCGACTGGGCGGAGTCAGCGAGATCCACGATTTGGCGTGGCGTGAAGGGACGGTATACGTCAACGAGACCACGCGTGTCGTGCCGGCCGCCCCGCCCGCGGGATTCGGATCGCTGCGCTTCGACGATGGTTTCATTGCGTCCCGTCTCATCGACGGGATGCTGCCGAACGACACAGAGGTGCATGATCCGTTCGGGTTCGCCAGCGGTGCGCTCGATTTTGAACTGCCGGGTAAACGAGGGGAAGTCTACGAACTCGTCATGGACTGCATGCCGGTCGGCGTGCGGCAATTAAAGGACGAGCCGGCGTTCGATTGGAGCACGAGGCTGCCGGTAAACCAATGGATGGGCGACGGCTGGCTCACGGAAGTGATTCGCGCCTCGCTCACCGCGACCGCCCACATCCTCGTGACCCGTTCGGGTGCCGCTTTGCAGCCGGGACCCCGCCGGTATACGCGGTCTTGGATCCGGGACGGCGCCATGATGAGCGCCGCCTTGCTGCGTATGGGGCACGCGGAGGAGGTTCGGGAGTACATTCGCTGGTATGCGCCCCATCAACGCGCCGATGGCTTTGTACCTTGCTGTATCGACAACGAGGGAGTCGACTGGCTCGTAGAACACGATAGCCATGGGCAACTGCTGGCCTTGATAGCCGACTACCATCGATTCACGTCGGATGACCAGCTCGTCGAGGACGTGTGGCCGTTCGTCGTCAAGGCGGTCGGATGCATCGAGCGCTTGTTGGGGGAGGATGGACTGCTGCCGATCTCGGTCAGCCACGAGGGCTACCTGGCCCAGCCGGTCCACTCCTATTGGGACGACTTCTGGGCTTTGCGGGGCTTGCGCGATGCGGGGCATCTGGCGCATGCGATCGGCCGTCAGGACTGCGCGATGCAATGGCAGACGTTGACGAAGCGCCTTGACTCCGCATTGTTCGCGTCGATTGAAGCAACGCGTTCGCAGCGCAAGCTTGACTTCATTCCGGGCAGCATCGAGTGGGCGGACTTCGATCCGACGGCGACCGCGAACGCGCTCTATCTGCTGGATGTCCCGGCCGGGATCGATCGTCGGGCCGTCGAGCGAACTTTCGACATATATCTGGCCGAGTGGCGCAGGAAGCGCAGCGGCGAACTCGCCTCGCCCAACTATACGCCCTATGAAATTCGCATCATCGGGGCTCTCGTGCGGCTTGGGCGCCGCGATGCGGCATTGGAATTGTTGCGATTCTTCATGTCGGATCGTCGGCCCAGGCCCTGGAACCAGTGGCCCGAGATTTCGTGGCGCGACCATGCGGCGCCCGCCCACCTGGGGGATCTTCCGCATACCTGGATTGCCGCGGAATATGTCCTTGCCGTTCGCTGCCTTTTCGCCTATGAACATGAGAGCGACGAATCCCTGATCATTGCGGCGGGGATTGCGCCGGAATGGATCGAAGGGGCGGGAGTGCGGGTCAACGACATGCCGACGCTATATGGAACCTTGAGGTATTCGCTTCACCGGCTCGATTCGGCAACCGTGCGATTTGAAATCAGCAGCGCGATGAGCGCCAAGGTGATCTTGCGTCCACCGTTGGCGGCCCCATTGCGCGCCGTGATGCTCAACGGAAGCGCGTGCACGACTTTCGAGAGCGATTCGGTGACCGTCCTTCGCACGCCTGCGGAAGTCGTTTGCAGCACGTCCTCAACGGTGCCTGAGTAGTGACGGACGTCTCGAAATCAACAGCCGGCGCCGCAATCGAGAGTGGGTCCGCACATTTGGGCCTCACGCGGGAAATGCTGATGATGACCCGGGTGATTTTCGCCTCTCCGGTGGGCAAGGCGCTCACGATGCTGGTGGCTTCGCTGGTCCTCGTCATCTCTGCCACCGCCTACGGACAGATTCGCCTCAATCGTTGGAATAAGCCGTTTTTCGATGCGTTGTCGCGGCGTGACTTGCGGGACTTCCTGTTTGAGTTGGGCG
>JAXDQI010000058.1:0-20962 GCA_034667965.1 Gammaproteobacteria bacterium
AGCGCTCTGCGAATTGGGATTCAAGTGCAAGAAGCTGAGCGCAAGCTGAATCACGTCTTCGGGCGAATCCAGGAACGTGACGCCGCAGTCGGCTAATTTCGAGATCACGGCCGGATCGAAAATCAGCGCCAGACTGTCGGTGGGTGCGTTTGGGACGCGGGCCTTTACGAGATCCACGTTGTACGCAATCCCATTCATTGCGTGCAGATACGGAACGGCATAGCGATTGCCTGGATCGGCCTGCGCCTGCACCGCGAGTACCGTTGGGTCGAGATTGGTGAAATTTGGCAGCTTGCTGCGGTCGAGCGGCCGATAGGCGCCGGCTTTGATCTGCCGTCCGTAGAATCCGGTGGTCGTGCTGACGAGATCGTAGCCCGATCGTCCGGCCAGTATCTTTGCTTCCAGCGTCTCGTTCGAGTCGTACAGCCCGTAAATCACCTTGATGTGGGTTTCGTGCTCGAACTCGGCGATGGTGTTGTAGCCGATGTAGTCGGCCCAATTGTAGATGTTGAGCACCGGCTCTTCGCCGGTGGTTTCCGCATGTTTGGGCCCGCCGCAAGCCCAGAGGCCGAGAGCAAGCAGCGCGGTCGCGGCCGGCCTACACGCGCGCCAGCTCAGAACCGATCCATTCGTGGAATTGCCGAATGACGTACTCCTCGGGCATGACCACGCCCCCCACATGCGGGGCAGCGTGAAGTCCCCGTTGATTGAGTTCGCACACCTCGGCATCTTCGGTCATGACGAGGTCGGTGAAATCGACGACATTTCGCATATCGAACTTGGGGCTGGCCAGCGTTTCGGCGGAGAAGAGATATTCGACCCGCAGTTCGGTGCACTCCGGTCCGAGCGGACGCAGCCGCACGACACGGATGTAATCGAGGTGACCGACCATGAACATCGACGGCAGGCCGGTCAGATAGACGGCGCCCAGCTTGCGGTCTTCATCGGACAGTCCGGCGAACGGAATACCGGTCAATTGACCATCCAAGGACCAGGTGCTCGCACCGGTGCGCAGCCCCCCCTTGAATTTCGGGTCCGGGTCTGCGGAATTCAAGGTCCAGTTCGGGTCATCCCGCTCCTCCAGAAGACCGCGGCCGAAAATCGGCACCAGCTGCGAAAGCCGTGGATGAACACCCGGACAGTGCAGGCATTCGTTGTAGTTCTCCCAGAAGATCTTCCAATTGCATCGCATGGTCTTCTGTAGCACGTGGCCCACTTGAAGATCATCCAGCGGCCACGCATCCACCCGGCTCAAGGGCAGGTCGAACAGCCGCTCGAACGGCGGAGGACGGTCGGTGAGGGCTACGAAGATGAATCCCCTCCATTCGCGCACACCGATCTTGTACAGGGGGTAATCGGCCGTGTCGAAGCCCTCTGCATGGTGCTTGGACGACGTGCGCAGGAGCTCGCCTTGCAGGTTGTAGGTCCACGCGTGATACGGGCAGATGATGGCGCCCGAGCGCATGACGCCGCCGTTCTCCCGGCACAGGGCTGCGCCGCGATGCCGGCAGGTATTGTGGAAACACTGCAACGCCCCGTCATCGTCGCGAACCAGAAGCAATTTCTGATCGCCCAGTTCGAAGGTGCGAAACGCCCGCGGCCGCGTGATCTCGCTCGAACGGCCGACGTAGATCCAGTTTCGATACCAGATCCGCTGCAGCTCGCGTTCATAGCGCGACGCATCGAAATAGGCGTCCGCCGGCAGTCCTTCGGTGTGTGTCTTCAGACCATTGTACTGGGTCGCAATCGTATCCAGTGTCGTAGGCATATCCCCTCCTCGCTTCAAAAAGCCGCGCCGTTCAACCGCGCATCAGGACGCCGCTGGAATCGTACGGCGGCGCCGCAAGTCGAGTGGCCCGATGCCGTTCGCCGATGATTTCGATCTCGAAACCGCCATCGGCCGCGGCCACGGACGCAGGGATGTAGCCGAGCGCCAGCGACGCACCGACGCGGTGGCCGAAGGTCCCCGACGTCACCCAACCCACGACCCTGCCCTCGTGCCAGATGGGCTCGTCGCCGATCGCGTCCGCATCCGTGGCATCGACCTTGAAGCCGACGAGGCGCAGCGCTCCGCCGCTGTCCTTTTCTTCAGCGGCCGCCGCGCGTCCGATGAAGTCGCCCTTCTTGAGATCGACGAATCGGCCTAAGGACGCCTCGAACGGCCCATAGATGGGACGGTACTCCCGGGCCCACGTGCCGAAATTCTTTTCGATGCGCATCGCGTTGAGCGCCCTTCCGCCGAATAATCGCAAACCGTAATCGTGGCCGGCCCTCACCAACAAATCGTACAACGCGCGCTGGTAGTCCGTGGTCACCCACATTTCGTAGCCGAGTTCCCCGGTAAATGAGACCCGCCCGACATACGCGGGGATCATACCGACTTCCATTCGCTTGAACGACATGAATGGAAAGGAGCCGGTCGTCAGATCGTCCCGCACCAGACTTTGCAGCAGCGCGCGTGAATTCGGACCGGCCACCGACAAGCCCACATACTGCATGGCGCAGGGCCGCACCGTCACCCCCGTCGGCGGCAAATGCCGCTCGAACCACCGCAGATAGTAGGTCTCGGCGGCGTAGGTACCGATCAGAAAGAAATGATCCGCCGCGATGCGGCACAGGGTGAAATCACCGATCAGCTTGCCTCTGTCGTTCAGCATGGGGGAAAGCGCGATGCGCCCCACACTGGGAATGCGATTCGCCATGATCTTCGAAAGCCATTCGGCCGCGGCCGGGCCTTGAATCTCGAACTTCCCGTAGTTGGAGATCTCCAACAGGCCAACGTGATCGCGCACCGCCGTGCACTCGCGGGCGACGTGCGGATGCGCGTTCGACCGGCGGAAGCTCACATGGTCCACCGCCTCTGCTTCAGTGGGCGCGAACCACAGCGCGTGTTCGAGGCCGCAGTAGTCGCCGAAGACCGCATGCTCTGCCGCCAGCCTTTCGTATATCGGCGTGGTGCGCAGCGGCCGGGCCGCCGGCAGCTCCTCGTTCGGGAACCGGATGCTGAAGCGGCGCGAGTAGTTCTCGCGCACCTTCGCATTGGTGTACGCCAGGGTGGTCCAGTCGCCGTAGCGCGCGACGTCCATGCCCCAGATGTCGGCGCCGGGGTCGCCGTCCACCATCCAGCCGGCCAAAGCCAATCCCACGCCGCCGCCTTGACTGAAGCCCGCCATGACGCCGCAGGCCACCCAGAAATTCTTCAATCCCTTGATCGGCCCGATCAGGGGATTTCCGTCCGGAGCAAACGTAAACGGACCATTGACCACTTTTCGGATGCCGGCGCTTTCCAATGCGGGAAAGTGCGCGAAGCCCACTTCGAGGCTGGGCGCGATCCTCTCGAGGTCATTGGCCAGCAAATCCTGACCGAAGTCCCAAGGCGTCGTCACCTCGGACCAGGGCACGCCCGCGCGCTCATAGGTCCCCATGAGCATGCCGCCGCGTTCCTGACGAATGTAGATCTCGCCCTCGAAATCGATGGCGTGCAGCTGTTCCGGCTGGCCGACCAGTTCCGGCAGGTCTCCGGTGATCAGGTACTGATGCTCCATCGCAAGAATGGGCAATTCGATGCCGACCATGCGCCCGACTTCCCGGGCCCACAGGCCGCCGGCGTTGACCACGTGCTCGGCATGAACATTGCCGTGATCCGTGATCACGTCCCACGATCCGTCCGTTCGCTGCCTGAGATCCGTCACCCGGGTGTGACGGACGATTTCGGCACCACCGATCTGCGCGGATTTGGCATAGGCGTGCGTCACGCCATAGGGATCGACATGACCCTCGATGGGATCGTACATGGCGCCCGTGAAGTGCTTCTTTTCCATCAGCGGAAAGAGTTTTGCCGCCTCGTCCACCGAGATGATCTCCAGGTCCATCCCAAGATACCGGCCGCGCGCCTTGGCCATTTTCAGCCAATCGAGCCGCTCTCGCGTGCCGGCGAGCATGATGCCGCCCGTGATGTGAACGCCGCAGGACTGTCCGGAAATCGCTTCGATCTCCTTGTAGAGTTCTATCGTGTATTGCTGCAGCTTCGCGACGTTGGGATCGCCGTTCACGGTGTGCATGCCGCCCGCCGCGTGCCAGGTCGAACCCGATGTGAGTTCGGCGCGTTCGATCAACAATACGTCTTTCCATCCTGCCTTGGTCAAGTGATATAGGACGCTGGCGCCCACGACGCCTCCGCCGATCACCACCACCTTTGCGTGGCTCTTCATCAAAACTTCTCCCGATTCACCGAATTGCTTTCATTGCGGCGGCGACGCACCGCTCACTCATTGGAAACGGCCATGTGAAGGGCGGGAGACGAACCTCCCGAGGCCGTGCCGAAACGCTCGATCAACCACGACCGGAATAACGCGATCGCCGTATCGCTCAAAGCATCCGGGTGAGTGGTCAAATAGTAACCGAAGCCGTCGTCCAGAATATTGTCGAACGGCTTCGCCAGTTGACCGGTGCGAATGTAATCGCCGAACAGGTAGCCATCCACCAGGGCGATCCCCTCGCCGGAGAGCGCGTACTGCACCGCAAGTACGGCCGTATCGAAGACCAGTCCACGCTCGACGTTCAACGAGTGCAAGCCTGCAGTCTTGGCGAACTGCAGCCAAAGGTGATGTCGCGGCAGATCCGAAATGCGCACGTGCACCAATTCATTCGCCGTGATGAATTCGCTCAAGGTGGCACCCTTGTGCCGCGCCGCGATGCTCGGGTGACAGAGCATGCTGAGCCGCACGGGCCACAGCAGGTCGGTCACCAGGTCCGTCACCGTCGGTTTGGAGTACACCACCGCCACGTCCACGTCGCCGGGCGGCGGTCCGACTCCATACGGGCTCACCAGATCGATCTCGACCTCCGCCGCCGCGCGCTTGAAATCCCGGAGGATTGGCACCGCGAGATGCACGGCGAAGCTCGGCGGCATCTGCACCCGCAGCGTCCTGATGCTGGCGGCGTTCTCATTGCGGATATCGTCGAGCGCGTACTCCAGGCGATCGAACGACTTCATGACTGCCGGCAACAAAAGCTGCCCGGCTTTCGTCAATACCAATGCGTGCGGGCGGCGCTCGAAGAGTTGCGCGCCGATCAATTTTTCGAGCGCGATGACATGCCTCGACAAGGCGCTTTGGGATATCAGCAGCGCATTGGCCGCGGCGGTGAAGCTCAGGTGCTTGGCAACGCCTTCGAAGGCACGCAGTGCGTTCAAGGGCAGCCAGCGGCGGTCGATATTGGTTTTCGGCATGCGGACGACCCCTTAAGGTGACCACGCCCGGGTGTACGCAATCGCTCTCTTTTGATCGGCGATGATGGTCTTGGACGCCAAGAACAGATGGTAAGCCGCCCAAAATCCGGTGGGAGCGAGAATCAGCATGGCCATTCGCAATGACGCGGCATCGACCCCACGACTTCCCGCAAACCACACGCTCAATGTACCCACCAGCTTGGGCGCGACGATCAGATTGAACACATTGGCGACCAGCAGCGATACCGCGATGAACATCGACCGCATATGGCACGGCGATAGATTGTTGAGCAGCCCGAAGCAGGGTCCGATGTAGAAGTAGATGGCCGGGATGAAAATCCAAAACATGATTTTGGCCACCAGCAGCGAGTGGGTGAAGTACGCGATGATCGACGGAATCGTCGTCAGCGCCACCACCCCCCCGAGCAACCACACGACGCGGCGCGGGTCCGCCATGAAGGGCCTCGACAATAGCCAGGCCGTACCCACCGTGGCCAGAGAGCCCCCGATCAGATGGATGTTGCCGGTGACCTCGCTGGCCTGGGCCACGTCTATTTGGTAGGTGCGCATCAGAAATGCCGGAGTCCAATACATCAATCCCCAACCCCAAAGCGCGCAGACGCCGCCGCCCATCACGACGTGGAAGGCCGCCTTCTGCTCCCAAAAGAACCGCCAGGTCTCTTTGACCGACGGTTTGATGTCATCCACGATCTCGTCCAAGCGGCCTCGGGCAGGCTCGCGAATGGTCAAATACACGATGAGACCGACCACCAAGCCCGGAATTCCGAGCGCGAGGAACGCGTGCCGCCAGTCGTAAATGCGCGCAACCTCCCCCGCCACGTCGAGCGCGATCCACGCGCCGATCGGCGCGCCGAGAGCGAGCACCGTCATCGCCATCGGCCGCCGCTCGGGTGGAAAGCAATCCGAGACGATGGCCGTCGACGGCGGCGTGCCGCCCGCTTCGCCGATGCCTGCCCCTATGCGCGCCAGAGCGAACTGAATCCAACCGCGCGAAAGACCGCACAGCGCCGTGAATCCCGACCACACGATCAACGACACCGACAGAATATTGCGCCGATTCGAACGGTCGGCGAACCATGAAATCGGAATCCCGCAAGTTACGTAAAAGAGCGCCAGCGGCCAGCTGGTCAGCATTCCCACGCTGTCGTCGTCCAGGTGCAGATCGAGGCGAATCGGCTCGAGCACGGTCGAAACGACATAACGATCGGCAATGTTGATGGCGTAGATCAGGCACATCAAAATCAGCACGTACCACCGCTCGACCGAGGACGGGACACGGGTTCGAGTAACGTCAATGGCTGCGCTGATCACTCGTTGCACCTCGATCTTGACTTCGCTTCGCACCATACATGGTTCGACCGCGTTACGCGACGGGCGGCTCCCTCTGCGAAAAGATCGTGCGCGGATTCGAAAAAAGATATGGGTGGATCGCGAAATGGCATAGCGCGGAAGGGCCATCAGGCTAAGCTCCCCGGGGTGCATCAATCCGACTACATCATCATCGGCGCCGGCTCGGCCGGTTGCGTGCTTGCCGATCGACTTTCGGCGCGCGGCCAGCGGGTCTTGGTGCTGGAAGCAGGCGGATCGGACGCGCGGTTTTGGATCAAGACGCCGATCGGCTATGGGCGCACCTTTGCCGACTCATCGGTGAATTGGAAGTACCAAACGCTGCCCAGCCCCGGGCTCAACGGCCGCACCATGTACTGGCCGCGCGGGCGCGTGGTGGGCGGGTCGAGTTCCATCAACGCGTTGGTCTACTGCCGCGGCATGCCGGCGGACTTCGACGACTGGCGCGCCCTGGGGAATATCGGTTGGAGCTGGGACGACGTGCGTCCCTATTTTGAAAAGACCGAGCGCCGGGTGGACCCGGCCGGCCACGCGACCACCGGCGGCGCGCTCGACGTCAAGGACGTCACGCCGTTTCTGCATTCTTCCCGCACGACCTGGCTCGCTACGGCGGCCGAATTGCGGCTGCCGGTGACCGACGACTTCAACGGGCCGCACCCCGAAGGTCTGGGATGCTATCAAGTGACCATCCGCAACGGGAAACGCCAGTCGGCCGCCGACGCGTTCCTGCGGCCGGCACTACTCCGCGATACGGTCAAGCTCGAAACGCACGCCTGGGTCAGCAAGATCAGGATCAGCGAGGGCCGCGCCACCGGCGTCGAGTGGTGGCGCGACGGCCGGCAGCATTTCTCGGCCGCCGCCGCCGAAGTCATCGTGTGCGGCGGGGCGGTCAATTCGCCGCAGCTCTTGCAATTGTCGGGCATCGGGCCGGGCACGACGTTATCCGCCCACGGCGTCCCGCTGATCGTCGACAACCCGGCCGTCGGCGGGCACCTGCAGGATCACCTCGCCGTCGTCTATTCGTTCAAGGCCACCAGGCCGACGCTCAACAACGAGCTGCACTCGACATTCGGAAAATTGCGTGCGGGCATGCGGTATCTGCTGACGAGAACCGGACCCTTGGCGCTCAGTGTGAACCAATTCGGCGGTTTTCTGCGCGCGGATCCGGCCGCCACCCGTCCGGACGTGCAGCTCTACTTCAACCCCGTGACCTACGGCACCGGGGATGCGAAGCGCACGCGCATCGAGGTCGACGCATTTCCGGGATTTTATCTGTGCTTCCAACCGACGCGGCCCACCAGTGTGGGGCGCATCGACATCGCGGACGGAGATTTTCGCCGTGCACCGCTGATCGCACCGAATTATCTGTCCACGGACAAGGACGTTCTCGACGTGGTGTATGGCGGACGCCTCCTCCAGGCGATCGCGCGCACCGAGGCCATGCGAGCCCTGATCCTGGAACCCATCGCACCCGATTTGGCGCGCCTGGCAGACCATGAACTTGTTTCCGACTTCCGGGCACGCGCAGCCACCGTGTACCACCCGGTCGGCACCTGTCGCATGGGAAATAAATCCGACGATTCCGTGGTCGACTCGCAGCTTCGGGTGCACGGCGTCGAGCGCCTGCGGGTGGTCGACGCCTCCGTGTTTCCGACCGTGACGTCGGCCAACACGAACGCACCGACTCTCATGGTGGCGCAAAGAGCGGCCGAATTAATACTCAACGGCGGATAACCCGCGACAAGGAACGTTTGCGATGAAACTCGACAGTGTCAAAGTATTCGTGGTGGGCAATCCGCCGCCGGGCTTCGGCGGACGTTATTTTGTCTTCCTCAAGTTGAAGACGTCCTGCGGCATCGAAGGCGTAGGCGAAGTGTACGCCGCCACGTTCGGACCGCACGTCGTCGCTTCCATGATCGAGGACGTGTTCATGCGGCGCTTCGCGGGCCGGGACCCCTTCAAGATCGAATCGATCTGGCGCGAAAGCTACGGTTCCGGTTTCAGCCTGCGCCCCGACCTTTCGTTGATGGGCGTGGTGAGCGGTCTCGAAATGGCCTGCTGGGACATCATCGGCAAGGCGGTCGAACAGCCGGTGTACAACCTCTTGGGCGGCAAGGTGCACGAGCGCCTGCGCAGCTACACGTATCTCTATCCCGCCGACGGCGAAGGCGACGAGTTCTACCATGACGCCGAACGTTCCGCGGAGCGCGCCGCCGAATATGTCGAGCAGGGATTCACCGGCCTCAAGTTCGATCCCACCGGCGGTTTTTCCGCCTACGATCCGCGTCAGCCCACGCAAGAGGCGCTGGAACGGACGGTTCGCCTGGTACGGCTGGTGCGCGAAGCAGTGGGGCGCAAGGCGGATCTCTTGCTGGGCACTCATGGTCAATTCACCACGTCGGGCGCGATCCGCCTTGCCAGGCAACTCGAAGCCTTCGATCCATTGTGGTTCGAAGAGCCCGTCCCCCCCGAAATGCCCGAACAGATGGCCCTCGTGGCGCGCGGCACCAGTATTCCCATCGCCACCGGCGAGAGGCTCACCACCAAGTATGAATTCGCGCGCGTGTTGGCGGCGGGCGCCGCCAACATCCTGCAGCTGAACCTGGGCCGTGTCGGCGGTTTACTCGAGGCGAAAAAAGTCGCTGCGCTGGCGGAGGTTCACTATGCGCAGATTGCGCCGCATCTGTACTGCGGGCCGGTGGTCGGCGCCGCGAACATTCAAATTGCCGCCTGCTCCACCAATTTCCTGATCCTGGAAAGCATTCAACAGTGGGGAGGATTCCACGCGGACATTCTCAAGACGCCCATTCGATGGGAGGATGGCTTCGTGATCCCGCCGACGAGTCCCGGCCTCGGCGTCGAATTGAACGAAGCCGTGGCATTGGCCAATCCCTATCCCACCGACGGAAATCTACACCTCGAAATGATCGATCGCCCGCTGGGCTGATTGAACGATTCTGGATTCATCTCCACAAGGAACGACATTGCGCTACGGATTCATAGGCCTTGGGAATCTCGGAAAACACCTGGCGGCGAACCTGGCCCGCGGCGGATTCGAATTGACCGTGTTCGACCTCAATCGTGCCTCCGCCGATGCCGCCATCGCGGCGGGAGCTCGCTGGAGCGGGTCGGTGCCCGATCTGGCGAAAACCTGTGACGCCCTCATTACCTGCCTGCCCTCTCCCGCTGCCAGCGCCGCCGTGATGAACGAGGCGCTGCCGTTCCTGCATCCAGGCAGCACGTGGATCGAGATGAGCACCAACGACTTCGTGGAGGTGGAACGGATCGCGGCGCGTGCCGGCGGCGTCGGCGTCTCGACCCTGGTCTGCCCGGTGACGGGCGGCGTACACCGCGCCGAAGCCGGCGACATAACCGTCCTTGCGGGCGGGCCGCAACAGATATTCTCCATGCATGAGCCGGCGCTGAAGGCGATGGGCGGCCGCGTGATCTTCCTGGGCGGCATCGAACAGGCTGCGGTCACGAAAGTCGTGACCAACATGCTCGCCTTCATTCACTTGATCGCCGCCGGCGAGGCATTGATGTTGTGTGCGAAGGCGGGAGTGGACCTGCGCGCCGCATTCGACGCCATCGCGGCCAGTTCGGGCAATAGCTTCGTGCATGAAACCGAGAGCAAGGTCATTCTGAACGGCAGCTATGACATCGGTTTCACCATGGATTTGGCGTGCAAGGACGCAGGTTTCGCGGTTGAATTCGGGCGCCGTTTCGGCGTGCCGCTGCGTCTCGCAGGCATGATGGAGCAGATCTTCATCGAGGGGCGTGCCAAGTACGGCGGTAGCGCCTGGTCCTCGATGATCGTGAAGCTGCTGGAAGACTCGGTGGGCACCCCGCTACGAGCGCCGGGATTTCCGGCGAAATTGGGACCAGGCGATAGTTAAGCGTCCCCAGCGAGGCGAATCGGCGCCTCGCGACCGAGCTGACCACGAGGATGTCGCAAATCGGCATGGGGGCATCGCTTAATAACATAGCGTCAATCCATCGATGAGCTAAGCTCGGGCAACCATTCGCGGGTTTCAGCGACTACGCGCTACGCGCTGCGATGGTGCAACATCTGGCAATCGTCGACATTAGTTTGACGGGGCTAGATGACTGAAAAAAGCAATATAAAGATAAAGGGATGGAAGCATGAACTCAAGCCAGAAGTTGTCGTACGCCATTGCCGCGATTCTGAGCGGGTCCGCCATGGGAGCCGCGCATGCCGCACCCGCGGCCGACACCAGCGAGTCAGAGGGTATTCAGGAAATCACCGTCACGGCGCAGCGTCGCACGGAAAGCATTCAGAACGTGCCGATTACGATCACGGCGTTGACCGCCGAGACGTTGGGGCAATTGAACGTAACAACCTTTGACGATTATGTGAAGTTCCTCCCCAACGTGACGGTTGCGAATCAGGGTCCTGGTCAGGGGCAGATCTACATGCGCGGCCTTGCCACCACGCAAGACGGCGAACAATCCTCGGGCGCGACTGGAAGCTTCCCCAACGTCGCCGTATATCTCGATGAACAGTCCGCTCAATTACCCGGCCGCAACATGGACATCTATGCCGCCGACATCGAGCGCATCGAAGTTCTAGAAGGCCCCCAGGGAACGCTGTTCGGCGCCGGCGCTCAGGCCGGCGTGATCCGCTACATCACCAACAAGCCGAAGCTCAACAAAACCGAGGCCAATTTCAACGCGGGCTACGGCTACACCTCGCATGGCGATCCGAGCAGCAGCCTCGATGCCACGATCAACATTCCGTTGATCGACGACAAGCTGGCGCTCCGGGCGGTGATCTACAGCGAATCTCGCGGCGGCTACATCGACAACGTGCCGGGCACCTTCACCCGCAAGTCGAGCGACCTCGGCATCGCCTATTACTTCAAGGGCGTGGTCCCGGCGGTGAATGAGGTTGCCTCGAATTCCGAACTCACCGGTCGGGCCATCAACCCCGTGACCTACAAGGGCTTCCGCTTGTCGGGCCTGTATCAGTTCAATGACGACTGGAATTTCCTGTTGACGCAGTCGTACCAGAACATGGAAGCGGACGGGATTTTCGCCGAGATGAAGAATGGCTCCGACGGCCAGGCGCTGCCCGATCTGTCGGTCAACCTTTTCAGTCCGCAGTACGACAAGGACCGGTTCACGAACACGGCGTGGACCTTGAACGGCCGCGTCGGCCCCTTGAAGCTCGTGTACACCGGCGGCTACCTCGTGCGCAAAGTGGATCAAGTTGCGGACTACACCAATTACAACCGTGGCGCCTACGGCGATTACTATTCTTGTCTGCCGCCCGGCACCGCCGTGGCGGCCGCCAACGGCACGCCGGCCGGCGCGTGTCTGTCGCCCGTTGCCAACTTCCGAGTGTGGCAGCGCAACACGCATCAGAACCATGAATTCCGCGTGAGCACCCCGGACGATTGGCGTATCCGTGCCATCGGCGGCCTGTTCTGGGAGGACTTCCTGGTGCAGGACATCTCCGATTGGTACTACCGGGCACCGGGTGCTGGGTTCATCCCGTTGATCGCACCGCCCACCTCTAGCGCCAACAATCACAACATCCGCGATCCCCTGATCGGCTTCTACGACGACATTCAGCGCGGCTATAAGCAAAAAGCGGCGTTCATGTCGGTGGATTTCGACCTGATTCCGAAGACCCTCACCTTCACGGCGGGCACCCGCTACTACAACATGGATACTTTCGAGAAGGGCGCCAAGGGCGGCAGCTACGGCTGCCGGCCGGGCGGCTTGTACACCTTCGATCCCGGAACGATTCCGGGCGCGTGCGACAGCGGTTTGAACCTCGACACGTTCGTCGTCCCCGCGGGCAACGGCGCCTACTCGGATAAGGCCGTCGGGCTCGAAAAGACCTATAAAGGATTCAAGAGCCGCGCCAATGTGAGCTGGAAGTTCATGGATGACGGCTTGCTGTACTACACCTGGTCGCAGGGTTTCCGGCCGGGCGGCTTCAATCGTGCCTCCGGTTTCGTCAGCGCCGGTCAGTCGCCACTCAAAGGCATCTTCCTGACACCGATCGGCTTTGCGCCGGACACACTGACGAACAACGAGTTGGGCTTCAAAACCCAGTGGTTCGATCACCGCCTCCAGTTCAACGGCACCGTATACCGGGAAGACTGGAAGGACGTCCAGATCGGACTCTTCGACCCGGGCGTGCTTGGCAACCTGACTTTCACCACCAACGGGCCGGACTACCGCGTGCGCGGTTTCGAAACCGAAATCATCGGCCGCGTGACCACCGGCCTCACCGTGACGCTGTCGGGATCGTGGAACCATTCTGAGCTGGTCAATACACCCACGCTGAAAGACAAGACCGGCGCGCCGATCAATTGGGCTGCACTCGGACTGCATAATCCGTACGGGGAAATCGGCAGCCCCCTCGCGCAGTCACCCCCGTTTCAGGGGAACCTGCGGGTCCGCTACGAATTCCCGGTCGGGGAGTATCATGCGTTCGTCCAAGGCGCCGCACAGCATCGCGCGCATTCCCTGTCGACCACCGACCGGCTGGCAACGGACAACAGTGTTCCTCCGCAATCGATCGCCTACGATTTGGCCGCCTATACCTCCTACGACGGATCGATCGGCATCGCCAAGGACGCCTGGAATGTGCAGATTTACGGCACGAATCTGACCGATTCCCGCGCGGCGGTGTTCTCAACCTACGCGCAGCGCGTGAAGGAAGACACGGTCATTCGACCGCGAACCGTCATGTTGAAATTCGGGTACAAGTTCGGCGGTACCTGATTGCGTCGCCATTGGGCCCGAGTCTGGTAAATTCATGGGGCGGGCGTCCATGCCCGCCCTCTTATAGCCGAGACCGGGTCCCGTATGGCCGCGCAGCAATCACGACAATCGCAGTCCCGGGTCCATGCGGAAGTGCAGCGCGCGCGCGGGCTGCTGCAGAATCGCCAGTTCACGCAGTCGCTGGCCGTCGCAAATTCGCTTGCCGGTGAATTCCCCGAAAACCGCGACGTCCTGTATCTGATCGCGGTCAATCTACGCTACCTGGGAAGGACGGCGGAGGCGCTGGCAGCGCTCGAGAACTTCGAAAAAATTCATCCCGACTACGGCCGCCTATACCAGGAACGCGGCCATTGCTACCGCGCGCTCGGCGACGCGGCCGCGGCAGTGACGGCTTATCAGCGGGCGGTGGCGCTGAATCCCGCATTGCCGGCGAGTTGGAAGGCCATGTCGGCGCTTTGCAAATCGCTCGGCAGGATCGCCGAGGCCGGCAGCGCGGCGGACGTCGCCGCCACTCTCGACAGTTTGCCTCCCGAGGTGGTCGCTGCCAACAGCATGTTCGCGGAAGGCGAAACGTTGATTGCCGAACAGAACATCCGGCGGTTCCTGCAGAACAACCCAACTCACGTCGAAGGCATGCGGCTGCTGGCCCGCATCGGCATGAAGCTGGATGTGCTCGACGACGCCGAGTATTTGCTCGAAAGCGTGCTCGAATTCCAACCCGACTATCACGCCGCGCGGTTCGACTATGCGCAGGTCCTGGCCGATCGCCACAGGCACGCCGAGGCCCTGGTGCAGGTCCGTCGCTTGCTCGCGATCGAACCCGCCAATTACGCCTTCCGAACTCTGGAGGGCAATGCGCTGGTCGGCATCGGCGAACACGAAGCCGCCATCCGTATCTTCGAGCAACTCAAAACCGAAACGCCGGCGAGCCCCACGCTGCATCTCGCCATCGCGCACGCTCACAAGACGGTGGGCCGGCAACGCGAGGCTATCGAATCCTACCGCCGCGCGGCCGAGGTCAGGCCGAATTACGGCGATGCTTTCTGGAGCCTCGCCAATCTGAAGACTTACCGTTTCGCCGACGATGAGATCGCGCAAATGCGGGCCGAGGCCGCCGCTGCGGCGACTCCGGCCGTCGATCGGTATCACTTGTACTTCGCGTTGGGCAAAGCCCTCGAGGACCGCGGCGATTACGCCGAGTCGTTCCGCTTTTACGCACTCGGCAATGCGCTCAAAAAGGAGGAGGTGCGCTACGACCCGGACGCGTTGGAGCGCAACTTGCGGCGGCAGATCAGCATCTGCACCCGGGAGTTCTTCGCGGCACGACGCGGCGTGGGCTGCGACTCCCCCGATCCCATCTTCATCGTCGGCCTGCCGCGCGCCGGTTCCACGTTGATCGAGCAAATTCTGGCGTCGCATACCTTGGTGGAGGGCACCAAGGAGCTGGCGGAGATTCCCCGGCTGGTGCATCACTTGAACGGCCGCGAATCGGACGACGTGAAGCCGCGCTATCCGGCCGTGCTTGCCGATCTCGGCATGGATCAATTCAAGCTGTTTGGCGAGCAGTTCATCGCGGACACCCGCATCTACCGCAAAGGCAAGCCCCGCTTTATCGACAAGATGCCGAACAACTTCCGGCACATCGGGCTCATTCACCTGATTCTGCCGAGCGCAAAGATCATCGATGCGCGCCGTGAACCCATGGCATGCTGCTTCAGCAACTTCAAGCAGCTGTTCGCCAACGGCCAGGAATTCACCTACGACCTTGGCGACGTTGCCCGCTATTACCGCAACTACGTCGAATTGATGGACCATTGGGATGTGGTTCTTCCGGGCAAGGTCTTGCGTGTGCAGCATGAAGATGTGGTTGCAGACCTCGAGGGCAACGTCCGCCGCATCCTCGAGTTCTGCGGACTGCCGTTCGAACAGGGGTGCTTGGAGTACTACAAGACCGAGCGCAGCGTGCGGACTGCGAGTTCCGAACAGGTACGCCGGCCGATCTACCGGGAAGGACTCGACCAATGGCGCCATTTCGAGCCTTGGCTGGAACCGTTGAAGGCGTTAGGTCCGCTGCTGAATGTCACTGGCCTGTAACTTCCGGTTTCTCATCGGGAGCTGCGCGGGAATGTTGCTATAATGTTGCTATAAAGGCTGCGCCAGGGCGTCGGCCGCGCCCAACGTCCCGCTCGGGTGCTGCTGTGGCTTTTGACGGAGCTTTTGAGGGAATTTACTTGTAGAAACTACTATTCTATTCTGACAAACGGGGTTATCGTTCCCCGAATATCACTTTTTATGTGTTGCTCTTACGCAACATTCGTATCGATTCTAGTAAATGAAGGGATGTATTAATGAATTCCAATCCAAAGTTGTCGTACGCGATTGCCGCGATTTTGAGCGGATCCGCCATGGGGGCCGTACACGCTGCGCCTGCCGCCGAGCCGAGCGATTCAGAAGGAATTCAGGAGATCACGGTAACCGCGCAGCGACGCTCGGAAAACATGCAGGACGTGCCCATTTCGATTCAGGCACTCACCTCGGAAACGCTCACCCAATTGAACGTGACCACGTTTGACGATTTCGTCAAATTCGTCCCCAATGTGACCACCGCCGGCTCGGGTCCCGGTCAAAACTCCATCTTCATGCGCGGCTTGAGCGTCGGCGTAACGGGCCAGCAGGGCACCGGCACCACCGGCCCGATTCCCAATGTCGCCGTGTACCTCGATGAAATCTCGGGCGCCCTGCCCGGCCGCAATATGGACGTCTATGCGGCCGACATCGAACGTATCGAAGTTCTCGAAGGACCCCAGGGGACTCTGTTCGGTTCAGGCGCTCAGGCGGGTGTGCTGCGTTACATCACGAACAAGCCCAAGCTCGACAAAACCGAAGGCAGCGTGAATGCCGGCTACAGCTATACGGCGCACGGCGATCCCAACAGCAACGTCGATGCGACGCTGAACCTGCCGCTGATCCCGGACACCTTGGCCATTCGCGGCGTGATCTACAACGACAGCCGCGGCGGCTACATCAACAACGTGCCCGCCACGTTCACACGCGCGCAGACCGACGAGGGCTTCTACAATTACACCACGGGCGCGCCATCGAAGATCCTGCCGACCGACAGCGTGTCGATTAACAATGCGAACTTCGTCGGCAACGCCATCAATCCGGTGACCTATTCGGGTATCCGCTTGTCGGGACTCTACAAGATCAACGATGATTGGGACGTCCTGCTCACGCAGAGCTACCAGAACATGAATGCGCAGGGCGTCTTCTATCAAATGCCCACCGGTCCGGAGGGTATTTTCTTCAACAGTGTCGGCGAGCCGCAGGGCGGCCGTCCGTTGCCGCCTCTGTCGGTGGCAGTGTTCAACAACAACTTCGACAAGGATAAATTCGAAAACACCTCCTTGGTGGTTGACGGCAAGATCGGCGATCTGAAGCTGGTGTACGCGGGCGGTTACCTGGTCAGGAACATCGAGCAGCAACAGGACTACACCAATTATTCACGCGGTGTCTTCGGCTACTATTATCAGTGCGCTGGGTATTCGAAGACGGCGTCGACCGGCAAGTGCTATTCGCCGAGTGCGACCTGGCAGGAAACGGAGAAAAACACGCATCAGAGCCACGAGTTCCGCGTGAGCACGCCGGACGATTGGCGGATCCGCGGCATCGGCGGTATCTATTGGGAAGAATTCAAGATTTACGACGACACCGAGTGGACCTACAAGTCCGTTCCCACGTGTTCGCCGACCATCGACGTCAATTGCTTCAACAACGTCCAGCCGCCTCCCGGCCAGACGGCGAACAATCCGAGTATCCGCAATGATAATGTCGGCTTCTTCGACGACACGCAGCGCACCATCAAGCAGAAAGCGGCGTTCGGCTCATTCGACGTGGACATCATTCCCAAGACGCTGATCTTCACGGCGGGTACTCGCTACTACAAGTTCGATGAAAGCATCGTCGGCGGGGACACCGGCAGCTTCTATTGCAAGA
This sequence comes from Gammaproteobacteria bacterium, assembly GCA_034667965.1. Taxonomy (GTDB): domain Bacteria; phylum Pseudomonadota; class Gammaproteobacteria; order Steroidobacterales; family Steroidobacteraceae; genus Bog-1198. Next base: position 17,354 of record JAXDQI010000058.1, read on the forward strand.
ATTTCGCACCGACCACCTACTTCGGACCTTGCACGTCGGCGACCAACGGGAACGGGAAGCCGGGCGGCACAGGCATCCCGGGCAGCGCCCCCTACGGCACCAACTTCAACGTGGCGAGCTACAACAATTCGAGCTACCACGGGTTCAAGAGTCGCGCCAACTTGAGCTGGCATGTCACCGACAATGTACTGTTGTACTACACCTGGTCGCAGGGCTTCCGCCCAGGCGGGTTCAATCGCGGCTCGAAGCTCACACAGCCTAACGACCCCGTAACCTATCAATATAAGACTCCCACCAACTACGCTCCCGACAGCCTGACCAACAACGAGTTGGGTTGGAAGACGGAGCTGTTCAACCATCACCTGCAGATCAACGGCGCCATCTATCAGGAAGATTGGAAGAACACCATCGTCGAGTTCTTCGATCCGCAGCAGGGCTTCGGCAATCTGACCTTCGTTACCAACGGACCCAATTACCGGGTCCGCGGCGGCGAACTGCAGGTGATCGCCCGCGCCACCGAAGGATTGACGGTTCAAGGATCGGCGTCGTACAACAAGAGCCAGGAGACCAATTCCCCGTTCTTGATCAACAACAATCCCGCAAGTCCGAATTTCGGCAAGCCCATCACCAACATACCCAATGTCTACGGATTGCAGGGTAGCCCGCTGGGGCAATCCCCGCTGTTTCAGGGCAATATGCGTGCGCGATACGAATTTGCACTTGGGGAGTACAAGGGTTTCGGGCAGGTGGGGGCACAGTACTATGGTGACTCGTTCTCCGCCGTCGGCACCGTCAAGAACTACCACATGCCGGGATACACGACTTTCGACGCGTCCACCGGCCTTGCTAAAGATGCCTGGAACGTGCAGTTCTTCGTTCAGAACCTCGCGAACAAGAACGCCAGCACGTTCACCAACTCGTATCAATTCATCGTTACGGAGACGGTGCTGCGGCCGAGAATCGCCGGTGTCAAGTTCGGCTATAAGTTCTGACGCGATAATAAAGTCGTAAGGCGGCGACCGCTTGCGGTGAGCTGCCATAGAATGAGGCGGGCAGAAGTGTCCGCCTTTTTTTTGAGGGCCAAAGCACGCAGTGAGCGCCGATTCCACGTCCTCCCGGCTCGACACCGAAGTTCGGCGCATCCGCGCGACTCTCGAACGCAGCGAGTTCGCGCCGGCTCTCGAGGCAGCGCTGCCGCTGCTGAAGGAGGCGCCCGAGAACCGCGATGTGCTTTACATGATTGCGATCGCGCAGCGCTATCTACAGCGCGTTCCGGAAGCCCTTGCCACGTTGGGCCGCCTTGAGGAATTTCATCCGGATTACCCCCGCCTCTATCAGGAACGAGGGCACTGTTACGTCGCCCTGCGCTCCGCCGCGCCCGCCATCGAGGCATTCGAGCAGGCCGTAAAAATGAGTCCCGCGCTTCCCGCGAGTTGGAAGGCGCTGGAAATTCTCTACCGGATGACGGGACAAGTCGCGGCGGCGCGCAAGGCGGCGGCCGAAATGCAGAATCTGGCGAAGTTGCCGCCCGAAATCGTGACCGCCTTCAGCATGTTCGCGGACAACGAGATCTCGGACGCGGAAGACCTCCTGCGGCGCTACCTGCTGACTCATGGCAACCACGTGGAAGCAATGCGCCTGCTGGCCCAGATCGGCGTCAAGATGGATGTATACGACGACGCCGAGATCCTGCTCCAGAGCGCGTTGGCCCTTGCGCCCGACTATGACGCCCTGCGCTACGACTACGTGCTGGTCCTGCTGCGGCGGCACAAGCATGTGCAGGCCCGCGAAGAAATCGAGAAACTTCTCCGCAAGGATCCCCGCAATCGCGACTATCGAACGACGCATGCCACCATCTGCACGGGTTTCGGAGACTATGAGAAGGCGGTGCCGCTGTATCGGGAGATCCTGGGCGAAACTCCGGACCGTCCCGAAGTGCACCTGTCGATCGCGCATGCCCTGAAGACGATTGGACGCACGCGGGAGGCCATCGATTCGTACCGTGCGGCGGCGGCGGCCCGGCCGCGCTTCGGCGATGCGTATTGGAGCCTGGCGAACCTGAAGACCTACCGGTTCACGGACGCGGAGATCGCGCAGATGCGCGCCGACGAGGCCGCAGCGCGGGTGGGGCTGGAGGACCGCTACCACCTGTGTTTCGCTCTCGGCAAGGCCCTCGAGGATCGCGCCGAATATGCGGAGTCATTCCGGTACTACGAGCGCGGCAATGCGTTGAAGAAAAGTGAATCCCGGTATCGGCCCGAGCCCTTGGAGCGCAACGCCCGATTGCAGGCGGAAGTCTGCACCCGAGACTTCTTCAGCGCGCGTCAAGGGATCGGCTGCGTGAGCCCGGCGCCGATCTTCATTGTGGGATTGCCGAGGTCGGGATCGACTCTGCTCGAGCAAATCCTCGCGTCGCACAGCCAGGTCGAAGGCACGATGGAACTGGCGGACATTCCTCGCATGGTCCAAGACCTTCAAGGACGCGAAACCAAGGACTCGATTCCCCGCTACCCCGGAATACTCGCGCAACTCAAGCCGGAAGACTTCAATATTCTCGGAGAGAAATACCTCGCGGACACCCGGGTGTACCGCACGGACAAACCCTTCTTCATCGACAAGATGCCCAACAATTTCCGGCACCTCGGCCTGATCCATCTGATTCTGCCCAACGCCAAGATCATCGATGCACGCCGCGAGCCCCTCGCGTGCTGCTTCAGCAACTACAAGCAATTGTTCGCCTCCGGGCAACAATTCACCTACAGCGTCGAGGACATCACCCGCTACTACAAGATGTATGTGGATCTCATGGAGCACTGGGACCGCGCGCTGCCCGGCAAGGTGCTGCGGATCCAATACGAAGAGGTCGTCGAGGATTTGGAAGCCAATGTGCGCAGAATTTTGGAGTTCTGCAATCTCGACTTCGAGACGGCATGCGTCGATTTCCACAAAACCGATCGCCGGGTGCACACCGCCAGTTCAGAACAGGTGCGTCAACCGATCAATCGCGACGGGGTCGATCAATGGCGAAACTTCGACCGCTGGCTCGGGCCTTTCAAGACGGCGCTGGGTCCCTTGCTGCATCCCGCCGGCTAGCTCCGGTAGCGCTCGAGCGCATCTCCGAGCGCTTCCCGTAGGGACCCAAGCCAGGGCTCGTAATGGCGCCACTGGTCCAGCCCCTCGCGGAAGATCGGCTGGCGCACCTGCTCGGAGCTTGCGGTTTTGATGCTTCGCTCGGTGCGGTGGAACTCGAGACACGCCGGTTCAAAGGGCAGTTCACAGAAGTCGAGGATCCGCCGGACGCTGCCCTCCAGATCGTCGACTACGTCCTCGTGATGCACGCGCAGCACCCGGCCCGGCAGCACCGCATCCCAGTGCTCCATGAGCTCGAGGTAGGTGCGGTAGTAGCGGGCGATATCCTCGACGCTGTACGCGAACTCCTGGCCGCGCGCATACAGCTGCTTGAGGTTCCCGAAGCAGCACGCCATCGGCTCGCGGCGCGCGTCGATGATCTTCGCGTTCGGCAGCATCAGGTGGATGAGACCAATGTGCCGGAAGTTGTTGGGCATCTTGTCAATGAAGTACGGTTTGCCGGTGCGGTAGATCCGGGTG
>JAXDQI010000059.1:0-4706 GCA_034667965.1 Gammaproteobacteria bacterium
CCCGTCCTCTGCGAGATCGCCCAGCGCTTGCGCAAAACCGTCGCCCAGGTCACGCTCCGCTGGCTTGTCCAGAAGGGCAATGTTGCGCCGATCCCGCGCTCGTCGAACCCGCAGCGTATCGCCGACAATATCAATGTGTTTGATTTCACATTGAGCCCCGACGACATGACGCGCATCGACGCGCTCAAGCGCCCGGACGGCCGGATCGCAAATCCGGCCGGGCGCGCACCGCTGTGGGATGTGTAAGAGATCTACTGCTCCACGATCGCACGCGCGGCCTGCACCACCTCGTCGGGCGCAGCATAAATCGCCTCGACCACCCTTAATGCCTCGTCGCCGGATTTCGGCGACAGCGGCTGGCGCAATCTTTGTGCTTCGGCAATGAACTGCGGGTCCTTCATGGCGGCATTGAATGCGTCGCGCAGCACGCGAATGCGATCGGCTGGGACGGCCGCCGACGCAATGAACGGCCGGCCGACCTCACCTGAGGCCACCAGCAGTTTGATGATTTTCCGGTCGCGCTCGCTTGCCGCGATGTCCGCGCTGTAGGGTACGCTGGCCGGCAGGTCTGGGGGCACGAATGGCGCCGAACGCACGATCGGTACGATCTTGCGCCCCTCCACCCATTCGGCCGGGATGCTGCTCCAGGCGCCGCAATTGCCGTCGGTTTCGCCGCGCTCGACCGCCATGCGTTCTTCGGCGCTGCCCGGATAGCCGGATATCTGCTGGATGCGGACGCCGAATATGTTCTTGAGGATACGCTGGTTGAGGTCGCTGGAACTCCCGATACCGGTGCGTCCCATATGCACGACGCTGCGCGCTTTCAGCTCGGCCAGATTCTTCGGCCCGAACGCATGCCACACGTAACAGACGGTCAAATCCTCGCTGATGCTGCCGATCCAGTTGAACTTGCGGAAATCAACCTTCGTCTTGTCAGGCGTTAATTTTGATTCGCCGATATTACCGAAGTTGAAAATGTTGACAACGGTGCCGTCGCGCGGCGCCGCCGTATCGAGATATTGGACGCTGTTGAGGCCGCCAGCGCCCGGCATGTTCTGGACCACAATGGCGGGATTGCCTGGAATATAGCGGCCGATGTGACGCGCGAGCAGCCGAGCATTGAGGTCGAAACCGCCGCCCGGCGTGAAGCCTACGAGAATGGTCAGCGTCTTGTCCCGGTAGAATTCCTGCGCGTGGGCTGGTGCGAGCAGGATCATACAAGTGACGAGCAAGAATCCCCAGCGCGCGACATTGCACAGGATCATGAGCAGTTCCTTAAGGCTCACTTATAGCTGCCAAACAACCCGACGAGCTGCTGGACGACCGCAGGCGGCGTGCCGGCAATCTGCGCCACTAGTGCGCTCAGTTCCTCTCCGGTCGATGGCCCGTCGATTTCGAGCTTCTGGCGCGCCATGTCTGCGAGGAACGCGGGGTCGCGCACGGTAGCATCGAAGGCCCGCCGCAGGATTTCGAGGCGATCCGCCGGAATGCCGGGCGGCGCCAGATAGGGCCGCGTAACGTCGTCGCGCACATTGAGCAGTTCGATCATTTGGCGCTCGGTACCCGGGCGCGCCAGATCGCGCAGCAGCGGCACGTCCGGCAGCGCGCGATGCTTGCGGCTGCCATGCTGGACGATGATGCGAACCAGGTTGCGCGCCAGCCAGTCGGTCTGGTTGAGACTCGAATATGCATTTGCAATCGTGCCTTCGATTTCGCCACGTTCGAGCGCCACTTTGGTTTCGTTGCTGTTGCGATAGCCGGACACGATCCGGAATTTATAGCCAAGCACTTCCTTCATGACGATCGCCATGTCGATGCCGTTGCCGCCAACACTGGTGCCGCCCACAATCAGCTGTTTGGTTCGTGCCTCCTCCAGCGACTGTACCGGCGCTGTGTGCCACACATAACCCACATAGGTGTCGCGGGTCGCATTGCCGATCCAGGAAAAGCGTGTCACATCGAAATCCGCGGCGCCGGGATTCATGAACGGACCCGTGAGCACGGCGCCATGGACGCCGGCAATCACGGTACCGTCGCGCGGCGCCACCTTGTAGAGATAGCTTGCCGCCCGCGCGCCGCCCGCGCCCGGCATCGCCTGTACGATCATATTGGGGTGGCCCGGAATGTGCTTGCCCATATGCCGTGCGAAGGCCCGGCCATAGGCCTCATAGGCGCCGCCGCCGCTGGTGATGACGTTGATGGTCCGCCCGGCATAGAAATCTTGCGCCGCGGCAGGTGAAGTCGGCAGAGCCGCAATGATCAACCCGAGCAGGCCCAGCAATGGCCCGGATCGCCGTGCTTCCCGTGATCGCATGTTTATGAACCCACGTTCCGTCAGAACCAGCGCACTTGTGACCGCAACTGCTTGCTGCGATCATGATGGAATGCCGTCTCTGCGGCGTCAATGCGGCTCGTAAAGGACCCCGGATGTTTGACGAATTCAATCCGAAGCTCAAAATCGGCTGCCTGCAGCCCGGGGCTGTGGTCGACAACCACCCGTATGAATTCTACCGCCTTGTCCCGCACGGCGTCATGCTGGTGATGGTCGGGGTCGGTCTCAAGGAATTTTCGAGCCAGGATGTCGAACGCGTGTTCACCCCGCTCGATCGCTATCTCGACCAGTTAATGGAGCGCGGCGTCCATCTCGTAATCCAGAACGGCGTGCCGCTGCCGATTTTGATCGGCATGGAGGCGCATGACCGGATGTTGGCCCATATGGGCCAATATACCGGCCTCCCCGCCACCTCCACGGTGTTGTCGGTCGTCGGCGCCGCGCGCGATCTCGGAATTCGTAGCGTCGTTGCCGTCAACAAATGGACGGAAGCCATGAACCAGTCGCTCGCCGGCTTCTTTGCGCGCGGCGGCGTCAAGGTGATCGGCAGCACGACCAAAACCCTGCACCCGCATGACTTCCACCAGATCGCAGCCGGCGACCACATGCGGCTCGCCTACGATCTCGGGCGCCAGGCATTCAGCGATCACCCGGATTGCGACGCGGTCTATATCGGCGGCGGTTCCTGGATCGCCGAGCCGGTCGCGGCGCGGCTTGAGGCGGAATTCGGCAAGCCCGTGCTATGCAACCAGGCGGCCGTTGTCCGCAATACGCTCAAAATGCTCGGCGCCTGGAAGCCTATGCCGGGGCACAGCCGGGTGTTGGCGGTGGCATAGGAACATTGCGCAAGCGCGCCTCTGGCGTTTCATCCGGGCTACGGATACGAAGATGTCCAAAAGGACACCTCAATGAAACTTACATGCATCGGGACCGATCCGGCGGCCCTCTATCTCGGCATCCTGCTCAAGCGACGCGACCCATTGCACGCGGTGCGCTTCATCGAAGACCCCTATGCGACTTCGCATGAACCCACATCTCTCATCTGCAATCCGCTTAAACCCCGCTTCAAGCTTGCCGACGCAGAAGTTCAGATCGACGTCGACCAAGTGCTTGCCGCTATCGACAAGGTCGCTGTCAACACCGAGAACCGCAAATTTGAAACCGCGGGCTTGCGTCACGCCACGATAGATCCCGGAACGCTCAATCGCGTTCTCAGGGCGCGCGCCGAACAGCTCGGCTGCGCGTTCGAAGAACGCCACACGATCGCCGATCTCGACGCCTTCGGGGATGCCGACGTTATCGTGGCGGCCGATGGCGTGCATAGCCGTGCACGCGCACTTGCCAAGGGATTTGCACCGCAGCTCGATCGCAGCAGCAATCGGTTCGTGGCGTTCCAATCCTCCCAACCGGCTGACACACTCACCACGATGTTCCGCACCACCCCGCACGGCATCTTCCACGCCATGGTGATGCCTCGCGGAACAGACGGTTCGAGCATCATTGTCGAAACACCGGCGGAAGTGTTGCGTGTCAGCGGGCTCGATCGCGCCCCGGGCGAATGCATCATCGCTTATGGCGCAAAACTTTTTGGGCTTACTCTTGATCGCATGCTGGCGTCGAGTGAAGGCGTGTGGAGCACGTTTGCGATGGTCCGCAACGCTACCTGGCATGCCGGCAAAGTGGTGCTGCTGGGCCGCGCCGCCTACACGTCGCATTTTTCGGTCGGCCTCGACATCCGTTCGCAGCTGGAAGACGCCGAAGTGCTGGCTCAATATCTCTCAACCAACACGAGCGTGACCGAGGCGCTCAATGCATTTGAAACCGCACGGCGGCCAAAAGCTGACAGCCTGCAACGCGCCGCCGCCGCGAGCTTGAACTGGTTCGAACACGTGCGACGCTATGCGCAAAAGCCGTTCGAGCAGTTCGTCTTTTCACTCCTCACCAGCAGCATGCGCATCACGCATGCACGCATCGATAAAGCCGCCCCCGATCTCACGCGCACAGTTGACTCACTGGTTGCGGGCGACACTCAAGGGAGCAATCGGCCGTTGCCGCCGATGTTTGCACCGATCCGGTTGCGTGACCTTCAGGTGCCCAACCGAGTCGTCGTCTCGCCGATGTGCCAGTATTCCGCAATGGACGGCACCGTGAATGACTGGCACCTCGTCCATCTCGGCAGCCGTGCGGTCGGCGGCGCCGGTCTCGTCATCGCGGAAATGACCGACGTGCTTCCTGAGGGGCGTATCAGCTTGCATTGCGCCGGCATGTATTCGCCCGAGCACGTGCCGGCGTGGAAGCGGGTCACGGATTTCGTGCACCACAACAGCAATTCCAAAATCGCCGTGCAGCTCGCGCACGCGGGCCGCAAAGGCTC
>JAXDQI010000060.1:0-7387 GCA_034667965.1 Gammaproteobacteria bacterium
GAGATCGAGCGGGTCGTGCGGTTGGCCGCGAAGCTGGCGCAGGCGCGCCGGCGCCACCTGACGTCCGTGGACAAAGCCAATGTTCTCGAGACCTCGCGGCTGTGGCGGTCGGTGGTCGAGCGGATCCTTCCCGCGGAGTTTCCGGATGTGAAATTCGAACACATGCTGGTGGATTCGGCGGCCATGCATCTCATCAGGCGGCCGCGGGATTTCGACGTCATCGTGACCGAGAACATGTTCGGCGACATCCTCACCGACGAGGCATCGATGCTGGCCGGCTCATTGGGTCTGTTGCCTTCCGCCTCGCTGGGCGCAGAGGGCCGCGGCGGGCTGTTCGAGCCCATCCATGGTTCCGCGCCCGACATCGCCGGCCGCGGCATCGCAAATCCCTACGCCGCTATCTTGAGCGCGGCCATGCTGCTGCGGTATTCGCTCAAGCTCGAGGCCGAGGCACGCGCATTGGAAAGTGCCGTCTCCGATGCCGTCGTGGCCGGCGCCCTGCCCGCCGATCTCGCCAAGCCCGGCGTCACGCCGCTGTCGACGCGGGCCGCGGGAGATGCGGTGCTGGCCGCGCTTGAAGCACCCGCTCCAGCGCGGCCTTGAGGTCCGCGACCAGATCGTCCGAATTCTCGATCCCCACCGACACCCGCAGCAGTCCCGGGCCGATCCCGGCGCGAATGCGCGCCGTTTCGTCCATGCCGGCATGCGTCATGCTGGTCGGGTGTGCGATCAGACTTTCGACGCCGCCCAATGATTCCGCCAGGGTGAAGCACTCGAGTCCCCCGAGGAACGCCTGCACCGCGGCTTCGCCGCCGTTCAGTTCGACGCTCAGCATGGCGCCGAATCCGCTTTGCTGCTTCTTCGCCAAGTCGTGGCCCGGGTGGGTGGCGAGACCGGGGTAATACACCTGCCGCACGGCGGCGTGATCGTTCAAGACCTGCACGACGGCCGCCGTGTTTTCCGCATGCACCCGGGCGCGGGCATGCAAGGTGCGCACACCGCGCAGCGTCAGGAAACTGTCGAAGGGCGCGCCGGTGACCCCGATGGCGTTCGCCCACCACGCGAGATTCTGCGTCAAGTCCGCGGTGGCGGCGATCACCGCACCGCCGACCACGTCGCTGTGACCGTTCAGATACTTGGTGGTCGAGTGCATGACCAGGTCCGCCCCAAGGGCCAGAGGCTGCTGCCACACGGGTGACAGAAACGTATTGTCGGCGGCCACCAAGGCGCCCGCCGCATGCGAGGCGTCCGCGACGGCACGAATATCCACTATGCGCAGCAGGGGGTTGCTGGGGGTTTCGATCCACACCAGCGCCGGCTTGCGCGCAAGCGCCGCCGCGAGTGCGGCGGCATCGCTCTGGTCGATGAAATCGACGATCAAATTACCCTTTTTCTCGAGCGCCGCCAGCAGCCGATACGTGCCTCCGTAACAATCGAAGGGTGCCACGACACGCGCGCCGGCCGGCAGCGTGGCCAGGATCAGCGTGATGGCGGCGAGCCCCGTGCAGGTCACCACCGCGCCGGCGCCGCCCTCGAGATCCGCCAGCGCGCCTGCCAGCTGATCGCGAGTCGGATTACCCGACCGCGTGTAGTCGTACCGGCGCGGCTGTCTAAACCCTTCGAAGGCGAAATTCGTCGACAGATAAATCGGCGGCACGACGGATCCGTGTTGTACGTCCGATTCCAGACCTGCGCGCACCGACCGCGTGGCGATGGCCTGTTTACGGGGGATTCTTTTGCTCATGTCATCTACTCCGCGAGGGCGTTTTGCAAAATGGGGTTGAGTACCGCGCTCTCTTTCAAGAACGCATCATGTCCGAAAATCGAATTGATCTCGACCAGCCGCGTGGGCCCCCCCAGCCGCGCGGCCAGCGCCTGCATGTCGCTGAACGGCACCAATTGATCCTCGCGAACGGCGATGAGCGTGGCCGGCGTGCGTACGCATCCCGCGTCCACCTCGTGCAGATCGATGGATTCGCTCAACGCGAGGAACGACTCCGCGCGATATTTCTGCACGTAGTCGTCGCCGCGCGCGAACAGGTAGCCCTCGACCGGAAAGCGGAAGCGCTCCGCGTCCCGGACCGGCGGTCCGCTGAAGCGCATCGCGAACTCCGCTTGGCTGCGGTACGTCGCCATGGCGAGCGCCCGCGCGAGCTTGAGGCCCGACGCGCCGTCGCCGCGGGCGACGGCTTCGCGCACGATCTGTCGCTGCACGCTGCGCCAGGCGGTCGACAAAATCTGGGCCCGGTCGGCGGCGCTCACGACGACGATTCGATCCGACAGCCCGGGGTGGCGGGCCGCGAAGCAGAGCGCCACCATGCCGCCGTAGGATGCGCCGACGATGGCGTGCAAAGGTCCCAAATCCAAGTGCAGCGCCACCTGGCGCAGCACGTCGGCCTGATCGATCGAACTGACCGGCGGAAACATGGCTTCGCCGTCCGGCGTGGAGCTCGATCCCAGGCCGCCCAGGTAATCGAGGCCGAGCACACGGAACCGGGTGGTATCCACTCCGAGGTTCGGTCCGACGATGGCGGGCCACCACCCTTCCGGACCGATCAGGTAGCGGTGGGCGGAAATCCCGCCCATCACCGCCACCACCGGCGCATCGGCCGGACCGACCAGGCGAAAGGCGACGCGTGGGTGGGGAAGCGAGTCGCCGTAATGCAGGCGCCACGATGCCGGCAGGTCGAGCACGCCATCGACCACGGTCGAATCATCGAAGGGATTATGGGTCAATTCTCGCGCCACCAAAACTCTCGCTCCTTCCAGGTCGACATAACCCCTGTGGAGCACGGCGCTCGTAGGCGTACGGCGGCACAACGGCCGTCCGACTCGCCGCTTATCTACCGGTTCCGAGCCGATCGCCCGACAACCGCAGGAGTTGGCACCGTTCCGAGCAAATCCCGCGATTCGTCGGTGGTTGCCCCGGCTTCTAAGGGCCTTTCCCTCAGCCGGTCTAGATAAGCTCTCGAATATTAAGGATGCAATCCGGTGCAGTCAAGCGGTCTTGCGTTATCCCTCGTAACGTATTAATGTACTAATGCGTTAACACACGATGAGTACGCCATGAAAACCAATCGTCCCGTCACCCTCCGCCAGGAACAGCAGCATGAGCGCGCCCTCTGCACCGCCATATTGGCTCTGCGCACCGTTGACGAATGCCGCAGTTTCTTTCGGGATCTGTGCACACCTGCCGAATTGCAGGCGATGGCGGACCGATGGGCGGTGGTCGATTTTCTGGAGCGCGGCCTGCCCTATCGGGAAATTCACAAGCAAACCGGCGTCAGCGTCACCACGATCAGCCGGGTGGCCCGCTACCTGACGTCGGGAAACGGCGGCTACCGCGCCGTCACCGATCGGTTGAACGCGAACCCCTGACAACCCTCAAGATGAACACGAACACCGAGATGCGACTGAAGATTGCCATACAGAAGAGCGGCCGGCTCACCGACAGCTCTCTCGACCTGTTGTCCCGTTGCGGCCTCCAATTCAGCCGCGGCAAGGACCAGCTCATGTGCTACGGCGAGAACATGCCGCTCGATGTGCTGTTCGTGCGCGACGACGACATCCCCGACCTCGTCCAGGAGGACGTCTGCGACCTAGGCTTGGTGGGCCTCAACGTCGTCGAAGAGAAGCGCCTCGCGTTCCAGGCCCGCGGCATCGCGCCGCTGTTCGAGACGGTGCAACTATTGGATTTCGGCCGCTGCAAGCTGTGCATCGCCGTGCCGGACGGATTCGAGTACCGCAGCGCGGCATCGCTGCAGGGAAAGCGCATAGCAACGACGTATCCGAACATCCTGTCGCGGTTTCTCGCCGAACGCGGCGTTGCCGCCGAAGTGGTGGTGTTGTCGGGCGCGGTCGAAATCGCGCCGCGGCTCGGTCGTGCGGATGTAATCTGCGATCTGGTTTCGACCGGCTCGACGCTGGCCGCGAACCATCTTCGTCGGGCGGAGACCGTGCTGGAGAGTCAGGCGGTGCTGATTCGCACGCCGATTCCCATCCCGCACGAAAAGCAGGACTGGACGCGCCGCCTGTTGATGCGCGTCGACGGGGTGGAACAGGTGAAGGGCAGCAAGTACATCATGCTGCACGCCCCACGGTCTGCGCTGCCGGCGATCGCGAAGCTCCTTCCCGGAAGCGAAGCCCCCACGGTCATCCCCTTGGAGGGCAGGGGCGACCGCGTCGCGGTGCACGCGGTGTGCCGAGAGAACGTGTTCTGGGAGCTTCTCGAAGACCTCAAGAGCGCCGGCGCCACGTCCGTGCTGGTTCTCCCGGTCGAGAAAATGCTGGCGTAGCCGCGGGCGTTACCCTCATGCGCATACTCGATTGGAATTCGCTGTCGCCACCGGAGCAAACCGCCGCTTTGCAGCGCCCGGCGCAGCGCGACGCTGAAGCCACCGCCGCCGCCGCCCGGCACATCATCGATGCCGTCAGATTGCACGGCGATAGCGCGCTGAAGGATCTGACTGAGCGCTACGATGGCGTACGGTTGACGGACCTTGCGGTTTCGGACCAAGAGTTCGATGCCGCCGAGCGGGCATTGAGCGCGGCCCAGCACGCGGCCATCGACACCGCCATTTCCACGGTGCGCGCATTTCATGCCGCGCAAGGCGCGGCGCCGCTGCGCGTCGAAACCGCGCCGGGCGTTTTGTGCGAACGCTTCAGCGTCGCGATCCGGGCCGTCGGGCTGTACGTGCCCGCGGGCTCGGCCCCGTTGCCCTCGACCGCCATCATGCTGAGCGTTCCCGCTGCGATTGCGGGTTGCCCGGTGCGGGTCATGTGCACGGCGCCGACGCGCGGCGGAACGGCCGACCCCGCGGTATTGGTCGCCGCCCGCAAAGCCGGCGTCAATCAGGTGTTCAAAGCCGGGGGAGCGCAGGCCATCGCGGCCATGGCCTATGGGACGGAGTCCATTCCGAAATGCGACAAAGTGTTCGGTCCCGGCAACGCATGGGTCACCGCCGCCAAACTTCTGGTGGCCAACGATGCCGCCGGCGCCGCCGCCGATCTGCCGGCCGGAGTCACGGAGGTCATGGTGATCGCCGACAGCGGTGCGCGCGCCGATTTCGTCGCCGCCGACCTGCTCGCGCAGGCGGAGCACAGCGTCGACGCACAGGCATTGCTGGTCACCACTTCGGCGGTCCTCGCAGCGCAGGTGGCGGAGCAAGTGCGGCGACAGATGGGCGCGCTGTCACGCGCCGCCATTCTCGCGAAGTCGGTCGCCCATATGCGCCTGCTGGTGGTCGACTCGCTCGAGACCGCATTCCGCGTGGCCAACGACTACGCTCCGGAACATTTGTTGCTGGAGATCGAGGAGCCGCGGAAGTGGCTGCGGCGCGTCACCGCAGCGGGAGCGGTGTTCCTGGGCAGTTGGTCGCCGGAATCCATGGGCGATTACTGCAGCGGTCCCAATCACACGCTGCCGACCTATGGCTACGCCAAGTCCTACAGCGGCCTCGCGCTCGAAGATTTCCAGAAACGCATCACCGTGCAGGAGCTCTCGCCCGCCGGCCTCCAGGGTCTGGGATCCACCGCGCAGATCCTCGCCGGCCTCGAAGGATTGGATGCCCATGCCGCTGCCGTGACCATTCGCTTGGCGGCGCTCGAACGCGGCGAGGACGTGCTCTCGTGAATCCCGCATTGTCACTCGCGCGCCCGGAAATTCTTACCCTCAAACCGTACTCGCATGCCGCCTGGCTGCCGGCGCTGACCCGGCTGCATGCCAACGAGGCGCCGTGGCGGCCGCCGGGGGATTCGACCGAGGCGGGCCTCAACCGATACCCGGAACCGCAACCGCAGGCATTGGTCCAACGTATGGCGGAGGTCTACGACGTTTCCGCGGAAACGCTGCTGGTCACCCACGGCAGCGACGAAGCCATCGATCTGTTGTCGCGCATTTATCTGCGCGCCGGAATGGATGCGATCCTGCAGTGCACGCCCACCTTCGGCATGTACCAGGTGGCCGCGCGCATCCAGGGCGCCCAGGTGATCGAGGTGCCCCTCGATCGCGCGCTGGGATGGGCTGTCGACGTCGACAAGGTGCTGGCCGCGTGGAACCCGCGGGTCAAACTGGTGTATCTATGCTCGCCCAACAATCCCACAGCCAACTTGCTCGACATCGGGGCGATCGAGACGATTTGCTCAGCCCTCGACGGCAAGGCCATGGTGGTGATCGACGAAGCCTACATCGAATGGTCCAAGGCGCCGAGCCTCACCCCCTGGCTGGCGCGGTTTCCGACGCTCGCCATCCTGCGCACGCTGTCGAAGGCGTATGCGCTGGCCGGCGCGCGTGTCGGCGCCCTCCTCGGCTCTGCGGACATGATCCAATTGGCAAAGCGAGTGATCCCGCCCTACTCCCTGGCTCAGCCCACCATCGAAGCGGCCCTGCGCGCACTGCACCCCGGCGAAATACCTGCCTCGCGGGCGCGCCTGGACGCCTTGCTCTTGGAGCGCGAGTATCTTGCAAAACGGCTTCAATCGTCGCGTTTGGTCGAAAAGGTATGGCCCAGCGACTCGAATTTTTTACTGCTCGACTGCCGGGATGCCGACGCTTTCATGCAAAGAGCCATTGCGGGGGGCCTGATCGTGCGTGATTTACGGAGCAATCCCGCACTGCCGAATTCGCTGCGCGTCTCGGTGGGCACGCGTCCGCAAAACGATGCGCTGCTCTTGAGCGTGGAGGCGGCATGAGCGGACTGCGCGTGTTGTTTCTGGATCGTGACGGCACCTTGAACGAAGAACCGCCCGACGAGCAGGTGGACAGTCTGGAGAAAATCAAGCTGCTGCCCGGCGTCATACCCGCGCTGCTCGATCTGAAACGGGCCGGATTCGCTTTCGTGATGGTCACCAATCAGGATGGCCTGGGCACCGAATCCCTTCCCAGCGACAAATTCGAACGAGCGCATCAATTCATCCTGGCACTATTCGCATCCCAGGGCATCACCTTCGACGCCGTGTTCGTCTGTCCGCATTTCAAGCGCGAGGATTGCCCCTGCCGCAAGCCGAGGATCGGTATGGTGGAAGAGTTCGTGCGCGCCAATCCCCTCGACAAAGCGCATAGCTTCATGGTCGGCGACCGCGACACGGATATGGAATTTGCCGCCAACCTCGAAATCGAGGGCATCCGCGTGAGGGCCCATGGCGCGGACGAGGAATCGTGGCCCTCCATCGCGCAACGCATCCTGGGCGCGACGCGGCGCGCCCGCGTCAGGCGGACCACCAAGGAAACCGACGTCGTTGTCGAATTGGATTTGTCCCGAGAGGGTCCGAGCACCGTCAGCACCGGCTTGGGGTTCTTCGATCACATGCTGGAGCAGATCGCGAGGCATGGCGGCTTCTCGTTGAACATTTCGTGCAAGGGCGACCTTCATATCGACGAACACCACAC
>JAXDQI010000061.1:0-12440 GCA_034667965.1 Gammaproteobacteria bacterium
CGCTGGCCAGGAATAATCTGAACGCCGTCATCTTCGTGATGAGCAACGCGGTTTACGCCATCGAGCAGGTCTACGTCGACATGACCGCGTTCGAAGCGGGTCCGCAGCACAAATTCGATGCGTTCGATATCCTGCCCAAATGGGATTATCTCGCTTTGGCCAAGGCCTTTGGCGCAAAAGGCTATCGCGTGCAGACCGTCAGCGAATTGAAGGCGGTGCTGCAGGAACTCAAGAAGCCGACCACGCAGCCGTCGCTGGTCGAAGTCGTCATCCCCGAAAAAGATTTGCCGGACCAGATGCGCCGGCTCGGATTGGAGTAAATCGTCATGGCAAAGAAAACGTATTCGATTTTCGGCGCCGGCGCGGCCGGGCTTTATACGGCGTGGCGGTTGCTGGATGGCAAAACCAGCGGCGCGAAAAGTAAATCGAAGCAGCTCGCCAAGGGCGACACGCTGGAATTATATGATTGGGGCAAATACGACTTCTCGAAAGCAAACCCCGGAACCCGCGCGCCCGGCGCGCGCGTCTGCACCTGGCATTACCAGGATGACAAGAACAGCTCATACCTGGAATTAGGCGGGATGCGCTATTCGGATTGGAACGGAAAGAACGGCGCGGAAAACGAGGGACATCGGCTGGTCACCACCGTCATTGAAGAGCTCGATCTGAAGCAATATTCGGTGCCGTTCAACGAGTCCACCAATCCTCTGTTCTACCTGCGCACCAAGAATATGTACCTGAACAGCATCACCTCCAGCAATCCCGCGCCTTATTACGTGGACCATTTCGGCGCCGCCACCTCGCCGGACAATGGTTTTTCGGTGATTCAGGATCTGGCAATGACGCAGACGGAAGCAACGAAGATAACCCGCGCGCAATGGTGCGAGTTTTACAACAAGGGAGAGATCAGCGTCGAATTGCAGGACTCCTCCGTCTTCAAAAAAGGCGATCGAATGACGGACATAGGTTATTGGGACCTGATGTTCGACCAGCTGGGTCCGGAAGGTTTCTCCTACACCGCGGATGGCAACGGCTACACCTCGAACGTCATCAACTGGAATTCGGCGGTAGCGGTCGATGCCAACAATGAATTCGTGCCCGGTAACGAATACAAGACGCTGACCACCGGGTATTCCAGCATATTCACCGCCTTGTTCGCCGCCGCCGAGAAACTGGCAAAAAAGAAAGGCGTGAATTTCAAATATCATCCGAACACGCGTCTGCACTCCATTCTGAAGATCGGCAAGACGATTCACTATTCGATCGCGAAGCGTGAAAACCCCAACAAGAAATCCGGCTCAGGAACCACGGACGCGGCATGGCTGGCGATGCCGCGCTATGCGCTCGATCTGGTAGCCCAGGCTACCCGCTATGAAAGTCATGACGGGCTCGATGTGCTGAACCACCAGAAAGTGCAGCTGTATCTCGAGTCCGCCATCATGCAGCCCTCCTACAAGGTAGGCATGTTCTTTTCCTCGGCATGGTGGGCCGACGTCAATACGCCTTATCCGGCGCAGATCGAAGCCTGGGAAGTCACGGCCGACGTGCTCAAGCAGCTGGCCGCCGCAGGCTTTCCCAAAAAGTATATCGCCGCGATCGAGGCCGCGAAGAAGCCTGCGATTGTTGAAACGCCGTACACGCCGGCCGCCGTTTTTATCCAGACCGTGGAAAGCTGCATCCAGGAACGGCTGACGGTAAAACAGCAGGAATTGCTGCTGAAGCTGTCGGTGCGCAACACCATCGGGCCGAGCGTGACCGACACGCCGATTCGCCAGATCGTGTATTTCGGAAACAACGCGGTCGACCAGGAAGGCGACGCGGTCTACGGAATTCTCGCCAGTTACGATGACGAGCAGTTCACGACGTTCTGGCAAGGGCTGGAGCTGGAGCCGAACACGGAGCGCAAGGTGCCGATCTCGGACGACACCCAGCCGCTCGAAGGTCCGCGCAAAGTGCCGGACCGGATGGTGAAGATGCTGCGCAAGCAACTGGCGGCCGTGCATTTCGGACCGCAGTCGGACTACAGCGCCGTGCCCGAACCGCTCGAAGCAAGGTACATGGACTGGTCGCTGCCGCCCTTCAACGCCGGCTACCACGCCTATGCCGCGCACTATAATGTCTGCGACGTGCAGCAGAACATCCGCAAGCCTTCGCAACTGATCGACGGCGCCGACGCCGACATTTTCATCGTCGGCGAAGCCTATTCGAACGATCAGGCCTGGGTGGAGGGCGCCTTCTGTACCGCCGAATCCGTGCTGAATGACTTTTTCGGAATCGAGCCCATCATCGACAACACGAATTATCCGTTCATCTGTTCGTGTTGAGGCTCGAGACCCGCTCAATCCTCGCCCAGCCCGGCCTTTCGCATGCCTTCCAGGAACCGCTCCATCAATTGCGGGGTCTGGTAGGGGACGCTGGCCTTGATCCAGTCGATCGTCAGCTGCGGCTGCTCGCGCCGTATAATTTCAAGATACGACCGCGCCTCGTCGACCCGTCCGGTCTGGGCGAGGCTCGCACAGTGCAGGCGTTGCGCACCCTGGAAGCCGGGGCGCAATTGCAACAGCTCCTCCGAAACCCGCAGCGCTTCCGCGTACCGGCCGGCGCCATAATGCGCTACCGCGATGCCGCCGAGAATGAGCGCCATGTCCGGGTCCATTGGGCTCAGCCGAATGGCGTCTTGCGCATGCGCGATCGCCTCGCGGTCGTGCCCTGCGAATGCGAGGCCGCGGCTGAGATCGCCATGGGCGGTCGCAGAGTTCGGGTTGAGTTCAACCGCGCGGCGAAACGCCGCGATCGATTCCTCGGTGCGCCGCTCCATCATCGCCAGATAGCCGAGCGCAGTCTGTGCCCATGAGTCGCAATCGTCGAGGGCGACCGCGCGAATGGCGTGTGCGCGGCCGGCGCGCAAGCCGGCATCGCGGTCGACCCAGCCCATATGCGCCGCGAACAGAAGCCGGAACGCCAGCCGGCTGCGCGCCGGCGCGTAATCCGGATAGGCCTCGACCGCCTTTGTCAAACCCTCGATCGCGGTTTCGTAGTCCGCCCGCGTCAGGCGCCAGACATGGGTTTGCGCGCGCGCCACGCGTTCCCAGGCTCCGAGATCGTCCGAGGACCGCGACAGCGCGCGAACCCCTTCCGCGGCCATCAAGCGTGGTTCGATCGCCGCCACCACATTGCGGGTGATTTCGTCCTGCACGGCGAAGATATCGCCGAGCTCGCGGTCATAGCGTTCCGCCCAGTGATGACCGCCGGTGATGGCGTCGATCAACTGCGCGCTGATGCGGATCCGTTTTCCGGCGCGGCGCACGCTGCCTTCCAGCACATAGCGTACGCCGAGCTCGCGCGCGATCTGCTTCACATCAACCGCGCGGTTCTTGTAGACAAAGGTCGAGTTGCGGGCGATCACAAACAGCCAGTGGATGCGGGACAGGGCGGTAATCAGGTCTTCCGAAATGCCGTCGGCAAAGTACTCCTGGTCCGGGCCGTCACTCATATTGTCGAACGGCAGCACTGCGATCGAGGGGCGGTCGGGCAGCGCCAGCGCGGGAGGCTCGCTGTCGATGGCGGGAAGCGGGGCCGCCGCCAATTTTCCGACGAAGCGGTAACCGCGGCGATGCAGGGTCTCGATATAGCGGGGCCGCCGGGCGTCATCGCCAAGGGCTTTGCGAAGCTCCTGGATGCAGGTCACCAGCGCGGCGTCGCCCACGGTGACTTCGGGCCACACCGCACCGAACAATTCCTCCTTGGTGATCACCTCGCCCGGGCGGCCGGCCATGAACGACAATAGCGCCAGCGCCTTGGGCGTCAGTCGCACCGGGCGCGCCCCGGACATCAGTCCGCCGCGCGGCTCCAGCCGATAGCGCCCAAAGCTAAGTGTCCGATCCAGCATGCATTTCTCCGGCTTTGAGACTAGCATACTGCTCCTATAGAAATTCCGTTTCTCGCTTATGACTTCCGTCCCCTTGCCGCCTAGCTTCGTCGCCGAAGCGGCCAAAAAGATGGAGAAGCGCGATGAGGACAGCCCTTACAATGACCGTGGCGCTTTCGGCCGGCCTTGTCCTGGCCCAACCTGCGCGGGCCGGTGACGACAAGCTCGGCAAGGTCAATTTCGAAACCTCCTGCAAGCCGGAGGCGCAGAAGCTTTTCAACCAGGGCATGCTGTATCAGCATTCGTTCTGGTACCGCGCATCGCAAAACGTGTTCGAGGATGCGCTGAAGGCCGATCCCGAATGCGGCATCGCCTACTGGGGCATTGCGCTCAGCCTGCTTTGGAATCCCCACACCGCGCCACCTTTGAAAAATCTTGCGGACGGTGCGGCCGCGATCGCCAAGGGAAAGAGCGTCGGCGCCAGGACGGAACGGGAGCGCGACTATCTGGATGCGCTCGGGGTGATGTATGCCGACTATGACAAGGTCGACCACCGCACCCGCCTGCAGGCCTATACCAAGGCGATGGAGCAACTGGCGCAGCGCTATCCGGGCGATGACGAGGCGCAGATCCACTACGCGCTGGCGCTCAATACCTCGGCCTCGCCGGCCGACAAGACCTATGCCAATCAGCTCAAGGGTGCCGCGATCCTGGAGCCGATCTCGCAACGCCAGCCCGAACATCCGGGCGTGGTGCATTATCTGATCCACCTCTACGACTATCCGCCGATCGCCGAAAAGGGCCTCGATGCGGCGCGGCGCTACGCCAAGATCGCGCCGGCCGCCGCCCATGCCCAGCACATGCCGTCGCACATTTTTACGCGCGTGGGTTATTGGAGCGAATCGATCGCATCGAATGCCGAAGCGGCGCGCGTCGCCAAAGAAGCAAAAGACTTCCACGACCAGCTGCACGCCATGGACTACGAGGTCTATGCCTATCTGCAACTCGGGCAGGACCAGAAGGCAAAAGCCATCATCGACGAGATGACGACGGTCACCGGGTTGACGGAAAACTATTTGCCCGGACCTTACGCGCTGGCCGTCTCTCCGGCGCGCTTCGCAATCGATCGCGGCGACTGGAAGGCCGCCTCAGAGCTTCAGGTCCGTCCCAGTCCCTTGGCGCAAGTGCAGGCGATCACCTATTTTGCCCGTGCGCTCGGTGCGGCCCGCTCGGGCAATCCCGATGCCGCCAAGGCTGACATCGCCAAGCTCGCCGAGCTGCGCGACAAGCTGCGTGACGCAAAAGACGCCTATTGGTCGGGGCAGGTGGACATTCAGTGGCAGGTCGCGAGTGCCTGGGTGCTTTACGCCGAAGGCAAAACCGATGACGCGCTGAATGCGATGAGTGCTGCCGCCGATGCGGAGGACAAGACCGACAAGCACCAGGTGACGCCGGGCGTGCCGAAGCCGGCGCGCGAACTTTATGGCGTGATGCTGCTGGACCGCGGCAAGCCTGCCGAAGCGCTCGTCGCTTTCGAAACAACGATAAAAAAGGAGCCTAACCGTCTCGGCGCCTATCTTGGCGCCGCCGAGGCCGCCGAAAAAGCCGGCGACAAGGCCAAGGCGCAGGAGTATTACAAGAAGGTCGTAAGCATCGCTGGTGATGCTGACAAATCCCGGACCGCCGTTGCCGACGCGCGCGCCTTCCTGAGCACGCATTGAGGCCAGCGCGCGATGGAAGATGCGAGGCTGCATGGCAACCCGAGCACTATTGACGATTTCGATAGCGGCAATCACGGGCGCCTTGCTGGCGCAGCCCGGTTTCTCACAATCGGAGCAGAAGCTCGGCAGCGTAAACTTCGAAACGTCGTGCAAGCCTGAGGCGCAGAAGCTCTTCAATCAAGCCATGGTGTACCAGCATTCGTTCTGGTACCGCGCGTCGCAGAAATTGTTCGACGATGCGCTGACCGCCGATCCCGAATGCGCGATCGCCCAGTGGGGCATCGCGCTCAGCCTGCTGTTAAATCCCCACGTGCCGCCGCCGGCGGAGAATCTCGTTAAAGGTTCAGCCGCGATCGCCAAGGGAAAGAGCATCGGCGCCAAAACGGCACGGGAGCGCGACTATCTGGACGCGCTCGGCGTCATGTATGCCGACCACGACAAGGTCGATCACCGCACCCGCAATGTGGCCTATGCCAAGGCCATGGAGCAACTGGCGCAGCGCTATCCGGACGACGACGAGGCGCAGATCCACTACGCGCTCGCGCTCAATACCTCGGCTTCGCCGGCCGACAAAACCTACGCCAATCAGCTCAAGGGCGCGGCGATCCTGGAGCCGATCGCAAAACGTCAGCCGCAGCATCCCGGCGTGTCACATTATCTGATCCATCTCTACGATTATCCGCCGATCGCCGAGAAAGGCCTCGACGCCGCCCGGCGTTATGCCGAGATTGCGCCGGCAGCACCGCACGCCTTGCACATGCCGTCGCACATCTTCACGCGCGTCGGCTACTGGAAGGAATCGGTGGCCTCCAATGCGGCATCGGCAAATGCTGCGAAGGAGAGCCACGAATTGCAGGACCAACTGCACGCGATGGACTACGAGGTCTATGCCCTGCTGCAGCTTGCGCAGGACAAGGAGGCGCGTGCCGTCGTCGACGAGATGATCGGCCTGAAGGGCTATAGTCCAAAACTTCGCGCCGGACCCTATGCAGTCGCGGCCAGCCGAGCCCGCTACGTGGTAGAGCGCGGCGACTGGAAAGGCGCCGCCGACCTGCAGCTGCAGCCGAGTGCGTTTGCCTATGTCGACGCGATTACCCATTTCGCACGCGCGCTTGGGGCTGCTCGCTCCGGAAATCCCGATGCCGCCAAAATCGACATCGCCAAGCTTGCCGACTTGCGTGAACAGCTGCGGCAAGCCAAGGATGAGTACTGGTCGGAACAGGTGGACATCCAGTGGCAGGTCGCGACCGCCTGGCTGCTCTACGCCGAAGGCAAGCCGGGTGAGGCGCTGAATGCGATGAGCGCAGCCGCGGATGCCGAGGACAAAACCGAAAAGTCCGTCGTCACTCCGGGCGCGCTTGTGCCCGCGCGCGAACTCTACGGCGTCATGCTGCTGGAGCACGGCAAATCCGCGGAAGCGCTCACCGCCTTCGAGGCGACGCTGAAGAAGGAACCGAACCGTCTCGGCGCCACTGTGGGCGCGGCGAAGGCCGCCGAAAAATCCGGCGAAAGCGCCAAAACTCTGGAATACTAAAAAGGTCGTCACGATCGCCGGCGATGCCGACAAGTCCCGGATCGAGGTCAGTGATGCCCGCGCGTTCCTGGCGAAAAAGTTGTGAGAATTAGACCGCAATAGCGATGTGAGAAGGCCGTGAGAGCACTGTTGCTGTTATTCGTGCTGAGTGCCTTTGCGACTCCGGCGCAGGCAAAGTCGCTGCAACTCGTCGGGTATGCCGGGTTGCTCGGCGAGTGGGAGCTGACGGCCACCGTCACCGAAGACGCACACGGATGGGCCAAAGAATTCTCCGGCCCGCTGTCGATGAAACACGTCGGCATCTGCACGCAGGACGGTCCGGAGGAGAAGAGCGGAGAAATCCGTTTGCAGATATCGGCATTGTCGTCCCGGCTCAATGCGACCTTGCTGGTTGAAGGCGTCGCATGCAGCTACAGCGCAGGCTTGTCGGACCCCTATAGCGGGATGATGGCCTGTCCCGATCGGGAAGCCGTTCCGCTCAAGCTGTGGCTGAAATAGGTCTGGCTGCCGCCACGGGCTGACCGGGGAATAGCGCGGTTCTTCCGCCGGCTTCGGTGCGCAGCCACCGCGAGCGCAATCGTCACTAACCCCATGATCCCCGCTCGCCGCATACCATGCATGCACAGGTTCCGCATGGAGGAACATTGCAACCTTAATAATACATGTGCTTAAGGTTGTACTTCTGTCGATATTCCGCAGAACGAGAACCGTCTTTTCCCGCGATATGAGCCTGGGGCTCAGGGCAGGGACGACATAACAGGGGCTGATCAATGAAAAGACTACCAACAACATTGCTATCACTTGGCTTCGCCGCACTGCTTGCGGCATTCAATCCCGGGCAGGCGCACGCACAGGCGCAAGGACTGGCGTCGGTCGGACCGACCGATCCCGGCAACGGCTTTCCGCAATTCTACCAGGACAAGACTGGAACGGCGCTTGAGCCGTGCCTTGCAAACCTCACGGCCGGCGATCCCTGCGCCATTGCCGCCTCGCTTCCGGCCCCGACGGCGCCGGTGGTGTTCCCGACCAACTTTCCGAGCGAATGGTTTTACTGGACCGGCAATGCGCGCATCCGTCCGCTGGTCGGAAGCAACAGCTTTCGCGCCGACCTGACGCTGGCGCTTGAAGGAACGTTCGGCGGCCCAACCGGCGCCGTCGTCAACGGCGACCAGATCACGTTCGCACGCTTCCGCTTTCGCGTGAACGGCGGTCTCGTTCCCAACGCGACCTATACGGTCACCTATCCGTTCGGCGTGAAAACCTTCGTGGCCTCCACGACCGGCACCATCAACTTCACCGAGGACCAGGGCTGCGGCATAACGCCTCCCGCCTGCAACTTTGCCAGCGTGCTGCCGACGACCAATGTCGGGCCGTTCCTCAAATGGGATGCGACCGCGCCGCCGCCGCCCGCCGGATTTGTCGGCGACGCCAATGTCACGCATTCGGTCACCGGCAGCCCGTTTGCTACCAACTTCCTGCGCATCGACGGACCCAATGTCGGTGGGCCTGGCATCAACACGATCCAGACCAACCAGTTCACCGTCACCGGCAAGCTCTTCAACGGCGTGCTCGCCGCTCCGTTGACGATCGACCGCACGAGTTACGCGCGGGCTGCGACGGCCGCCACCGAGGTCGATCTGTTCGCACATTCGGTTGGCGCGGCAACGATCGTCGGCAGCGCAACCGGACTGCCCACCACGACCTTGACCAAGGATGCGACCAGCGGCCGCTTCTTCGCCCGGGTCCCGCTCGGCGTCGGCGTCGCACCGCCGCCCTTTATTCGCTACACGGTGACGGCGACGGGCAGCGATCCGACGGTCCGTGATGCGCCGACGATCGACGAGGTCACGATCACGCTGGCGCGATACAGCGTGGCAAGCCATACGCTGACGGTGAATGCAACGTCGAGCGAGCAAGTAAGCCCACCTGTCCTCACTGCGACCGGGAGCCCGCTCGAGCCGCTCGGCACACTCACCGCCGGCGTGCTCAATGTGATCGTCACCGCGCCGCCGTACCAGGTGGTTGTCACCTCGTCGAAGGGCGGCACCTCGACGCTGCTTGTCGACCTCGTGCCGTAACACGCGCCTGGTTCGCCTTCGCGAAACAGCCCGCCGCCGGGATATCCGGCGGCGGGTTTTTGCGTTCGCCCGGGCTACGGTCCTGCACTCGCGAGCAGCTTCATCGCCGCTTCATGCACGCGCCGATCGCCCGCTGCGATGATGCGGCCGCCGTTTTGCGCAGGTCGGCCTTCCCACGTCGTGACCACGCCGCCGGCGCCGGTGATGATCGGAATCAATGCCGCGATGTCGTAGGGTTTCAGTTCGGTTTCGATGACGAGGTCGAGATGGCCGGCGGCGAGCATGCAATAGGAATAGCAGTCGCCGCCGTAGCGCGTCAGCCGCACCTCGGCCTCGACGCGGTTGAACGCGGCGCGGTCGGCGGCGTTCATCAACAGCGGGCTGGTGGTGAAGGAGGTGGCTTCCTTCAGCGACGCGCAGCGCCGCACCGCCAGTTTTCGCTCGCCGGACGGGCCGTGATAATGCGCCGAGCCGCTGTCGCCCGAGAAGCGCTCGCGGATGTAAGGCTGGTGCATCATCCCGAACACCGGCGTGCCCCGGTGCAGCAGCGCGATCAGCGTGCCCCAGATCGGAAAGCCGGAGATGAAGGATTTGGTGCCGTCGATCGGATCCAGCACCCAGACATATTCGGCGTCCTCGCGCTCATTGCCGAATTCCTCGCCGACAATGCCGTGCTGGGGGAAATTGGCCTTGATCAGGCGGCGCATTACCGCTTCCGCCGCGCGGTCAGCCTCGGTCACCGGATCGAAGTCGTGGCTGGTGCTTTTGTTGTCGATGCTGAGCGAGGTTCGGAAGAAGGGCAGGATGGTTTCGCCTGACGTGGTCGCAAGCCGGCCGATGAAGGCTGTGAAATCGATGACCGTCACGGCTGTTTCCTGATCAGAGCGGTTTGCGGGCGGGTGCGGAGTCCGATCGACTGCCGCGCGCTTGATATACAGCGGCGGTTTGAAGTTCGCACCCCGCGAACGGACCGAGAGTTCTTGGCTTTCGAATCGGCCTGCGAAGCGGTGCATTTTTCCTAAAAGTCGCCGATCACGAAATGGAGAGCACAACGATTATGCACAGGCGGAATATGCATAGCGAGCCGCCATCTCGTCTTATCCAATTGATATTATAGGATAAAAACTGACAAATCGAGTTTGGCCCGGCATGCGGATTTTGCATGGGATATGATTCGAAAACCCTTGCACTTTGTGCAGCGCGGTCTCATATTGTTGCGGTGCGGTAGCGCCTTGCGCTATCGCTGCCCTCCTTGGGCGTTTCCTCCCTAGACTTGGGCCGCTTGTTTATTCAAGCGGCCCTTTTTTCTTTTCCGCTTGTGTCCCGGGCGCGATGCAGCGCTTCTTCAGCGCTGCTTCGCAGAACCGGGACCCCGGTTTCTTCTGGTGCAAGTAACCGGGGCCCCGGCTCTGCAGCGCACCGCTTCGCAAGAGCTACGCGCTGCGCTGCGTCCGGGGCACGAAAGAGATTTATTCCGCCGCGGCCTGGAACGGTCCGAGGTCGGCGAGCGGAATCGCGGCCAGGGCGTCGGCCAGCGCGGAAAAATCCGCGACCACTTGGGCGAACCGAGGGCCGCGTTCGCGCCGCCGCTCGTCCATGTAGATCGCGCGGTTGAGCTCGAGCTGAATGCTGTGCAGGCCGCTTGCCGGATTGCCGTAATGCTCGGTGATGAAGCCGCCGGCATAGGGCTTGTTGCGGCCGATCGAATAGCCGAGGCTTCCCATGGTTTCCTCGACGGTGTCGGGCAATAGCGGCGCGCAGCTGGTGCCGTAGCGGTCGCCGATCACCACGTCCGGCCGCCGCGGTTCGTCGCGCGAGATGCCGATCGACGGCATCGAATGGCAGTCCACCAGGATTACCGACCCGAACGCCTGATGCGCCTTGTTGATCAGCCGCCGCAGTGCGCGGTGATACGGCTTGTACAGCGCCTCGATGCGGCCGAGCGCGTCATCGACGCTGAGCCGCTCGCGATAGATTTCCTGGCCGTCGCCGACCACGCGCGGAATGGTGCCGAGCCCGCCGGCAACCCGCATCGACCTGGTGTTGGCGAAGCTCGGCAGCCTCCCTGAAAACATCCGCGGGTCGAGTTCGTAGGGCTCGCGGTTGACGTCGACATAGGAGCGCGGAAAATTGACCCGCACCACCGGGAAGCCGCGGTCGCTCAAACCCCCGATCAACTCGTCCATGAACGAATCCTCGGAGCGGCGCAGGCTTGCCAGATCGATCCGCGATGCGGCGAGGAATTCGCTCGGATAGACCGAGCCCGAATGCGGAGAGTTGAAGATGATCGGCGCGCGCCACACGGGCGGCTCGATCACCTCGAACGGAGGCGACAGTTCACCGTCAAGCTGGGTCATCGTCGGGCGCTGTCCCTTTGAAGCCGTGGTCCGGAGCAGGATTCTGCCAGACAAATACCGGTTTCATGAAGGCTTATTGTCGGTAATCACAGCCAATCTGCCAAGCAAAAAGAACTTTGAGCGCACTGGAACGCCTCTCGAAAATCATGAAAAACGCGGCGGTTGATTGATTCGACGGCCGTTCCGGCGCAAGTTGGCGGCGCTTCCGTTTCACCGCCGCCTCCCGCCTTCACCCGAAATTTACCATCCATCGGGCTAAGTGGGTGGACTGATCCTCCGAACCGGATTCGATACCACCCGCCATGCACAAGATCCTGCTCGCCGAAGACGACAACGACATGCGCCGGTTCCTGGTCAAGGCGCTGGAAAACGCCGGCTTTCAGGTCTCGCCCCATGACAACGGGCTGTCGGCCTATCAAAGGCTGCGCGAAGAACCGTTCGAGATGCTGCTTACCGACATCGTGATGCCGGAGATGGACGGCATCGAGCTCGCGCGTCGCGCCAGCGAACTCGACCCCGACATCAAGATCATGTTCATCACCGGCTTTGCCGCGGTGGCGCTGAATTCCGATTCGGATGCGCCGAAAAACGCAAAAGTGCTGTCGAAACCGGTGCACCTGCGCGAATTGGTCAGCGAAGTGAACAAGATGCTGGCGGCCTAAAAACCGGCCAAATCCGCTCCAAAACCTCGTCGGTCGTCCTTGTCTCACCCGGTTTGAGCCGGTATAGGGACGCAACCCGTCACCACTGGCTTTAGGGCGCGTAGCTCAGCGGGAGAGCACCTCGTTGACATCGAGGGGGTCACAGGTTCGATCCCTGTCGCGCCCACCATTCCGAGCCTCACCCAAAACGATCTTCTTGCTGATTGGACGGCCTCCCTTG
>JAXDQI010000062.1:0-13451 GCA_034667965.1 Gammaproteobacteria bacterium
GGGATCGCTGTTCGCGATTCCGATCAATTGCTGGCATCAGCACTTCAACGGTCAAGGCTTGGCCGCGGCGCGATTCGTCGCCGTCACCAACGGACCCGCCATTCTGAATGTCTACGGTGATGTCAACTTCGTATTCAATACGAAGTACGACTTCAAAGACCGCTTCGCCGGCGAGCCCGAATACTTCGCCAACAAGGGCGAGCAGAAGGGCCTGCTGCTCGAGACGAATTTCGTCGCCGACGCCATCAATCTGCCGCTGATCAGCGCCAAGGAGCGGGGCGCCGGGGGCGGCCACATCCGCTTCAACATGGCCAAGGGTTCGATGAACAGCCACATCTCCCAGTTCCCGGTGGCAACCTACAAGAAAGCGCACTGTCATGGGCCGGGCGCGCATGTGATCGTGATGAGCGGCGAGGGCTACACCTTGATGTGGCCGGAAGGCGAAGAACCACGCCGCTACGACTGGCAGGAAGGAACGATGGTCGTCCCGCCCAATCTTTGGTTTCACCAGCATTTCAACACCGGCAAGTCGCCGGGACGTTACCTCGCCTTCAAACACGAAGTGGTTTCGATCCGCAACGCGCAGGGTGTGCCGAAGGCCTGGATCAGCCGGCGCATCGGCGGCGACCAGATCGACTATGCCGACGAACAGCCCGTCATTCGCCAGATCTTCAGCGAAGCGCTGGCGAAACACGGGATGACACCGCGGATGGATGAGGCCTACCAGGCTGAGTTGGCGGAGCTGCCGCCGCCGCGCCATGCCGCCTGATTCCGTCCCGCCGGTTCAGCCCGTCGTCGGATTGTTTCGACTCCTTGGCACCTTCGTGCGTCTGGGAACGCTGACGTTCGGCGGGAGCGTGCAATCCTGGGTTCATCGCGAAGTGGTGGAACGGCTCGGCTGGATCGACAACAAGGCGTTCCTGTCGGGCCTCACGGTGGCGCAGGTTCTTCCGGGCGCCAATCCGGTCAACCTCGCGCTTTACGTCGGCCTCAAGCTGCGCGGCGGCGTCGGCGCCGCTGTCGCCGTGATCGGCATGATCGTCCCGGCGTTCTGCGTGATCCTTTGTCTTGGCTACTTCTATCGCGGCTACGGCCGTATTGCGGTGGTCCACTTCGTGCTCGCCGGGCTCGCGGCCTCGGGCGTCGGTGCCACGCTTACCATGGGCATCAAGGTGGCGCGGCGCTTGCCGCGCAATCTGATGACGGCGCTGATTGCCATTACGGTATTCTTCGTCGTCGGCGTGCTGCGATGGCCCATGATTCCGGTGGTCGCGGTCGCGATTCCGACGAGCATCGTAGTGGCGTTCTTTGCGAACAGGAGGGCGGTCCATGCCCTCTAACCGCCTGCTCGGCTTGATCCTGGTATTTTCACCCCTGTCCATCCTGTCCATCGGCGGGGGTCAGGCGACCATCCCGGAAATCCAGCACCAGACGGTGATCGTCCACGGCTGGCTGACCAATGACGAGTTCGCCGATCTCTTTGCCATTGCGCGCGCCGCGCCGGGACCGAGCACGCTGATCGTGGCCTTGATCGGCTGGCAGGTCGCCGGGATTTTTGGGGCGCTCGTGGCGACGCTCGCCATTTTCGTACCCTCGTCCATCGTCATGTACGCGGCCAGTTCCTGGTGGCTGCGCAACGAACAATCGACGATCCGCAAGGCCATCGAGCAGGGGCTGGCGCCGGTCGCCGTCGGACTGATTTTCGCCGGTATGGTGATCGTGCTGAGGGCCGCCCACGCCGGCCTGCTCGCCCTCGCGACGACGGCCGCAGTCTGCATCCTGCAGAACACCACCAAGATCAGCACATACGGAATTGTGGGCGCCGTCGCCGGCACCTATCTGCTCCTGTTCGCTCTGCTCCACTACGTGGCTTGATGGGCCGCCAAGGAAAATCGCATGTCGAAGCCCGGCCGTCTGAACGGCATCATCCGCGCGCTTGAACTCGGTCAGCATGCGTTCACGCTGTTTGCGCCCTGCGAAGTCGAATTCGCGGTCGATCTGCAGCAGTCGAGCTATGACGGCGTGGTGTTCGAAGGCGAGCATCGAGGCTGGGACATCCGGGCTTTGCGCGACAGCTTGCAGTACCTGCTCAACCGGCGGCAGATCGCCGCCGCCGGCTCCGTGGCTCCGCTGATCACCCCCACGGCGCGGATCCCCGCCAACGGCGGGGAGATGAATCAGTTTCTCGCCAAGCAGGCGCTGGACCTTGGTTGCTACGGTATCGTGTGGCCGCATATCAGCACCGTCGAAGAGGCCTACAACGCCGTGGCCGCCTGCCGCTATCAGCGGCTCGCAGACAAGCCCCTCTATGAACCGGCCGGCATTCGCGGCGATGGGCCGATGCAGGCGGTGCGCTATTGGGGAATCTCCCAGCAGGAATACTACGAGCGCGCGGATGTGTGGCCGCTCGCCCCGCAGGGCGAAATCCTGGTCGTACTGCAAATTGAAGACACCGCGGGCATCCGCAACCTGCCCGACATGCTCGACAACGTTCCGGGCATCGGCGCGGTGCTCATCGGCGAAGGCGATCTGAGCCAGGAACTCGGCTACCCGCGGCAAACGGAACACAAGGCGGTGCTCGAGGCGATGGCCGACATCGTGGCAATCTGCAAGCAGCGCGGAGTTGTCGTCGGCCACCCGCATGTGACGGAGGCGAATGCCGAGCGCGTCATCGCCGAGGGCTACCGCTATCTGATGTGTGCGGCGCCGCGCAGCTTCGCGGATCTGCGCGCGGCGCGCGGTTTTGCCGGTCGAACCTGAAACAGAATCCGATCTTTTTGGAAGGAGTACACCCGTGGAAAAAGTGCTTGCCTCGGTAAAGGTCGGTGCCGGCAAATTGGAGCTGCGTGATTTTCCGATGCCGCAGATCGATGAGGAGAGCGCGCTCCTCAAGATGGAAGTGGCGGGCATCTGCGGTACCGACGTCAAGATGTTCAAGCAGCCGCTGTCCGGCGGTCCGGTGATCATGGGCCATGAAAACATCGGGTACATCGCGAAGGCGGGCCGGAAGTTCACCGAGCGCAAAGGCGTCAAGGAAGGCGACCTGGTCTTCATCGAGCACTACGTTCCCTGCTTCAAGTGCGAGTGGTGTCACCGCGGGGAGTATCGCCTCTGCAGTGCCACCGATTGGCGCGCCAATCCCGACAGCCGGCGTTATGGCTATACGACGTCGGACAATCCCCACCATTTATGGGGTGGATTTGCGCAGTACACCTACCTGCCCTGGAATGCAGTGGTGCACAAAGTACCCGCCGGGGTCACGCCGGAGCTCGCGGGGATCGTGACGCCGCTGTCGAACGGCATCGAGTGGGCCTTGTTCGATTCGCACGTGGGGTATGCCTCCCGCGTCCTGATCCAGGGCCCCGGCCAACAGGGGCTGTCGCAGATTGTGGCCTGCAAGCAGGCCGGCGCCGACTTGATCATCGTCACCGGCACGACCAAGGATTCGAAGCGCCTGGAGATCGCCAAGGTTCTGGGCGCCGACCATGTGATCGACGTACAGAAGGAAGATCCGCTTGCCCGCATCGAGGAGATCACCGGCGGCGAGGGGGTAGATGTTGCGCTCGATTGCACTGCCGGGGCGGGCACGGCGCCGGTCCTGTTGGGCGTCGAGGCGCTGAAGCGCAAGGGCGGCACCCTGCTGGTCCAGGGAGAAATGACGGAATTCCCGAATTTCCCGATCGGTAAGCTGACCGTAAAATACATCACCATCAAGAGCGCCCGCGGTCACAGCTACAGGTCTTGCGAATTGGCGCTGCAGCAACTCGCCTCGCACCGCTTTCCGCTGGAGCTGGTGACGACGCATACCTTCGGCCTCAGCGAAGCCGAATATGCCATCAAGTCGGTGGGGAACGAGGGGGCGAAGGACGTCATTCACGTGTCGTTGCTGCCATGGCAATGAGCCGTCAGCGGGCACGTCGCCGGTGACGGACCGCGTTCCCGTCATGGTTCTGACCGGCTACCTGGGCGCTGGTAAGACGACGTTGCTCAACCGCATCCTGTCCGGCGATTGCACACGGCGCTATGCGGTCATCGTCAACGAACTTGGCGAAATCGGAATCGATGGCGACTTGATCGTAAGCACCGAGGAAGAGCTGTTCGAGATGAGCAACGGCTGCATCTGCTGCTCGGTGCGGGGCGATCTGGTGCGCACTCTGCATCAGCTGCTTTCGAGACCCGGCGCCTTCGATTGCATCGTGATCGAGACCACCGGTGTTGCGAACACGGGCCCGGTGATTCAGACGTTCTTCATCGATCATGTGCTGAAGGCCAGAACCATTCTCGATTCGATAACGACGGTGGTGGACGCCAGGCACATCGGTCTTCAGCTGGCGGATAGCCTCGCAGCGGCCGAGCAGATCGCCTTTGCGGATCAGATCGTCTTGAACAAAACAGAGTTGGCCAGCGGCGATGAACTGCGGGCCATCGAAGCACGGCTGAAGAAGCTGAATCCGACCGCGCCCATCCATCATGCCCAACGCGCGGTGGTGTCCCTCGACAAGCTGCTGGGTCGTCGTAGCTTCGATATGCAGCATATTTTTTCGCTGCAACCGGAGTTTCTCGATGATCGCCCGGACGATGACGATGGGCATGGCCGTGGCCTGGACGCATCGCACGACAGCTGCATAACCAGCGTCTCACTCACCTCGCGCACGCCGCTCGACGGCTACAAGCTTGGCGACTGGCTCAGCGGCCTCGTGGCCGGCAGCGGACGGGACATTCTTCGCGCGAAGGGAATTTTCGATCTCCGAGATGAAGACCGGCGCCTCGTCTTTCAGAGCGTTCACATGCTGCTGGAAGCGGATTTCCAGCGCCAATGGCGGCCGCTGGAACCCCGTTTCAGCAAGCTGGTATTTATCGGCAGGAACCTCGACAAGCAGTCGCTTCAGGCCGGGCTCACCGCATGCGAGACGGGATAATGCGCACGGCTTCCGCCATCCGCGGCACGCGGTGGCGCTTGACGCGCCGAGTCAACAACGCTAGAGTCGGTTCACTATACAGGAAACACATTCCATATATAAGAACAGAAGTCGAATGTGGGCAGCGTGCAGCGTGTGAGGACGGGGGGAGGAGCTCGGAAATGCAAACGAGTCTGCGCGTGTGTCGGGCCGTTCCTGCCGTTGGGCCGCGGCGCGTAGTGTAATGGGCGCGCACGTCATGCTCTCGTCGCTGGTTGACCTCCTGGTCACGCCCAAGCTGATCGGCCTGATGCTGCTGGCAATTCCGCTCGGCATTTTCTTCGGATGCGTGCCGGGACTGGGTGGGAAGCTCGGTATCGTCCTGCTGATTCCCTTCGTGTACGGCATGGACCCGCTGCCCGGCGCGGTTTTTCTGCTGTCCATGCACGCCATCGTTCACACCGGCGGCATCGTGCCCAGCATCCTGTTCGGTGTTCCGACCAATGGTCCCGAGGCACCGCTCCTCGTGGATGGTTATCCCATGGTGCGCAATGGTCAGGCGGGGCGTGCGCTGGGGGCGTCACTCAGTGCCGCCGGCATCGGCGGGATGATCGGCGTCATTTGCGTGGCGCTGATCCTGCCCGTGGTCGAACCGTTCGTGCTGTCCTTCAGCCCGATCGAATTTTTCTGGCTCGCCATCATCGGCATCACCCTGATTTCTGCGCTGGCCGGCAAAATGCTCGTGCAGGGTCTCATCGTCGGGTGCTTCGGCTGGTTGATCGGAATGATCGGCCTCGATCCGCAAACAGGCGTGCAACGCTTCACCTTCAACCAGTTGTTCCTGTGGGACGGCTTCGATGTCATCAGCGGCGTGCTTGCTTTGTACGCGCTCCCTGAAATGATGCAGCTGGGCAGGGGCAAGCACGGCGATGTCGGCGTGCCCGGCATCCATGATGAAGTCACCCAATATACCTTTGCCGAAGTCTGGGACGGAGTGAAGGAGAACTTCCGGCATTGGGGTCTGACCATCACCACCGCGGTGATGGGGACGTTCATCGGCATGATTCCCGGTCTTGGAGGCGAGGCCGCCGGGTGGATGTGCTACGCCTACGCAGTGTCGAGATCCAAGGACCCTGAGCGCTTCGGCAAGGGAGCGGTCGAGGGCGTGATTGCGCCGTCGACCGGCATGAATGCCAAGGAAGGAGGCGGCTTGCTGCCCACGCTGTTCTTCGGCGTCCCCGCGGGCTCCGGCATGGCCATCATGTTGGGTGCGCTGATCATGCTCGGTGTGAAGCCGGGGCCGATGATGATCGTGCACGATCTGCCGCTGGTGTGGTCGCTGATCTGGGCGATTGCCATCTCCAATCTGCTCTGCACAACATTTCTGTTGATCGTCGGCAAGCATATGAGCGCTCTCGCGCATATCCGTGCCAGTGTGCTGGTGCCGGTCGTGCTGGTGTTCGCCCTGCTCGGCACCTATCTGGCCAAGGACCATTGGGAGAGCCTGCTGGTATTCGCCGGGATGGGCGCCATAGGCTACGTGATGCGGCGCAATCACTGGCCGCGACCGTGCTTCATCATCGGCTTGGTGCTCGGTCCGACGGCGGAGCTGTCGTTCCACAAGGCGTTCGCGCTGCACGGCGCCGGCTTCCTGGTTCAGCCGACTTCGCTGGTGATGATGGCCATCATTGCGGTCACGCTCACCGTCAATCTGAGAAAGACTTATCGCCGCAAGGCCGCGGGCGAAGCTGGGCATGCGTCGCCCGCCGATGGGCCCATGCTCCGACGGAAATGATGGGATGAATTCCAAGCCCGTACCCGCAGGACGTGTCCGCTTCACGAGCACCGTCGCCCTTTCGCTGACGTTCCTGGTGATTTTCTCCAGCGCCGTCCTGGTTGCCAAGCTGAACTACCCGGCGGCGGCCGCTTCGATGCCCCTGATCATCGGGGGCTGTGGCGCGGCACTCAGCCTGCTGCAGCTCATCATCGAATTGCGCGCCAGCCGCGGCGCCTACGAGGAACAGATCGAGCTCAGGAAGGACATCCCGATCTATCTCTGGGTTTGGTCCTTCGTCCTCGCCGTCACCGCCTTCGGCTTTGTCATCGCAGCGCCGATCATGTTATTCGTCTATCTGCGGTTCCGTTCGCGCGAGTCCTGGTGGCTGAGCCTGCTGCTGTCGCTGGCCGTTCTGGCACTTCTCTACGGCGTGTTCCAAATCGCCCTGGGCGTGTCGCTGTTCGAGGGGTTGGCGACGCCGCTGATCAAGGATTGGCTGGCATCAGCAGGATTCGGCAGTGGCTGACAAACCAAATCGCCGCATCTCGGAGCCGCGCCGGACGTTTCTCGGATCGTTTGCCGCATCGTCATCAAGAGGAAGCATCATGTCCAGAATTGCCGTGGCATTCGCCGTCCTCGTGCTCGTCAGCGCTCCGCTCGCCCAGGCCGCCGAGTCTGCGGCGGATTTCTACAAGGGCAAGACCGTCACCTATATCGTGGCGACCGCGCCGGGCGGGGGCTACGACACCTACGGCCGCCTGATTGCGCGTTACATGAACAAGTACATGCCGGATTCGAAGATAATCATCAGGAACATTCCGGGCGCGGGCCATGTGATCGGCGCAAATACGATTTATGCGGCCAAGCCCGATGGCCTTACCATCGGCACGTTCAACACCGGCCTGATCTATCTGCAGCTGCTGCGTGAATCGGGCGTGCGCTTCGACCTGGCGAAAATGAGCTGGATCGGCAAGGCCGCTTCCGACACCCGGGTGCTGGTGCTGAGCAAGAGCTCAGGCATCAAGAAAGTCCAGGAACTCATGGATGGCTCGAGGCCGCCGATCAAGCTGTTTGCCGCCGGCGTCGGATCGGCAGGCTACATCGATACGCGTTTGGCGATTTCCGCCATCCACCTCAATGTGCAGTTGATCCCAGGCTATAACGGCAGTGAAGGCACGATGAGCATGTTGCGCGGCGAGACGCAGGGTACCATCGGCTCACAGTCGTCCTACACCCAGTTCGTCGACGATGGCAACGGCTCGTACGTGATGGAGGCCGGGGGACCCGCCGACAGCAAGATCCCGCAGGCCGACCAGTTTGCCAAGGACGACAACGCCAGGCGGCTGCTGAAGATGATCGCCGCGGAATCCGATGTCGCCCGTTTGACCGCCGGGCCTCCGGGCATTCCGGCCGACCGGCTGGCGTTGCTGCGCAAAGTGTTCTTGCAGGCGCTTGCCGATCCCCATCTGTTGGCGGACGCGCATAAGATGGACGCGCCGATCGCGCCGGCGACCGGCGAACACGTACAGGAGGTCATCACCGAAGCGCTGCAGCAGACCCCGCAAAATCTCCAGCTGTTGGTGCAGGCCGTCAAGGCCGGCCCATAGGGGTCCGGATCATCGTTACTGAGAAAGCATAAGGAGTCAGCCATGGCCATTGAAGAGCAAGTCATCCCTTCCGGTGATAAGGGGGAAGCGGAGGCAGCCCCTGTCGAATGGGAGCGCTGGACGAAAAAGCGCGTCTTTGTGCGTGCGCTGGAGGGCACCTACGGCCAGTTGAAGGATGAACTATTCAACCAGCCGCGCGTGTACCACACCAAGGACTGGAAGTGGAAAGGCGGCCCGCAGAATTTCGGCAAGAAAGTCATCAACCCGCAGGCGGTCAAGGTTGCCCAGTCGATCGAATGCCACATCGACGTTTATGCCCCTGGCGGCTACGGTCAGAAGCACGGGCACATGAACAGCGCCGTATTCTACGTTCTGAAAGGCAAGGGACATGACGTGCATGATACCAAGCGCCACGACTGGGACGCCGGCGATGCGCTGATCGTCGAGAACGGCTGTGTCCATCAGCACTTCAGCGACGACCCGAACGATGAGTGCATCGTGCTCATCATGAAGGCGAAGCCGCTGTTCCTGTTCATGCACATGATTTTCCAGAAGGTGGTGAGCTATCCGCCAAAGGAACCCTCCGTGGGCCACGAAAACTACGTGCCGCCGCCGGAGCTGTGACGCACAACCTAAACCCCAACATTGAAACAAGCGAGGAATTATGGGCATCGAGCGGATCATCGACCGGAAGGAGCGCGAGCGCGCCCACGCCGAGGTCGGATATGTGGATTTCTACAGCGAGGCGGTGAAGCAGTCGGAGGAGTTCCGCCAGGAGTACGACGGCTACCTCAATGTCGTCAAGTCGGCGCAAATGCCGCTGGAGCGTTCGCCGGACGGGCTGCTCAAGCACATCATCCACGAAAAGATGAAGACCAAGGAGATGTGCCTCGACATCTACATGCACTTCATTCCGGCAGGCAAGAGGAGCGGTAAACACCGCCATCTGTCGGAAGAAGTGTTTTACGTCGTCGAGGGCAGCGGCTACGACCTGCACTGGGACGTCAAGTTCGACTGCAAGGACACCATCGAGTTCGAATGGGAAACGGAGCCCAAGAAATTCGAGTGGACGGTCGGTGATTTCGTCTACATCCCGCCGTATTGCGCCCACCAGCATTTCAGCGTGGGCAGCGGCGAGGCGCGGATCGTGGTGATGAACAGCCGCATCGTCAAGGCGATGGGGTTCGACTGGTTTGAGCAGCTCGAGAGCTGTGACTACTGATGGTCAATTGCGCCAAAACGATTATCGGAGTCGATCATGTGCGGTGATCTCGAGGAGGAGAATACCGAGGCGGAGCGGCTGTATGCCGCTTTCCTGCATGCGGCGCACGCCGCGATCCACGAAGCGGTCGACCATCGCGGCGGGTCGCGCAATCATTTGGACGGCCAGTCTGATGACCAGACCGACGCCGTCTCCGATGCAGCGCTGCACGGCTATATGGACGGCCTGTTCGGAGATATCCTGAACGCCTGCATCAAGGACAGCCGCCGCGTCGGCGACCGCGGCGGGTATCGCGTGCTCGCGTCCCAGTCCATCGTGCTGGCCCGCCTGGCGGGCTTCCTGGCGGGGCAATTGGATCTACGCGAGGATCCGCTGCGCAACTCGATCGAAGCTCTGATGGCCGGATACGGCGCGCAGAACTCGGATCACACTCACGACTAGGCGGACGGGTATCGTTGCCCTACGTCGCGGGCGGATGGAGATGATCGTGAGAATGCCGCACTCCGCCTTCGTGAACGTGCGAGTGCGAGTGCGGCCCGATATTCATGGAATAACGCTGCTCGATGCGGCCGAATTTCCAAAGCCCGACCGACAGTCCCCACGCCACGAGGAACATGCCGACAATCAGGTAGCCCATCATTCCGAAGTCCAGTCCGGCGACGAAATCAAAGAAATGGCCATGTAGACCGAGCATGCCGATCAGTACCTGCAGCAATTCGATCGTTCCCACCAACAACGCAACGGCAACCGACAGACCTGTCGTCGTGATGTTGTAGAAGATCTTGCGTAAGGGGTTTAGAAAGGCCCAATTGTAAGCTTTGCACATGAGCACCCCATCCGTGGTGTCCATGACCGTCATCCCGGAGGCAAACAAGATCGGCAGGCAGAGCACGGCGGGAACAGGCAAATTGCCGGCTGAGGCGCCCGCGGTCATGGCGAGCAAGCCGACTTCCGACGCCGTATCGAAGCCTAGGCCGAACAGCAGGCCCAAGGGATACATCTGCCAGCTATGGCTCATCAATTTCTGGAGGCGTCCGCCGAACAACCGATTGAGCAGACCGCGCTTTTGCAGAAGCGCCTCGAGGTGCGCATGATTGTGAGTTCCCGACTTTGCCGTTTGCCAGATTTTCAAGACGTCGAGCAGCACCAACAAATTGAGAATTCCGATGATCCAAAGGAAGGTGCCGGATACGCTTGCGCCGATGATGGCGCCCATGTCTTTCAGCTGCGGCATCCCGGCTTTGACCGCCGTCGCGGCGAATGCGATGCCGATCGCCAGAGCGAGCACCACGGTGGAATGGCCCAACGAGAAGAAAAATCCAACGCCCAGGGGTTGTCTGCCCTTCTGCAGCATGAAACGCACGGTGTCGTCGACCGCGGCGATATGGTCTGCATCGAAGGCGTGCCGTAAACCAAACATATAGGCAACGAAACCCAGTCCCACGAGTTGCGGATACCGGCCGACATAATGCAGATACAGGCCCCAACCCAGGAGATGAAGGCTTCCAATGAAACCATAAAAGCCCGCCAGGCGCGCCCATTCCACAGGCGAGAACAGATGGCGCGGGGGCAGCCGGTCTACCGGCCGAGCAACATATACAAACTCTGACATGCGGC
Source organism: Gammaproteobacteria bacterium (assembly GCA_034667965.1). GTDB lineage: Bacteria > Pseudomonadota > Gammaproteobacteria > Steroidobacterales > Steroidobacteraceae > Bog-1198. The sequence continues at coordinate 11,122 of JAXDQI010000062.1, forward strand.
AGATGATCGCATTTCGCTTTGCTCCAGACAAAGGTATATCGCTCTAAAGCTGCTCGGCCCGACCCAAGCTGCGTGAAACGTCCGGCCGCTCGCGCAACTTGGACAACAGGCCGCGCAGATGCGCATCTCGATCGCGCTCGCGAAATGCAAGATACAGCGTCGAGAACGCCTGCCGGTCGCGCAGGGGCACGTAAACAACCCCGTCCAGGTGAATGGATCCCGTATCCGCCGGGACAATGGCTATGCCCACTCCCGCATCGACCAGACCGATGATGGTCGTGAGCTCCTGGACCTCTCTGGCTATCTGCGGCCGAAATCCGGCGCTCGCACAGAGCCGGAGAACCTGCCAGTAGAGACCGATGCCGGACTCGCGCGGATACATGATGAGCGGCTCGTCCCGCAGGTCGCTGATCTTGATCGCGCGTTGCTTGGCGAGGGGATGATCGTTCGCCATCGCCGCAACGAGAGGAGCCCGATACCATTCCTCGATCAGTATTCCCGACGGGGCGGCCACATCCGATTTACGAAGTATGCCCGCGTCGAGCGTCCGATAGTGCAGGCCGTTGAGTTGATCGAGCGACGTCATTTCATGAAGCGTCAGCAACACATGCGGAAAGCCAATTTGAAATTGCTTGATTGCCCACGTCAGCGATGAGGTGAACATCGCGGACGACGCGTAGCCAAGATGCAGCGAGCCGACCTCGCCGAGCGCGGCGCACCGCACTTCCGCCTTTGCGGATTCGACGGAGGCAAGAATGCCGCGAGCGCGGTCGAGCAAGTGCTTGCCCGCCTGCGTCAGAAACACATGGCGTTGATCTCGATCAAACAGCCGGGCACCGACTTCCTGTTCCAGCGCCTTGATCTGAATACTGAGCGGCGGCTGCGCGATGTGCAAACGCTCGGCGGCGCGCGTAAAGCTCAATTCCTCCGCGACTGCGACGAAATAACGTAGGCGGCGGAACTCCATGATATCTATATAGTATCGAAAGCGATCGCTATTTTGTATTGGCGAATATAACAGAGGCTGCTTAGGATCAAGCTCAGGAACCGCCCCGATACCGCGAGAACTTTAATGGCGGCGCCCACACCGAGTTGGAGACAGTATGCAGGATGACAATGCCCCATGGCTCGTTGCAAGGGCTGCGGTGGAGCGCCTCACTCAAGGCACACCGGTCGCCGCACTGGGAGTTCGTAGCTCACGAACCGCCGATATCGCCCGGATAGCCCGGAGCTCGGGACACCACGCAATCTGGGTCGATCTCGAGCATAGCACCATGCCGGTCGACACCGCGGCGCTGATTTGTGCCGCCGCCCTTGACCTCGGCCTCGCACCGTTTGCGCGTATACCGGAACGCGAGTATGGGGTAATCGGTCGTCTGCTGGACGGCGGCGTTTTGGGAATCATCGCTCCGCGCGTTGAAACCGTCGAAGAAGCGCAGGCTATCGTTGCCGCCTGTCGCTTTCCGCCGTTCGGTCACCGATCCGCCGTTGCCACATTGCCTCACTTGAACTTTCAAAGGATGCCGGCAGCGGAATTCAACGCGGCGTTGAATCGAGCCACAGTCGTGAAGATCCTCCTGGAGAGTCCTCGAGGCATCGAGAATGCCGGGGCGATCGCCGCGCTGCCCGGCGTCGATATGGTCGGGATCGGCACGAACGACCTGACCGCGGAAATGGGCGTAGCGGGCCAGTTCCGCCATCCGGACGTACGCAAGGCGCACGAATCCGCGATTGCGGCGTGTCGCCTGGCGAAAAAGCCTCTGGCTATCGGCGGTATCAGCGACGTTGGCTATGCGGCGGAACTCATCCGACTCGGCGCGGCCCCGTTCATGTTCACCGGCATCGACACCGATCTGCTCCTTGCGGCGGCGCAAGATCGGGTCAGCCGGGCGCTCGCGTCACTCAAAACATAATTTTCGAGAAACCCATCATGTCGTCAGCGATTCTAACGTCCAAACCGATGCGTGATGCCCACACGCTCACGCGCCCGGTATTTCCCATGCCGGCCGAAGCCTGTGATTCTCATGTTCACGTGTTCGAGGCTGCATCGAAGTATCCGAGCGTCGATACGCCGCATTACACACTGCCCGACGGTAGCCTGGAGAAGCTGCAGCGGATGACCGACGTACTGTCGCTGCAACGTTTCGTGATCGTCCAGCCAAGCTACTACGGCACCGACAATCGCTGCATGCTCGATGCCTTGAGCGCAGCGGGCGCGCGTGCTCGCGGCGTCGCCATGGTGGGAGAGAACTGCACCGACGAGGAATTGAATGCGATGCACCTGCGCGGCGTGCGGGCCCTGCGTCTCGACCTTTTTCTGCGCTCGGGCT
>JAXDQI010000063.1:0-18898 GCA_034667965.1 Gammaproteobacteria bacterium
AAGTCAGCGACCGATTCATCGACCTGGTCCAAGAGGGAGTCGACCTCGCGATCCGCATCGGGAACCTTCAAGATAGTGCCCTTAGGGCGCGGCGAATCGGTACCGCGGAACGTGTTTGCGTCGCAAGTCCGGAGTACCTGGCCCTTCATCCCGCGCCGCAGGTTCCCCAAGACTTGGAGCGTCACGATTGCCTGCTCTATACGCTGCTGTCGTCGGGACGTACCTGGACGTTCAAAGTGTCTGACGTCGTCGTGAGCGGCCGATTCATGGCGGATACTCCGGACGGCATTTATCGCGGTGCGCTGGATGGTCTCGGCGTTGCCTACGCTCCGGTGTGGCTGTTCGAGAAGGCGGTACTCGACGGACGGCTGCAGCTGCTATTGCTGGAACATCTTGGCTCCCCGGCTCCCATACACATCGTTTACTCTGCGAAGCGTCTGGTACCCCGTCGGACGAGCGCATTTATGAACTTTGTGGCGGAGGAAGTGAGCCGCCTTCCTTCGCTCAACGAAGGTGCGGTCGCACGCCTCGTCGCCCGGATCGAGGGCATAGGTCAACTCGCGAACAAGGTCGAACGTCGGAAAATGGAAAAGTGAGTAACAACCCGACGGTCGCCGTCATGCCCCGGTCGCTGTCGCCGTTGGTGTTGGCGTGTTTGGCGGCGACGTGGTTGGTGTGGGGCTCAACCTATCTGGTGATCCGCTTCGCGCTGGTGGGTTTCGCGCCCTTCTTTCTCATGGCCACTCGCTTCATCGTCGCGGGGGCGTTGTTGATGGGGTGGCAGCTGGCGCGCGGCGCAGTGTGGCCGACGGCGCGAGAGTGGCGCAACGCATTGCTGGTGGGCACGTTGATGCTGGGCGGCGGCATGGGCTGTACCGCGTACGCGGAACAAACCATCGCGTCGGGATTGGTCGTGGCGGTCATTGCCGTCATGCCAATCCTCCTGGTCGTCATCAATCTGGCTTTTGGGGTGTACCCGCGGCGCAGCGAGCTGGTGGCCGTGTGCGTCGGTTTGGCGGGTGTGGTCATGCTGACCCAGGGGGCGGGCATTCACGGCTCCCCGGCAGGGCTCTTCGCAATTGTTTTGGGTACCTGCGGGTGGGCGCTGGGCAGCGTATTGAGTCAGCGGAGGTTCACGCTCGCGCCGGGCGCGACCGGCTTTGCCAGCGAGTTGCTCTGCGGCGGTGCGGCCTTGCTGGCCATCTCGGCGCTGCGAGGGGAGTCCTGGCACTGGACGACTGAGCCAAGTGCGTGGGCAAGTTGGCTGTATCTCGTGGTGTTCGGTACGCTGATCGCATTCAACGCCTACATGGTGCTTTTGGCGCGCACATCCTCGAGCCTGGCCGCCAGCTACACGCTCGTAAATCCGGTCGTTGCGCTGCTGCTCGGAGTAACCTTGGGTCGGGAAACAGTCTCGGCGTGGGAATGGCTGTCGGCGGGTGTGGTTCTAGTCGGTGTGGTGATCCTGTTCGCGGGTCGGCGAAGATAAATCGGTATCGGCTATGTGCATCGGGACGGGACGCCGGATCCGAAGAAGTAGTCGATGTCAGCTCGTGCCTCGTCCGTCGAGAAAGTTTGCGACGGCCGTACCCAGCTCCGGTTTCGTCACCGCGTTCATATGGTTGCCGGGTATCGAAACGTATTCGCCGCTCGGGAGCGCGGCGGCCAAGCCTTCCGCAGAACCGTTGTCGTTGTCGTCGGCGCCCACCAACACCAGTGTCGGAGTGCGAATTCTCGCGACCTCCTCGATCGGCGTATCAACGAACGTGGCAAGGATATGGAGCAACGCCGCCGGATCTGCGCCCACGGTCTTTAGAAAGGCCTCCGTCATCCATTCAATCGACCCCCGCTCGAACGTGCCGAGGTGAGTGAGCACCCGCCGGAAAAAGGCGGATCGCCCGCCCGTGTGGACAATTCCCTCCAGTCCCATCCCTGCGACGATCGCGCGTCCGGGCATCGCACCGCGGACCAGCATTCGCATCGTCGTTCGACCCCCCAGCGAATAGCCGCCGAGATCATAATCCGTGAGGCCAAGATGATCGATCAACGCGAATCCATCGTCGGCCAGCACATCCGGGGGATACGCGCCGGGGTCATGCGGTTTCGCGCTGTCGCCGTGGCCGCGTAGGTCCGGCATGATGACGCGACGTCCACGTGCTGCGATTACCGCGGCGTGCCCGTAGCGCATCCAGTTCACGAATGCGGTGGAGAAGTACCCGTGGATGAGCACCAGCGGCTTCCCCTCCCCCATCTCGCGATAGGCAAGCTTGATGCCGTCCGCAGCTTGGAAGTACCGGACGGGAACGTCTGCGGGCACGCCTGTGGTAGCCATCAATTCAGCCGGCGGCCCCGGCGACCCCGTTTCACTGTTCGTCCGAACGCTGCAAATGCAGTGGGTTGCAAGAGAAATTACTGGCCTTGAGCCTTGCGGCAAGTTGGGACGCTTTCCCGTCGCAGAAAGATCGGTTGGTGCGGGACGACCAGATAGTCTGGGTGGTGCCGTTCTTGATGTAATCCACGCGGCAACTGCGAGCAACCGCGAGGCCACTTTCCGGAGAGATGGAATTGTACGTCTTGATCTCCCTTACTTCGGTATTGGATTTGCAAATGAAGCTCTCGCGAGTGGCCGCCCAATCATCCTCCGCCCGAGCGACGCCCGCCGCGGCCAGACAAAGAATCACGACTGCTCCACAAGCGAGGTCAACCTTCATTTTGCTCCTCGGACGTAGCGGCTCGACGGCCGCCGGTCAAGCTTCGGATTCCGCGCTGGATGTATTATTTGTTACGAGAACGGTCCTCGTTCGGCGCAAATAATTCGTGCAGCCAGAAAATGGCCGCGGCAACGTACAGCACCGCCCGCACCGTTCTCTCCAGCGCGACGTCCAGATGTGGAGTTTCGGATTTCAGCAGAAGTTCCTGTTTCATGAATTTCCCTCCTCAGGCCGAACACCTTCCCATCGTCGAGCATCCACCCATAGGTCATTCGACGTTGTCGGCAGCCAGCCTGACATCAGGTAGGAAAACGCTCCTTCGAGTTCAAGGTTGGTGCTTTTCCCCCAGGGAGGGCACGCCGTGACCGTGCATGAGCGAGTCGAAAGCAGGTAAATCCCGGTCGGATATGGTGCGCCACTTGGCCAATTCAGCGGTGAGTTCGCCGTGCAGGTATTCATAGACCCGCCGCTGCGACTCGGTCGGACCGAAGTCCTCCCCGTCCAGAGTGGCTGAGAATGTGTCGTATTGTTCGTTCAGCATGTTCGGATAGCGGAGATTGTCCTCCGAAGCCGCCATCTTCACCTGCAATAGCCGCGCCTCGACCGGCGCCAGCTTGGCGTCGAGTTCGATCGCAGCATCGATGACCGGTTTCGCCGCGCCGTTGTCTTTGCTCCATTTTTTGATGGTGTCCAAACGCGCCCGTGCCCCGCGAATCTGGTTGACAGCCTTGTGCAAGGCATCGATGTCCGTCCAGGTCCGCATCGACAGGTCCTCGAGCTCGTTGACCTCGCGATCCGTGATCTGCCCCTTCAGTCTCGGATCCTGCACGACTTCGAGCGGCGCGGTTTGACTCCTGCCGCCGACAGTCAGGCGAACCTGGTAATGCCCCGGAGCGACCGTCGTTCCCCGCGGTCCCTCATCGCTGTAGAAGGCGCCTGGAATTTTCTCCGGGTCCTCCCCGCGCAAGTCCCACGCAAACCGGTTCGCGCCGGCGGCGTCTGGGATCACGTCCGTCGGCTTCTCTCGGTCGGTCCACTCCTCCGGTTGCTCGCCGCCGTCCGTCGCTTTGTGATTTGGGACACTGCGAATCAACTTACCGTCCGTGGTCAGGACCTCGAGGGTGATGGTCTCGGTGTCGGACGGCTTGTTCTTCAAGTAATAATCGATGACCGCTCCGGCCGGAGGATTGTCGCCGACCGGAAGTCGGCGTTCGACCTGCGAGGGATAGTGGAGTTTCACCGCGGTCGCCGGTTTGAACAGGTGAAAATCGGCGGGTGCGACCCCGTCGGCAACCTGCCGCAGCGGCGACAGATCGTCAAGAATCCAGAACGACCGGCCGTGCGTAGCGGCTACGAGATCGTTGTCCTTGACGACGAGGTCGTGCACCGGTGTGGTCGGCAGATTGAGCTGCAGCGCCTGCCAATGAGTGCCATCGTCCGCCGAATAGAAAACACCGAGTTCGGTCCCCGCATACAGCAATCCCTTGCGGATCGGGTCTTCACGCACGGCGTGCACATAGGCGCCGTCCGGTATGCCGGCGACGATGCGCGTCCATGTCTTGCCGAAATCGTGGGTCCGGTAGATCAATGGCTTCAAATCGTCGAGCTTGTGGCGATCGATGGCGGCGTAGGCGGTTCCTGCATCGTGCGGAGAAGGATCGATCAGGCTCACCATGCTCCACGCCGGCATGTCCTTTGGCGTGACGTTCGCCCAGGTCTGACCATCGTTCCGCGTCAAGTGAATGAGGCCATCATCGGTGCCCGCCCACAGCAAGCCCTGTTGACGCGGCGACTCGCCGAGCGCGAACACGGTGTCGTAGTACTCGACGCTGGTGATGTCGAGCGTGATCGGGCCGCCGGAAGGCTGCTGTTTGCTCTTATCGTTGCGCGTAAGATCCGGGCTGATGGTCTTCCAGGTGCGCCCCTGATCGGGGCTGCGCATCACGAACTGCGCCGCCGTATAGAGCACGTTCGAATCATGCAGTGAGACGAACAGCGGTTCAGTCCATTGCAGGCGGAATTGCAGGTTCGCCGCGCCATTGCCCGACACGTCCAGCGGATACACGGACACGTCGCGCGTATTGTTCGTGCGATGATCGTACCGCGTCATCTGGCCGCTGTCGGAATTCGCATAGACGATTTCCGGATCCTTGGGATCCGGCGCGATGAATCCGCTCTCGCCGCCCCCGACCTGGTACCAATCCTGACGGCCGATGACTCCGTCATCGTCGCGGCTCGAAATGGCAATCGTGGAATTGTCCTGCTGCGCGCCGTACACGCGATACGGCCAGTGATTATCGACAGCCACGTGATAGAACTGCGCCGTGGGCTGATTGTATGGCGGAGTCCATGCCTTGCCGCCGTCCACGGAAATGCTCGCGCCGCCGTCGCTGCCGTTTATCAAGCGCCGCGGCTCCGTCGGATCTATCCACAATGCATGGTGATCCCCGTGCGGAGCCGGCATCAACTCGAATGATTTGCCGCCGTCGGCGGAACGGAACGCACCGGTGTTGAGCACATACACCACGTCGGGAGATACCGGGTCGGCAAATACGTGGCTGTAATACCAGGCTCGCTGCCGGAAGCGATGATCGTCATTGACACGGGTCCAGGTCGTGCCGGCATCGTCCGAACGGAATAGTCCGCCCTCGGCCGCTTCGATCATCGAGTACACCCGCCCGGAGCCGGACACCGACACGCCTATGCGCCCAAGAATACCCGCGGGCAAGCCATGTCCCTCGAGATGCTTCCACGTGAGTCCGCCGTCCGTCGATTTGTAAAGGCCGGAGCCCGGACCACCGCTCGAGAAGTTCCATGGCTGACGGCGCATCTGCCAGAGGCTTGCGAACACGATGTTCGGGTTGGCCGGATCGAATGCCACGTCGATGGCGCCGGTGTCCTGATCCTTGTACAACACCTTCGTCCAAGTCCGCCCACCGTCGGCGCTGCGGAACACGCCGCGCTCTTCATTGGGACCGAATGCGTGGCCCAGCGCCGCGACCAGCACGATGTCAGGGTTTTTCGGATGGACGATCAGAGCGCCGATTTGCCGGGTATCGCGCAGCCCCACATTCTTCCAGGTGCGACCCGCGTCAACCGACTTGTAAACACCGTCGCCGTAGCTGATGTTGCCCCGAGGACAAGCTTCCCCCGAGCCCACATACAGGACATTGTGATCCGACTCGGCGACCGCTATCGCTCCGATCGAGGAGATCTTCTGCTCGTCGAACATCGGCTTCCATGAAGATCCGACATCGGTGCTTTTCCATACGCCGCCCGCGACGCCGCCGAAATACCAGGTCGCCGGGTCTCCCGGCACGCCGCTGACCGCGATCACGCGCCCGCCGCGGAACGGCCCGATCTGCCGCCACTTCATCCCGTCGAGCAACGCCGGGTTGATGTCGGACACGGCTGCGCGGCCGACGCATGGCGCCAGCAAGATGCAGGCGAGGATTGCCGCGGACTTCTGGAATCGACCCGTCATTCTTGTGTACTCCCCGTGGTGAATCGTGCAATGCCCGGTATCGTACAGTAAAGCAATGCTCCGATTACTTGCGTTCTACCGAATCGATCCGCAAGGGCGACGCGACCAATTCCGTTTCGATGAGCGAAAAGGGAATCGTTCCCGACTGATTCATACGGGTGAAGAACTCCGCAAGGTCGAATGGTTTTCCCGCAGCCTCCTGTTGGCGCGCATAGTCGCTGATGAGCCGTTCGAATTGCAGCTTGCCGGTGATGTAGCTCGTGCCATAGCCCGGCTGACGCAAGTACAGCAACTGCTCGAAGGCGACCAGGTCGCTGGATGGGTCGGACCATCCTCGCGGCGTCCACTGTGCATGGAAGCTTCCCGCCTGCTGGAGTGTCATTTCGTTGGCCTGCACGTACAGCGATGCCAGACCCCTTGCCGCGCGATTGGCCAACATGATCCAAACGATTTCACGTCCACGCGGATTATCGTCATATAGACCGGCCTGCATCAGCGTTTCCTCCATTGCCGTCGCCAGGCCCTCGGAGCGGCTGTCGAACATATTGGACAATGCGGGCAGCCGGCGGATCGAGCTGCCGTTCGGCTCCTCCTTCATCCGCGCCAGCTCGATCCAATGATAGTCGTGGGAAAAAAGCCCGAGCGGTTCGCGTGCCGACGCCTGCAGAAAAAAATTGCGCTTTTCCGGCGGCACAAAATCGAGAACTTGATGGGCCAAGGCGTCGCGATAATACTTCTTGTCCGGCACGATCCCGGAATCGATCAGGAAATCGGTCAATCTTTGCATGCGCGCCTCGACCAACGCGCGGAACGCCTGGGGAGTGTTTGCCGGATCGATCGGCGGCAGAGCACGGTTGTGGAATTCCTCGAGGCTCAAGCCGGTCCGCGCGCGCTCCAGTTCTCGCCGCAATAAGGTCACCTGTTGCTCCCAGTCATAGGGCACCAGATGCACTTTCTGCAGATACCAATTGTAGTTTTCCTTGCCGACTCCCGACGGGCCGGTCTTCGTGGGGGCCTCAGCCGCGAGCCATAGCGCAAAGGCGTCGGTCGCCGCGCGGGCGCGTTGCACCGCCGCCGGCAGCACCTTGCCGGCGCCGGCCAGGCTGGCATGCTTGCTGCCCTCCAACGTGCGCATATCGAGCGTGCCGGCCTGCAGATTGGCCAGCACCTCGCTTTGGCTGCGCAGCGTGCGCACGCTGTAGACCCATAAATCGCGGGCGTTGCTGTCGTGCAGGTTGATCTTCGCCTGCTCGAGCAACGCCGGTATTGCGTCGAGCAGGCAGGTCAGGCTGCGCTGGTCGGCGCGGGACAACGGAAAATCATAGGCGAACAGGTCGATCGACGGCGCGGCCGTCACGCCCTCGTGCTGCGGAACGTCGCTGCGCTCGCCGAACACGGTGGCATAGAACGACGGGTCGCGCGCCCACGGGCGCCGGACCCGCAAATCGAAATCCAGACCGTTCATCTCCGCCTCGATCAATCGCTGGTCGACCTTCTGCGCCGCCGACCAGCCTTGGCCGTCGATGGCCGCCAACCGCGCTCGATAAGCCGGCAAGCCGGCGGATTTGGCCGCCATCGCCTGGGCGCCGTACTCGGGAACACAATGGTTCATGGTCGGCTGCTCGAAATGCCGCCAGTCATTCGCGAGTCGAGCGAGATCCGCATGGTCGCCCGCAGCGCCAACCGGAAACGGACATGCCGCCAACCCGAGCGACAGAAACGCCAGCAATGACCGCATCGAGTAGACTCCCTCGTAAATGCCACATTCAACATGGACCGGTGCGCCGCCGCGTCGACACTATAACGAATGGGGGAGCCCTGCATGAACCTCGCCTCTCTCTGGTGCCTCGATCCATCGGTCACCTACCTGAACCACGGATCCTTCGGCGCCTGTCCGTCCGCGGTGCTGGAAGTCCAGGCGTCGCTGCGCATGGAGATGGAACGCGAGCCGGTCGATTTCTTGGTGGCGGTCCTGCCCTCTCGCCTCGACGCCGCACGGGAAGCGCTGGCCGCTTTTCTGGGCGCTGCGCCCGCGGATTTGGTGTTCGTGCCGAACGCGACGGCCGGAGTAAACGCGGTGCTGCGCTCAGCGATCCTCGGGCCCGACGATGAACTGCTTCTCACGAATCATACTTACGCGGCGTGCAGCAAGACCGTCGACTTCGTTGCGGGTCGCACCGGAGCGCGGGTGGTGGTGGCGCACTTGCCGTTCCCGTGCCGAGACGAGGAGGAGATCGTCGCCTCTGTGCTGAAATGCGTTTCACCTCGCACGCGGTTGGCGCTCCTGGACCACGTTACCAGCCCCACTGCCCTGGTCCTGCCCATTGCTCGCTTGGTGAACGAGCTGCGGGCTCGCGGCGTCGATACGCTGGTGGATGGTGCGCACGCCCCCGGGATGGTGCCGCTTAGGCTGTCGGAACTTGGTGCCGCTTATTATACGGGCAACGCCCATAAGTGGCTTTGCGCGCCGAAGGGTGCGGCCTTCCTTCACGTGCGCCGCGATCTTCAAGCACAGCTGCATCCGAATGTCATCAGCCACGGCTACACCACCGGATTTCAAGCGGAATTCGATTGGCCCGGAACGTTCGATCCAACACCTTGGCTGTGCATCCCGGAGGCATTGCGCTTCATCGGCGGCCTGTTGCCCGCCGGCTGGCCGCAGGTGATGGCGGTCAATCGCGCCCTGACGCTCAAGGCCCGCGCTTTGATGCTCGAGTCCTCCGGAGTCGATGTTCCCTGCCCCGACGCGATGATCGGGTCGATGGCATCCATACCCTTGCCGGCGGCGGCGGCGGGTACTGCGGCTTACCGCCTCGACTGCCGGGGCTTGCACGACTGGTTCCGCGAACGCGGCGTCGAGACGTGGTTCCATCCGCACCCCTTGCCGCTGCTGCGCATCTCGGCGCAGCTTTACAATGATCTGGAGCAGTTCAAACAGCTCGCGGTCCTGCTCGGGGAGGCGCTGCATGGCCGGTGAGACCGGGCAGGACCTTAAAACCATCCGGGCGCGGCTGTCGACCTTCGATACCACGATGGTGGTGTTCAGCCTGGTGGTCGGCATCGGCATCTTTCGAACGCCGGCCATCGTCGCCGACGCGGCCGGCAGCACTTCGCTGTTCTTCGCGGCGTGGATCGCCGGCGGCTTCATCAGCCTCATCGGCGCCCTGACCTTCGCCGAAATCGGATCGCGCTATCCGCGCGCCGGCGGTTATTACCGCGTGGTCGCCGACTGCTACCACCCGACGCTGGCGTTCATGCTCAACTGGTCGCAGACCCTGATGCAGGGCGCGGGCGCGGCCGGTGTGGCCTTCATCGGCGCCGACTACCTCATGCCGGTGCTGCTGCCGCCGCCATGGCGCACGCCGCACGCGTCGCTCGTCCTCGCATGCGCGACGATGCTGATTCTGCTGGTCTTGAACTACCGCGGCGTAAAGCCGGGTGCGCGCGTCCAGAATCTGCTGTCGATTCTCAAGATCGGCATGATCGTGGGCCTGGCGGTGCTCGCGCTGCTGATCGCTCCGCGCGCAGCTCCCGTAGTAGAGGCGACCTCCGACGCGCCCTCCGCACTGCGCCTGGCGTCGGCGCTGATTCCGTGCTTCTACGCCTACGGCGGGTATCACTTGACCATGAATCTCGGCGCCGACTTGAAGGACGCACGGCGGCGCTTTCCGCTCGCCATTACCGCCGGCATGTTCACCGTGGTCGGTCTCTACTTGTTGATTAATTTCGCTTATCAGCGGGTCTTGGGAATCGGCGGCATCGCCGGCTCGAAGCTGGTGGCGGCGGCCCTGTCGCGTGCGACGTTCGGGCCCTCCGGCGAAGTGCTGATTTCGATTGCCGTATTCCTGTCCGCAGCCGGATTCGTGAATGCGACGATCATTCAGATGCCGCGCAGTTTCTACGCCATGGCGCAGGACGGCGTGCTTCCGCGAGCGTTCCTGCGGGTGAATCCGGACACTCAGGTTCAGGAAGTCGGACTGCTGTTTTTCGGCGCCACGATGCTGCTGCCGGCATTCCTGCTCGGATCGTTCGAGAAGCTGCTGAACTATGTGATCTTCACCGACACCATTACCCTCGCGGTCGTCGCCTCGACGATATTCATCCTGCGGCATCGCCGGGCAGGCGACGGCGGTTATTCGATGCGCGGATATCCCCTGTTGCCGGCCTTCTACATGGTCTGTCTGCTCGGCGTGGCGGCGCGCGTGTTTAGCTTGGAGCCCCGGCTCGCGCTGGCGGGCATTGTCATCCTGGCCACCGGCTGGCCTCTGTATCAGTTGGGGCGCAGGCTGTTCGGCGGCAAGCCCGCGCCACAGGCACGGACGTAGATTGGCGACCGAATCAATCGCGTGGTAGCGGCATTCCCTCCCCGGACGTTTGAGTGTGTCGAGTCCACCAGTTCACGCCGCGATTCAGAGCACTCATCCCCAGCTTGATCTCGTCCTTCCACGCTGAACCTCCCGGGGGTTGGGGAAGAAATCCCAGGCTGCGCAGCCTGGCGTTGAGGCGGTGGATCCGACCGATGCGTTCGAGGGAGTACAGGTCAAAATTGAGGCTGAGCGCCACCGATACGCTGTCGAGATTTTGAGCCCAATGCGGTGCGTGACTTGGAATGTGCACGGCCGAACCGGCACGCAAGTCGAACACTTGCGCATCAGCCTGCCGCTCCGGCTTGTATTTGGCGGCGCTGATGTCGCCACTGTAATAACCCTCCAGTTCTACAGGGGTGACGAGCGTCCGATCGTTGGGATCGAATACGCTCATGCGTTTGTCGCCGCGAATCTGGAAGAGAAAGTTGGTGTTCGAGTCGATGTGGTACGAGGTGATGCGCCGCGGGGAGGCGATCAGCAACGTTGCGCGCGAGGTCTTTATGTCGGTTCGCAGCGCCGGTCCCACGGCGGCGACCACCTGTTCCATGAACTCGCGCAGCAAAGGTCCGACGCTCACGCTGCGCTCGATGTGACGAAGCATGATGAGCGAGTTTTCGGTTGCAACCTGGTGTAGGGCGTCTCGGACGACGCGGTATGCCGGCAACCCCGAAGCCCAGCTATCCGTGACCGACGCCGGCGCGCAAGAACAGTAGGCTGACCGCGTCAATTCAGGTTCCTTGCACACGAGTTCGGCAAGATGATCGACGTCGAAAATCGGGTTTTCGTGAATGTTATGTTCGAAGAACAAGCTTCTACGGTTGTAGCAGCCGCGCAAGACGGACGAATCGGGAATCATGACACTGGCCCCCATGCCAACTCGATCAGTTCCACCCGTGATCCGACGCCGGAAGAAAGAACCTAGCGCGTTCCGGCGCGGATCGCTAGAGGCGGCCATGCCATTTGCGCGTAGGAACCGCCGGCGCCCGGAGCCGTTGGCGCTAGGAACGCGGCGCCCTCCTACCCCGCGTAGGCGTTACTCACCCAACAGCGTTCCGGTGCGAATGCCCGCCTCGGCACAGAACTGCGGCGCCGGCAGCTTTCCGCGCTCCCCATGTTTGACCTTGGACACTTCGATTTCGCCGCCGTGTGCAGCCACTCTGAAGCTTCGATCACCGACGGTCGTGACCGTGCCGACGTTGCCGGAAACTTGCGAAAAAGTCCGCACGGCATGCTTGCGCGTGTCGAAGAGTTGAAGCTTCTCGCCGTTCCAGAGCGTCCACGCGCCGGGGGCAGGGTCGCAACCCCGGATGAGGTCGTAGACCAAGTCGACGTGAGTATTCCAGTTGATCTTCGCTTCGGCGGAACGGCACCAGCCTTCGTAGCTGGCGCTCGAGTGGTCCTGCGGCGTCGCCTGCGCCTGGCCCGCCGCAACGAGATCCGCCGCCTGCACCAGCGCGGCGACTCCCATCGGAAACAGCCGGTCGAAATAGACGGACCCGAGGGTGTCGTCGGGACCGATGGGCGTCTCCTTCTGCAGGATGACCGGCCCTTCATCCAAACCGTCCGTCGGCCGGAATATCGTGAGGCCGGTGCGAGTATCGCCCAGAATGATGGGCCAGTTGATGGCGCTGGGTCCGCGATAGCGCGGCAGCAACGATGGATGGTATTGAATGGTGCCGTGAACGGGAATCGACGTGAGGTCCTCCGGCGCAAACTGCAGCACGTAGGCCATGACTGCCAGATCGACCGCCATCGTCCGCAGGATGTTCCTCGCCCCCTCAGTTCTTAGCGAGGGCAGCTGATGGACCGGAATCCCCAGGGACTCGGCGGCCAGCCGCAACGGGTCGGGCGCCGCACCCGCTTTGTCCGGCGCGCAGAACACCCCGGCAACCGCGTCGCCCCGCCCGATGAAGGCCTCTAGAACGGATTTCCCGAACTTTTGCTGACCCAGTATGGCGATTCGCATAGTCCTTCCATTGGTCTAGGCACCCCATGATATCTCATATATCATGTTATGGGTGTTGGAGCACCCAACGCAGGTACCCCGATGAGTGTGCCGACCCTCGTTAATAATGCCTAAGGCAGCCGCAACGCTAAAGGAGAACATCAATGGCTGGTCGAAATTTTCTATTCGTCCCAGGACCCACCAACATTCCAGACCGCGTCCTCCGCGCCATGATGGTGCACATGGAGGACCACCGCTCCCCCATCTTTCCGGAGCTGACCCGAGCGTGCCTCACCGGGCTCAAGCCCATCTTCAAAACCACCACCGGCACCCCGATCCTTTTCCCGTCGTCGGGCACCGGCTGCTGGGAGGCGGCGCTGACCAATTGCCTGAATGCCGGGGACAAGATCCTCACCTCGCGGTTCGGGCAGTTCAGCCATCTGTGGGTCGATATGTGCACTCGGTTGGGATTCGAGGTGGAAGTGCTCGAAACCCCGTGGGGCGAGGGCGCGCCGGTGGAGCGCTACCTGGCTTCACTCGCAGCCGACAAGCAGCACAAGATCAAGGCGGTGCTGGTGTGTCAGAACGAGACCGCCACCGGAGTGACCAGCGACGTTCGGGCGGTTCGCCAGGCCATGGACAGCGTCAAGCATCCTGCTTTGCTGTTCGTCGATTCGGTGAGCGCGCTCGCGAGCATCGACTTTCGCATGGACGATTGGAACGTCGATGTCTGTGTCAGCGGCTCTCAGAAAGGCTTGATGCTGCCCGCCGGATTGGGTGTCACCTGCGTCAGTCAAAAAGCGCTTGAGGTGGCCAAGACAGCGACTGCGAAGCGGTGCTACTTCGATTACGCCGACATGGTCCAGGCGAATGCCTCCGGCTACTTTCCGTATACCCCGTCCGTGCCCATGATGTATGGTCTGCGTGAATCTCTTGCCATGCTGGCGGAAGAAGGCTTGGAGAACGTGCTTCAACGTCACACCTACCTTGCCGGCGGCATGCGCGCCGCAGTGTTCGAAGGCTGGAAGCTCAAGCTCTGCGCAACGGCTCCGAAGTGGCATTCGGACACCGTCTCCGCGATCATGGTGCCCGAGGGCGTGAACGGCGCCGAGGTCATCGCGCGTGCCTTCAAACGCTACAATCTCGCGCTCGGCGCCGGATTGTCCAAGGTGGCCGGCAAATTGTTCCGCATCGGCCACTTGGGTGATCTCAATGAGCTCATGCTGCTCGGCGCCATCGCCGGCGCGGAGATGGCCATGCTCGACGTGGGTATCAAGATCGAACCCGGCAGCGGCGTCGCCGCCGCACAGAATTTCTGGCGCCACGCGGAATCCAAGTCCGCCAAGAACGCCACCGGAGCGAAAGCGGGCATCGCGGCATGACCCAGCGGGTCGTGTTCCTGGATCGCGCGTCCCTCAAGGCGAACGTGCGCAAGCCCGCGGGCGATACGGAATACGTCGAGTATGAAAAGACCGCGGTCGACGAGATCGTTTCGCGCCTGGAGGGCGCCACCGTCGCCATCATCAACAAGGTTCCCATGCGCGCGGACACCTTGGCGAAATTGCCGAAGTTGAAGATGATCGCGGTGGCGGCCACCGGCTATGACGTGGTGGATGTCCCCTACTGCAAGGCGCACGGGATCGCGGTGGCGAACATCCGTAACTACGCGGTGCATACGGTGCCCGAACACGCCTTTGCGATGATTCTTGCCCTGCGGCGCAACCTTCTGGCGTACCGGCAGGATGTGGAAAACGGCGTCTGGAATCGGTCGGAGCAGTTTTGCTTCTTCACGCACCCGATAGGCGATCTGCACGGCGCCACTCTCGGCATCATCGGCGAAGGCGCGATCGGCCAGGCTACGGCGGCAATCGGGCGCGCATTCGGCATGCGCGTTCTGTTCGCCGATCATGCACCGCCTAAAATGGACGGTGTGGTGTTTACACCGCACGAGGAGGTCCTTGCCGAATCCGACGTGATCTCGCTCCACTGCCCGCTGATGCCGGCGACCCGGAATCTCATCGACTTGACAGCGTTCCGCAAGATGAAGCGTAATGCGCTCCTCATCAACACGGCGCGCGGGGGTTTGGTGGACGAGGCGGCACTCATACAGGCATTGGACCAGGGGCTCATCGCGGGTGCGGGATTCGACGTATTGACGGTCGAGCCGCCTCGCGACGGTCATCCGCTGCTCGACGTGCGCCGTTCGAATTTTATTTTGACGCCGCATGTGGCGTGGGCGTCGGATGGCGCCATGCAGTTCCTCGCGGACCAGCTGATCGACAACATCGACCGATGGGCCGCCGGGAAGCCCCAGAATCTCGTCACCTGACCCCGGGGTTCGCCGCCCGCCCGCCTTGAAGCCCACGCGCTATGAAGAAGCTGCTATACCAATTCGACACGGATGAGAAGCCGGCGGTGTTCGACAACGTCGTCGCCTATGACGGCGGCGCCGATCACGTCACCGCGTACGGCGGGATCGACGATCACAATGTCGGCGGATTGGTCGAAGGCGCGATTTTTACGCGCGCTGCCAAGGACAAGCAGAACACCGCGATTTTCATCGGCGGCGGCAATCTGCCGAGGGGCGAATCCGTCCTGGCCGCGGTTCGGGCTAAATTCTTCGCCAAGTTCCGCGTATCCATCATGTTCGATTCGAACGGTTCCAACACTACTTCGGCGGCGGCGGTCGCGTGGCTGGCGCACGATCGATCGCTCGCCGGTAAACGCGCCGTCGTACTCGGCGGCACCGGCCCAGTGGGCCAGCGTGCGGCGCTGCTGCTGACACGCGAAGGAGCGGACGTCAGCATCACCGGCCGCAAGCGTGAGGTCGCGCAAGCGGCTTGCGATGCGATTCAGGCGCGTTTCGGCGCCAAGGTTCGGGCGGTCGAGGCACCGTCGA
Source organism: Gammaproteobacteria bacterium (assembly GCA_034667965.1). GTDB lineage: Bacteria > Pseudomonadota > Gammaproteobacteria > Steroidobacterales > Steroidobacteraceae > Bog-1198. The sequence continues at coordinate 15,407 of JAXDQI010000063.1, forward strand.
CACCTGCACGCGCCGCCGCGATCGAAGACGCGCACATCGTGCTCGCCACCGGCGCCGCCGGCGTCGTGCTGCTCGATGCGGCCTCCTGGCAGAACAGCCCTTCCCTCGAGTTGGTGGCCGATGCCAACGCGTCGCCGCCGGCGGGTATCGAAGGGGTCGGCATGAGCGATCGCGGTCTCCTCAGCCACGGGAAGACTCTCTTCGGGCCATTGGGCTTCGGAGCGCTCAAATTGAGACTGCACCGCGAATGCATCTCCCGCCTGTTCGAAAGCAATGATCTGGTGCTGGACGCGGAAGAGATCTACGCCATCGCCAAGACCATGGTGGGCTGACGTGGCATCCGCCCAGGGTACCGTCGATGATTTTCTGGAGCAACTCGCGTCTTCGGCGCCGACGCCGGGCGGCGGCAGCGCGGCCGCGATCATGGGTGCCATGGGTGCTGCTCTCGTTTCCATGGTCTGCAACGTGACCATCGGGAAAAAGGGGCAGGAACAGGCCGCGGCCGAAATGCAGGCGGTGCTTGCCGAGTCGGAAAGGCTCCGCGCCCGGCTGACGGCGATGGTCGATGAAGATATCGCTGCTTTCGACAGTCTCATGGCCGCGTACAAGCTGCCGAAGACCAGCGACGACGACAAGGCGCAGCGCTCCGCGGCCATTCAGGCAGGTCTGCGCCAGGCGACGGAAGTGCCGCTCGACTGCGCACGCGCCTGCACCGCGGTGATCGCACTCGCAGCACGTGCGACCGCGCGGGGTTACCGCGGCGTCATCAGCGACGCCGGCGCGGGCGTGGTCGCCGCCCACGCGGCGCTGCGCAGCGCCGCCTTGAACGTCTACATCAACGCTCCCGCGCTCGCGGATACGGAATTTGCCCGGCGCTCGGTCGACGAGATCGAGGCCCTCGCGGCCTCGGGCGCTGCGGACAGCGAGGCGGTTTATTCGTTCGTGCGCCGCCGGCTGGGGGAGTGAGCTCCGGCGTTCACGCTGGGAATGTCTCCATGAATACTAAAGCGGCAAGAGATCGTTGTCGGGATTCAGTTTAGAGCGGACTTTTCGATGATTCGCCGTTCATCGATCCGCTGCAGAATTAGCAGATCCGCGGGAAGCATCTTGTCCCACCGCCCGGCAAATCCCTCCTCCGTATAGACGGACTGTCTGCAAGTATCAATGGCGCGATCGACACCTTCGAACGCATTGGCGAGATATTGCGAAAGGAATCTCCGGAACAGCTCCGGCACTCTTTTGAGCGAATCAAACGCTCTCATGCTGGGCCATTCCGGATCGGAATGGGTTGTCCTACGCGATCTATACTTTGCGTCTGTAGGCTGCCATGTCGCGCCAGGCGCTAGGTTCGTCGGCCCGGATATTTGACAGCAAACGTCCGTGCTCTTACGGCACGATCTCAACCGGTGTCTGGCCGGCGGTCAATTCCCACAGATCTTGCAAATCCCAATCGGAGAGAGCAATGCACCCATTGGTCCAATCACGGGTTTTGTAATAGGAGTCAGGCTTGGTGGGTCTATTGGGCTCTCCGTGAATATAGATATCCCCGCCGGCGGGTAGGTGAAGCGCGGAGGATCGCTTCAAGTCCGCAGGGCTGGGGTAGGAAATGTGCAGCGCCTTGAAGTAATGGCTGTGTTGCAGGCGAAAGTCAATGATGTAGCTGCCTTCGGGGGTGCGAAAATCCCATTGGTGCTCTTTCGCGCCAGTCGGACTGAGGCCAAGCGCAATTCGATAACTGCGTAGCGGGAAGTTATCGTGCAGTAGGTAGAGCTTACGTTCGTGTTTGACAATGAGAATCGTGTCCGCACGCGGCGTCGATCGAGCGAGGCCGGGTCCATAGAACGCGAGAAACAGTACGACACCAAGCCCAAGTAACGGGGCACGCATGAGAAGGCCGCCCCTCCCAGCCGGTCGCGGGTTCGCGCTGTTGAGCGCCTGAGTGGACATATGCTGGTAGATTGGCACTCGTTTATGAATGAACCTACCTTAGCCAAATTGTGGTTTCCGGAACCTTGGTGTAGATCCCAATTGGGCGCAAAATCATCGGCAGCATCGCGCTGTCACGATGAAATCGGTCACACTTCGCGCGACTTAACAAAACACGGAGCCATTGCTCGGGAGACTCTCGGTGAAGAACATGCATACATTGCGAAATCCTATTGCGACATTGATGGAACTGTGACCAGGGGATGGGCATTCCATGATTGCGGTGCTGAACTTGGGTCGGTTGTTGATGGTGGGGTGGATCGCGTATGGGTTGGCGTTGATTTTCGCGCCTGCGTTGCTGCATCGGTCTCCGGATCAGGTCGGCGGAGCGATTCAGGTAGGGGTCGCGTTTGGGCTGGGATGGCTGCTGGATCGGGCGCTTTCGGCGGTGCAGAGGCGGCGGGTGAGACGTGAGGAACAGGGATGAACCGGTTTTTCGGAGTCCTCGTCGTTGTTGTTCTGGGCGGGGTGGCGGCGGTGCTGACTACCTTGAGTTAGACGGTCAACCTGGCTGCAAGCTCGTCGGTGGACCGTACCACGATATCGACGGTCACGTTCGGTGCAGTCTCGCTGACACCCGGACATTCTTGGGGTCGCGCGATGAAAGCGGTTCTGAGACCATTCTCGGCGGCCGCTTTGAGATCGCCGCTGTGGGCCGCGCACATCATGCACTGACCGGGTTGGAGATTGAAGGCGTCCACGGCCGCGAGGTAGACCGCCGCCTTCGGTTTGTAGTCCCGGGCCAAATCGGCGCCGAGGATGGCATCCCAATGAATGTCATTGCGCCGGGCAAGATCACTCATGAGCGCTACGTTGCCATTCGAGACTGGCGCAATGAGATAACGCTGCCGAAGCTTCGCGAGACCGGCCGGAACATCCTTCCAGGCGTCGAGGCGATGCCATGCATCCGTCAATTGATCGAGCGCGGCGGCGTCGAGTTGCTCGAGCCCGAAGTGCGGCAGGATCTTCTGCAACATTCTTCGATGCAAAACGTCGAGCTTCGTATAGGGAGTGCGGCCCGCGCGAACCTCCTCCATTCCCGGCTGATACTCATCACGCCATGCGTCTGCGAACGCCTGCCAATCAATGGCATATCCGCGGGGTCTCAAGATGGATTTCGCGTCGCGGGATATTCCAGTGCGCCAATCAACCAGAGTACCGAAGACGTCGAAGAACAGCGCTTTGACGATGCTCGGCGAAAAAGATGGTTGCGTTTTCGCCTGAGTAGGCAACATACCCTCAATGGTTGAACCAATGGCTGCCGCCGTTACGGCCAAGGTTGAACTTCGCAAAAGGTTACGGCGACCGGTGGTAATCATCATCGCGAACTCTCAGTCGGATGACGATCAACCATGCCCGCGAATTCTGTCATCAAAGGCCCGGCCGCGCAACGCGGCGGCTAGTTCGACGCCGCGCATAGGACAGGGCGAACTAGGGAGGGCAACGCGGCTTTCGGCGGGCGCGACTACCGCTCGACAATTGTGGCGTTACAGTCGCACGCCGTGT
>JAXDQI010000064.1:0-18906 GCA_034667965.1 Gammaproteobacteria bacterium
CCGCTTTGCTCGGCTTGGCCAGGTCGGCGTAAGACTGCCTATCCAGCGCCGGACCAGTCTCGTGCGCCTGGCGAACCCATTGCGCAAATCCGTCCTCCGTCATGGCATCGACCGAAAAGCGCATGTCGGAAAAGCCCTCACCGCTGAACATGGTCGATCGCCCTGGATAGGTCCCGAGATGGTCGGCCTGCAGTTGAAGGCGCGTCACCATTCCGGACATTGTGTAGATCTGGCTGCCAAGCTGGGGCACGAAGAAGCTGTTCATGACGGTCGACGAAGTCAGCTCGAAGCTGATCGGCGTGCCCACCGGGACGACTAGTTGATTAACGCTGGCGATGCATTGCTCCGGATAGATGAACAGCCATTTCCAGTCGAGCGAGACGACCTGCACGGCGACAGGCCTGACGGTTGAGGCAATCGCCTTGCGCGGATCGAGGTCGTGTGCGCCGATCCACGCGACGCCGCCAACGAGAAGCACCGTCATGGCGGGGATCGACCAAACAAGCAGCTCGAGACGCCCGGAATACTCGAAATCCGGCAAGTATGCAGCGCGCCGGTTTGACGCGCGAAACCAGAAGGCGGCGGCGAGCGTGGCGAGGATCGTCGGAGTAACGATCGCCAGCATGATGCCGAGCGAGTTGAACAGGATCAGCCGTTCGGCTGCAGCAATAGGTCCTTTGGGGTTGAGGACGCCTTCCGAGCAGCCGCCGAGCGCGACGCTGAGTAGCGTAACAACGAGGAAACTGTAGCTCATCTTACGCCTCATCTGACTTTGCCGCGTTGAAAGCGATTGCAGTTCGGGACGGGATCCGCAGGGCTGCGACCGGGACGGTTCGCGCGATCCGCCGAACCTCCTCACGCGATGAGACCGTTGATGACGATCGATCGCCGGTGCTATTGGCCAGAAGGGCGGCAAACAGCACGAACAAATAGGAGATCGAAAACAAGAACAGACGCTGTGCCGCTTGCCGATCGCCCTCCTGGCTCCGACGCAGCCGCAACGCCAGAGCAAGGAAGATCGCTCCGCAGGTGAGGGCAACCACGCCATACAATGCTCCGGCGTACCCTAGCGCCCACGGTAGCAACGAGGTCGGGACCAATAAAACGCTGTAGACGAGGATTTGCAGCGTCGTTGCCCTCTTCCCGGCAACGACCGGAAGCATGGGCACGCCGGCACGGCCGTATTCGTCCGCACGATTGAGCGACAGCGCCCAGAAATGGGGCGGCGTCCACAGGAAGATGATCAGAAACAGAATGACCGGCTCGAGCCCGACGTCTCCGGTTGCGGCGGCCCAGCCAATCACCGGCGGAAGGGCACCGGCTGCGCCACCGATAACGATGTTCTGCGGCGTTTGTCGCTTCAGCCAGAGTGTGTACACGGCGACGTAGAAGAAGATGGTGAAAGCGAGCAGCGCTGCGGCCGTGACATTTACGCCGATGCCAAGAACGGCGACTGCGCTGCAGGCGAGAACAAGTCCGAACGCAAGCGCTTCTGCGCGTGAAATTATCCCGCGAGGGATCGGACGCCGCGCCGTACGATTCATTACGGCATCGATGTCGGCATCGTACCACATATTGAGTACCCCGGCAGCGCCGGCTCCGGTGGCGATTGCAAAAATGGCAATGGAGGCTAGGAGCGGATCGAGATGGACGGGCGCGATCATCATTCCGACGAATGCAGTGAACACCGCAAGAAACATGACGCGCGGTTTCATGAGCGCGAAGAAGTCAGACACTCGCGTTCTCGAACGAGAACGTGACAGCGATTGCGGGCGAAAAAACGAGTTGGCTGTGATCTTCATGGCCGATTTCTCTCAGCGCCAGAGGTTTGTTTTTGCGAGATCGACGACTTCGTCGGCGCGCCCGCTGATCACGGCTTTCACCATGTAGAGGGTAAAGCCCTTCGCCATCTCCAGCGTGACGGAGGGCGGCATGACGAGTTCCGTCCGGTTCACAACGGCATCGATAAGAACCGGTCCGTCATGGGCGAGCGCCTCGGCAATTCCTTCATTAACGTCGCCGGGATCTTCCAGGCGAATGCCGCGGATGCCCGCGGCCTCCGCCACCGCTGCGAAATTCGGATTTTTGAGCTCAGTTCCGAAGTCGAGGATTCCCGTCGACTTCTGCTCGAGTTCGATGAATCCCAATGCGCCATTGTTGAACACGACGATTTTCACCGGAAGCCGGTGTTGAGCGACCGTGAGAAAATCGCCCATCAGCATGGTGAAGCCGCCGTCACCCGACAGCGAAATCACCTGCCGGCCGGGATAGGCGGCTTGCGCCCCTACGGCTTGCGCCATGGCGTTGGCCATGGAGCCGTGCCAGAACGATCCAAGCAGTCGGCGTTTGCCGTTCATCGCGAGATATCGGGCCGCCCAGACCGTTGGCAGGCCGACGTCACAGGTGAACATCGCGTCGTCCGCGGCTTGGTCGCTGATCGCCTTTGCAACCTGCTGCGGATGAATCAGCCCCTTGCCGGGCGTACCTGCGGCAAGCTGGTCGAGCTCCTTGCGCGCCTTGGCGTAATGGCGCTGGGCTTTCGCGAGATGCGCTCCGTCAGCGTTCTGCTTGAGCAGTGGCAGCAATGCCGACAGGGTTGCCCGCACGTCGCCGACCACACCCAGATCCACCGCCGCGCGCCGGCCGATATTCTCTGGTCTCAGGTCCACCTGGACGATGCGTGCATCGCGCGTGTCCGGGTAAAATTGCCGATAGGGAAAGTCCGTCCCCAACATCAACAGGACGTCGCAGTCGCGCATGGCATAATAGCCGGAGGAGAAGCCGATCAGTCCGGTCATGCCCACGTCGCAAAAGTTGTCCCACTCGACAAACTCCTTGCCGCGGAGTGCATGCACGATCGGAGCTTTCAGGCACTCTGCCAGCGCGAGGAGTTCGTCATGGGCGCCCTCGCATCCCGAGCCGCACAGCATGGTGACACGGGCGGCGCTGTTGAGAAGCGCGGCAAGCCGGTCGACATCGGCGCGCGCCGGCATCGTAACGGCCTGGCTAGGCAGCAGGCCCGCTGCCTTCGGCGCCGGCGCGTCCGCAGCAGGCTGAAGGGCAATATCGCCCGGAATGACCACGACCGAGACGCCGCGATTGCCCACCGCTTGCCGGATCGCGATCTCGAGAACGCGGGGCATCTGGTTGGCTGCCGCGATCAGCTCGCAATAGTGACTGCACTCCTTGAACAGATTCTCCGGATGGGTTTCCTGGAAATATCCGGCGCCGAGCTCAGCCGACGGGATCTGCGCCGCAATGGCAAGCACCGGCACGCGCGACCGGTGACAATCGAACAGTCCGTTGATGAGGTGCAGATTGCCGGGTCCACAGCTTCCGGCGCAGACCGCAAGCTCTCCTGTCAGGTGCGCCTCGGCACCGGCCGCAAAGGCCGCGACCTCCTCGTGCCGCACATGAATCCATTCGATCTTGCCCTGGCGGCGGATCGCATCGGTCAGCCCATTCAAGCTGTCGCCGACGATGCCATATATCCGCTTCACGCCGGCTGCAGCGAGGGTTTCTGCAAATTGATCAGCGACGGTCTTCACGATCTCGCTCCTGCTGAGAGCAACGCCCCTAAAGGCGCGTCGGTTGGCCCGCATTCACGAAGCCCTATCTCTCGAGCGTAGTTCGCCCGAGACGATTGCTCGATTGCTACCGAGCTTAGGTTGACTACCGAAATGGTTGGGGGCCTCGATACCTTGGTTTGTCCCAGCAGCGGACGGCGCAATCCGCATAAGCTAGATCGACGGGCCAGCGCCTAGCGCGTGATCCGGCTGAGTGGTCGCACCTGTGTTGGCTAATCTAAACCGCCGATCTCACAGGAATCCCAGATCGGACTTCAGGGGCGCTGAATATTGGTTTGAGCGCAAGCCGACGATAACCGTACGCCTTGTTTGCGTTGTGCAAACCCAAAGTTCCACTCTTGTGACCGCGCTAGGAGGGCTTCACTTCCCGCCGTCATGCTTCTTCAGGGCGGCCTGGAGACCTTGGATAAGGTTGTCCCCGTCGAAGGGTTTAGTCAGGTAGCAAACCGCTCCGGCCCTAAGCGCTTGCGTACGAATACGCTCGTCGGGGAAGGCTGTGAAGAAGATGAACGGCACGCGGTACCCTTGGGTAAGCAAGTGGGCTTGCAACTCCACGCCGCTCATGCCGGGCATTTGGACATCTGCAATCACACACGAGACGTCATCGAGGCGGTTCGACCGCAAGAACTCTTCGGCGGATGCGAATGTATATACGATGTACCCGAGCGACCTCACAAGGCTGTCAGTCGTGGCGCGCACGGATGCATCATCGTCAATGATTGCGACTAGTGGAAGTTTTGACAAGGCGACCTTTCCTTGACGCGGAGACCGGAAGCCCATGGCGTCACCGTCGCCCTAAACTGCAGATTGCATCCCGGACAGAGTTTGGAAAAGGATACCTAGGTATAAGCTCTACCGCTTCGGGCGGATTCCGAGCAGGTCAGCCATTTCTACTAGATGAACCAACGAGATAGCCTTCATTTTTCGCATCATATGGCCACGATGGACCTTCACAGTGATCTCAACGACGCCTAATTCGGCCGCGACCTGTTTGTTCATTAGTCCGGCAGCGACCAGTCTCATCACCTCCCGCTCGCGTGAGGTCAGAGAGTCGAACCGGATTTGCAGTTCCGAAACGCCCTTCTCGCTATCGCGCCTCTTTTTATCTCGCTCGATCGCCTTGGTCACGGCATCCAGGATATCCTGGTCGCGGAACGGCTTGGTCAGAAAGTCGATGGCTCCGGCTTTCATCGCCTTGACCGACATCGGGATGTCGCCGTGGCCCGTCATAAAGATGATCGGGATGCGAATATCCGCCTCGGCCAATTCGGCTTGAAAGTCGAGACCGCTGACCCCCGGCAGCCTGATATCGAGGACCAGGCAGCTTGCGACATCCGGCATCTTGATCTGCGCAAATTCGCGGGCCGAACCGAACAGCTCGACCCGCAAGCCCATCGATCGGAAAAGACTGCTGAGAGTCGCGCGCATCGCTACATCGTCGTCGATGACGAAGACGATCGGTTCCTCGACGCTCGCGGTTTCATGAGATGATTTGGAGCGCTCGGTCACGACGCATCCTCTTGATTCAGGGGCTGGACGAATTGAAGTGCCGCGCCGAGTCCCCCATTGCCGAAAGCTGACAGCCGTCTCACTCGGGCCAGCGCAATGCTGCCGAGCAACAATTGCGCGGCGAAACTCCGGAAATTCGTGGTCTGGTTTTGCACCATCGCAGAGCGTCCCGGTCATCTCGGACAAGCAAGATTAGAGCATTTTGGAGGGAAATCGGCAATTCGATTGCAGCCTCGGCGGGGGTATCGACGCGATTCCTTGGATCCAGCCTGCGCGGATTGCCGAAACAGTCCGCTGCTGGGACAAACCAAGGTATCGAGGCGCCCAACCATTTCGGTAGCCAAACTAAGCTCGGTAGCAATGTGGCAATCGTCTCGGGCGAACTAGGCTCGAGAGATAGGGCCTAGTGAAGCGAGCCAACCGACGCGAGCCTTAGAGGGGGAGCCCATGTTCGCGAACTCTCCGTGCTCAAACGTTCTATCCCATGGTCCTTTCGGCCGGGATACGCGCAGAGCCCTCAGTGCGCGCTGGGTTTTGCAAGGCGACCGGCCAAACTTCGACCTGTACCGTCGAAGCCTCGCGAGTATTACCCAAAGCAAGCAGAGATGTAGCGCCTCCAATCGTTCGGCGGAACCTCATGCAACTACCTGAGTTCACGCGCTCAACCACGCTGCGCTGGAGCTTCTTGGTGGCCGGCTTATTTGCCGCTTTTATCGTGGCGTTGCTCGGATTTATTTACTTGAAAACGCATGGTGACCTAACGATCCGATCCGACCGTATGATCGCCGCGCAAATGGACGTATTCGCGGCCTTGCCATACGAGCGGAGGCTGGACGCGATCGGTGAACGCCTGAAGCAGGATCCCCGCCGCATTCTGATCGCTGGGTTGTTCGGTCCTGGTGATCGCTGGATTGCGGGTAATCTGGAAAGCCTGCCATCCGGTCTTAAGATCGATAACGCGGTACAAAGCGCTGTGGTCGACAGGGTGGACGAGATTGGTCAGGCGAAACAGACGGTTCGCCTGATCGCACGAAGTTTGCCGGGCGGCGACGTGCTGGTGATTGGGCGGAATGTCGATGAAATGGAGGAGATCGCGAGCGTCGTCGGTGTGGCAGTGGCGCTTGGTCTGATTCCCGCTGTGCTTCTTTGCCTTTTGGTCGGTGTCGCGCTGAGTGCTCATACCCGTAAGCGTATCGCTGAGGTCAACGAGCGGGTACAGCGCATCGTCGCCGGCAACCTGCGTGAACGACTCCCGCATCGGAAGGCCCACGATCCCTTCTCCACACTTACGAGAATAGTCAACGGCATGCTCGACGAGATGGAAACTCTCATCCACTCCCTTGCAGGCGTCGGCAATGACATAGCGCATGACCTGCGCACGCCACTCACACGTGCGCGGCTTACGCTTGAGCGCGGTCGCACCAGCGCCAAGACGCTTGAGCAGCTGCAGATGGTTGCAGACAAAACGATAGAGGGAATCGATCAATCGCTTTCGATCGTCACCGCCATTTTGCGCCTTGCGGAAATCGAGAAAAGTCAGCGATCGGCAGGTTTTGGCAAAGTCGCGCTTGCCGATCTCGTACGCGAAGTGGGCGATATGTACGAGCCGATCGCGGAAGACAAAGGTATCGCTCTGCTCATTGGGTCACTGCACGAATTGAGCGTGTATGGTGACCGCGATTTGCTGATCGAGGCGATCGCCAACCTCGTCGACAACGCCGTCAAATTTACGCCGGCAGGTGGGCGGGTGGAAATTGGATTGATTCGCGGCAATGACGAAAACATCCTGCGCGTCAAAGATACCGGATGCGGCATCAGCGAACACGAACGCGACGCCGTGCTACGGCGCTTCTACCGGTCGGATAAAACAAAACACACATCAGGCTTGGGTCTTGGCCTGAATCTGGTGGCCGCGATTGTGAAGTTGCATGGCTTTCGATTCACTATCGTTCCGGGGTCTGGCTGCGTGGTCGAGATCGCATGTCCGCATGTTCTAGAGGTCAGTCGTCAAGCGTCGACGGTTGTTTCTTTACGGTGGCTTCAAGAAGCTACTAAGACATCAAGAGAGATGACTGCCACAAAGATCGGCGGCTTGGATTAGCCAACACAGGAGTAACCACCGTGACTGGATCGCGCGCTGGGCACTGGCCCGTCGATCGAACTGGCGCGGATTACTGAAGACGCGGCGATCGAATGACGATGTAGGGGATTGCATCAACTGGAGCTGACCTCACGGACAGCTGTGGTTGATTTGGACAGCGAGCGTTCATGTAAGCGGATTGAAAGCCGGGAGAGCAAGACGATGAGCTATGCGATCAACAAAGGTGTCCGGATTCACTACGAGATCGTGGGAAGCGGCCCACCACTTGTTCTCCAGCACGGGTTCACTCAAAGCGTAAAGGACTGGCATCGGGCCGGATATGTGGAGCCTCTCAAGCCCCATTATCAACTGATCCTTGTCGACGCTCGAGGTCATGGGGAGAGCGATAAGCCCCACGATGCGGCAGCTTACACTCTTTCAAGTCGCGTCAATGATATCGTCGCGGTTATGGATTCAGTCGGCATCTTGCGTGCTAATTATTGGGGTTATTCGATGGGCGGGCTGGATCGGCTTCGGCATGGCAATGGAAGCGCAGGCGCGACTTCGGGCAATCATTATCGGAGGCCAAGATCCCTACGGGCGCAAGATGCCTCCTGGGCCGGATGGAAGCGACGCCAGGGAATTCATTACGTCGTTTCTCAAGCGTGTCGGAGTCGACTTCGATGCGCTGCGCGTCGAAGACAAGGAGCAACTACTTGCAAGTGACTGCCGCGCTTTAGCAGCCGCTCAACAAGACCGCCCATCCCTTGAGGCTTTCCTGCCTGCAATGACTATTCCATGCCTGCTTTACGCAGGAGAGGCAGACGCCGTGTTTCCAAAAGCGCAGAAGTCGGCAACACTATTGCCCAAATGTACATTCGTGCCGTTTCCCGGCCTCGATCATTTTGCGGCCTTTTACAATGCCAAAATCATTCTGCCGCATGTTCTGAACTTCTTGCGCAATGCAGAGGGGTGATGGCGCGAGCTGCATGGTTGCCGGCGACGGGCGACGTCAAGCCGTCAGTTAGAAGAAACTTGCAGCATTTCGACGGCGGTCGCAGCCCGAAAATGTACCTTTCCTGAACTGGGCTCGGGGTGAAATTCCCCCGGGCCTACTCAGCATTCGCGTCATTTTGACTGCGCGCCAAGCACTTCCGGTTTTCCGCGATCAGCAGACATTCTCAGAGTCCCGCCCGAAACGACAGCGCCGTTTCGACCAGATTGCGGATGGTGTTCGAGCGCTCGGCCTGCATGTAAGCAATGCCGAGCTGCGCGTGCAAGTCGACATCGGAAAGTTTCACAAAAGCGACTCTCTCCGGCCGCACATGCTGCATGCGCGCTGGCACGACAGCGATGCCGACAGAGGCGGCGACCAGATTGATCGTGGACGACAACTGAGGCGCCTGCTGCACGATGCGCGGCTCAAATCCGGCGCGGCGACAGGCGGCGATGACCGCGTCGGAAAGTCCCGTTCCTTGTCGCCGCGCATAGCCGACGAAGCTTTCGCTGGCGAGTTCCTTCAGCGGGATCGTCTTTTTCCCTGCCAGGCGATGGCCGACCGGGACCGCGGCCATCATCGGGTCGCTCGCCAGTGCTTCGAATTGGATCGGGCTGCCGGCTGGGATGGGTGGACGGATGAAGCCAGCATCCAATCGTCCTTGCCGCAGCCGTTCGACCTGGATTTCGGTATGCGCTTCCTCCAGTTCGAACTCGACACCGGGCCATTTCGCGCTGAACGCCGCGATTGTCCTGGTGAACACGGGGCTGAAGGACGCCGACTCCGTGAAGCCGACGCGCAGGCATCCGGCGTGGCCGCTCGCGACCTGACGCGCCAAGATCTTGGCGCGTTCGACATGATCGAGGATCGACTGTGCCTCAGCCTGGAAGAGGCGGCCCGCCTCGGTCAAGGCCACGCCGCGGCCGGCGCGCGCGAACAGCTTCAAGCCCAGTTCGGCTTCCAATGCCTTGATCTGCTGCGTCAGCGGTGGCTGCGCGATCCCCAGGCGCTCGGCGGCGCGGCGGATATGCATCTCCTCGGCGGCGGCGCAGAAATAGCGAAGATGCCTAAGTTCCATTTGATATCTATAAAGTATCAATTTAGCAGAAACAATATATTTGATACAGAGTCATTTTCACGGCAATACATCCTGAATGGACGACTGGAGCGGTGGTCGTACCAGCAGGGATGACATGGCCCAGGATCATATCGAGACATTACGTAAGCTATTGGCGGAGAAACGTGGCGTCCTCTTACCCGGCGCAGCGAACGCCCTCTCCGCTCGCATCATCGCCGACCTCGGCTTCGAGGCCGTCTATCTGACAGGTGCCGGCCTGACCAACATGTACCTTGGTCTGCCCGATCTTGCCTTCATGGACTTGAGCCAGCTCGTCGAGCACACGATGGCCATCCGCGGTGCCGTCGCGCTGCCGCTCATCGTCGATGCCGATACCGGATTCGGCAATGCGTTGAACGTAAGCCGCACCGTCTCGATGCTCGAGCGCGCCGGTGCGAGCGCAATCCAGATCGAAGACCAGGTGATGCCGAAGCGCTGCGGGCATTTCGACGGTCAGGAGGTGATCCCGGCCGCCGAAATGGTCAATAAGGTGAAGGCCGCGGTCGATGCCCGCCGCGACGGCGTCCTCATTATCGCGCGCACTGACGCCCGTGCAGCCGAAGGCTTCGACGCCGCGATTGATCGCGCCCGCTGTTATATCGAGGCCGGCGCCGACATTACCTTCGTCGAGGCCCCGAAAACAGTCGAAGAGCTGCGGAAAATTCCGCAGCTTCTCACGGTGCCGCAGCTGCTTAACATGGTCGTCGGCGGCAAGACGCCGATCACCGATCAGACCATGGCCGCCGAAATGGGCTTCAACCTTGTTCTCTACGCCAATGTAGCGCTGCAAGGCGCTATCAAGGGCATGCAGACAGCGCTCATGGCGTTGCGCGACCACGGTGCGGTGGATGAGGCGTCGGGCTTGACCGCAACCTTCGCCGAACGCCAGCGTCTAGTCGATAAGCCGCGCTTTGATGCGCTCTCCAGCCGCTACGCCATGGCACAAAGACCATAACAACTACCGCCTGATCCCGAGGAGCATCTCATGATAGGTCGGCTTCTGCTCGCTGCTGTTTCGGTCCTTGTCTACGCCGTCTGGGTGCCAGCGGCGCGCGCGGAGTGGCCTGAGCGACCCATTCGCTGGATCGTGCCCTTTGGACCTGGCGGTGCAAACGATCTGATTGCACGCGTTGCCGCTGAAGCCGTCCGCAAGGGGCTGGGGCAGCCGATCGTCATTGAGAATCGCCCGGGTGCCGGCGCCGTGATCGGCACGGCAGCGGTCGCCAAGTCGGCGGGCGACGGCTACACGTTCCTGATCGGCGCAGCGGGCGTCGTCACCAACAGCCTGCTCTTGAAAAGCATTCCTTATGCCGATTCCGAACTGGTCCCGGTCGGCATGATCGCGGTCGCACCGTCGATCATTGTTGTTCATCCGAGCATCCCGGCGAGCAACATGACTGAGTTTGTCGCTTGGGCAAAAGCACAGGGCGACAAGGGGGTCAACTGGGCCACGGCCGGCATCGGAAGCACACCGCATTTCGTCGCCGAGATGATCAAGGAGGCGACCGGCATCTCGCTTAACGTCGTTCCTTATCGGAGCGGCGGTGAGTCGGTCACCGCGGTGCTGTCGAACAGCGTGCCCGCGACCTCGGACGCGACCATTGTCGTCCTCCCGCAGATTCAGGCTGGTCTGCTGAAGCCGATCGCGACGACCTACAACAAGCGCATCAGCGCCTATCCGTCGCTGCCGACAACGGCCGAGCAGGGCTATCCGACAGTCGCGATCGGCCATTGGGCCGGATTGCTGGCGCCACGGGGCACGCCGCAACCGATCATCGACAAGATGAATGCCAAGCTGCAGGCCACGCTGAAAACGCCTGAGGTGGCGGAGAAGCTGTCGCGGAGTGGCATCGAGCCCGCCGGCGGATCGGTCGCCGATTTTGCGGCCTTCATCGCCAGTGAGCGCAAGCGCCTCGGCGACATCGCGGTCAAAGCCAAAATGGGTGAGCAGTAGCCCGCCGATCGCCAGCGACTCTGACTTGCGTGATGAATCCTTGCTGTGTGGCGAACTTGTCTGGAACTGTGTTTGAGAAGTACCGAAATCCTGGAGAAGCGGGGAACATCATGAACGTTGCGCGCCGTCAATTTCTTCAACTCGCGGGAGCTGCCGCTGCCGTTCCCGCCCTGCCGCAATTTGCATCTGCACAACCAACAGCTCAGTTAAAAATGATAGACATCGTCTTCCCCAAAGGGACCTGGGAGAATGCAAGCCCAAGTGAAGCCGGGTGGTCGCTACAAAAACTTGAGGAAGCCCGTCAGTTCGTTCAAGCTCTACCAGCATCCAGCATGATCGTGGTCGATCGGGGTCGGGTAGTCGTCGAGTGGGGTGATCCAGCAAAGCGTGTCAAATTAAGCTCGGTGCGGAAGAGCATCTTGAGTGCGTTGTATGGAAACTACGTGCGCGCCGGTCGAATTGATCTGAACGCAACGATCGAGCAGCTTGGCCTTTATGATGATCCGCCTCTTACCGACGAGGAGAGACATGCGACGCTGCGTATGCTGCTTCAGTCGCGCTCAGGTGTTTACCACTCCTTCGTTGGCGGCACGCCGGATATGAGGGCGAATAAGCCGCTCCCGGGCTCACATCCGCCCGGAACGTTCTGGCACTATAATAATTGGGATTTTAACGCGCTTGGTACGGTTTTTGAGAAACAGTCGAACAAGAGGATCGGCGAGGCATTCCGCGACGAGATTGCCACACCGATCCAGATGCAGGACTTTCGTCTTGAAGACATGTATTACGTGCGGGCGACCGATAAATCTGCGGACTTCGAAAGGTCGATCCATCCTGCCTATCAGTTTCGGCTCACCGCCCGTGACATGGCTCGACTGGGCTACCTCTTCTTGCAAGGCGGCGATTGGAATGGAACGCAAGTAATTCCGAATAGCTGGGTTTCAGAAAGCACCCGATCATATTCCGATGCCGGAAACGGTTTCGGCTACGGCTATTTGTGGTGGGTCAATGGCTTTGACTTAGCATTCAACAGCTTCAGCGCATGGGGAGCTCTTGGCAAATGCATTGTAGTCGTACCCGAGCGAGCCCTTGTAGTTGCTTTTGCCAACCACACCGAGTTCCCGGACACTTACCAAGCAATGCCGGAAGCTGAGGTGAAGAGGCTCCCGAACGTTTCGCGCCTGGAGATGGGTCGGCTTTTGAATATGCTGCTCGTGGCCCAGCGATCGTAAGGCAGCGAATGGCGAGGCACAAATCAGCGGATGGCCGATTGACGGGCAAGAGCAAACGTAACCTAATCAATGTACCGAAGTCGTCCTCCTGACAGGAGGCCCGCGTGAATGAGCTTTTGAGCTACGTATTTGCGCCGCTGAGGGAGGGAGACATCGCTCTCTACCGCGGCTCCGGCAGCGGCTTGGCGCCGATTCTGCTTGTTGCAGCGGAAGAAACCTCGCTCGGTTGCATCCAGCGGCTTGAACACGAACATGCGCTCAAATCCGAGCTTGACGCTGACTGGGCGGCGCGACCGGTCGCGCTGACGCGCTACAACAATCGCGTGGCGTTGGTGCTCGAGGATCCCGGCGGTACGCCGCTCGATCGCCTGCTCGGCCGACCGCTGGACGTATTGCATTTCCTGCGCATCGCGATCCCTCTCGCGGGTGCACTGCGCCGAGTGCATGAGCGAGGCCTTATCCACAAGGACATCAAGCCGGCAAATATCCTGGTGGACGCGGCAAGCGGCGGCGTATGGCTGACAGGCTTCGGCATTGCCTCGCGTCTACCGCGCGAGCATCAAGCCCCCACGCCGCCGGAGGTGATCGCCGGGACGCTTGCCTACATGGCACCGGAGCAAACTGGCAGGATGAATCGCTCGGTGGACTCCCGCAGCGATCTCTATGCTCTGGGCGTCACCCTTTACGAAATGTTGACGGGGCAGCTCCCCTTCACCGCCGCCGATCCGATGGAGTGGGTGCACTGTCATATCGCGCGGCAACCGGCGCCGCCCAGCGAGCGGGTCGCCGGCGTCCCGGGGCCGCTCTCGACTATGGTGATGAAACTCCTCGCCAAAACCGCAGAGGAGCGCTACCAGACTGCCGCGGGCGTCGAGGCCGATCTCCGGCGCTGCTTGGCGGAATGGGAGGCGACCGGCCGCATCGATCCGTTCCCCGGTAGCGAGCACGACGGTTCGGATCGGTTGCTGATGTCGGAGCGGCTGTACGGACGGGAGCGCGAGATCGAGGCGCTCCTCGCTTCCTTCGATCGCGTGGTGGCGAAAGGTTCCTTGGAGCTCGTGCTCGTGTCAGGATATTCCGGCATCGGCAAGTCCTCAGTCGTGAACGAACTGCACAAGGCGCTGGTCCCGCCGCGTGGCCTGTTCGCGTCCGGCAAGTTCGACCAGTACAAGCGCGATATCCCATACGCGACGCTGGGCCAAGCATTCCAGAGCCTTGTCCGCTCGCTCCTGAGCCAAAGCGAGACCGAGCTCGGCCGGTGGCGAGATGCTTTGCGCGGGACGCTGGGCTCGAATGGTCAGCTCATCGTCAACCTCGTTCCCGAATTGGAGCTCGTGATCGGGAAACAGCAACCGGTTGCGGTCCTGCCGCCGCAGGACGCGCAGAACCGCTTTCAGTTGGTGTTCCGCCGCTTTATCGGGGTGTTCGCGTGCAAGGAGCACCCGCTCGCGCTGTTTCTCGATGATTTGCAGTGGCTGGATGCAGCAACGCTCGACCTCCTGGAACACCTACTTACGCACTCGGAAGTGCGGCACCTGCTGCTGGTCGGCGCCTACCGGGACAACGAGGTCAGTCCCTCTCACCCGCTTCTGCGAACGCTGGAGGCGCTCCGCAAAGCCGGAACTCGGGTCCAGGAGATCGTCCTGGCGCCTCTCGGGCTAGATGATGTCAACCGGCTCATCTCCGATGCGCTGCACTGCGAGCCGGAGCACGCGAGGTCCCTGGCGCAGCTGGTGCACGAGAAGACGGGTGGCAATCCATTCTTCGCGATCCAGTTCCTCACGGCGATGACCGAAGAGGGACTGCTCGAGTTCGACCCAGTCGCGTCCGCGTGGCAATGGAACATGGATCGCATCCGCGCCAAGAGCTACACCGATAACGTGGTAGATCTTATGGTAGGCAAGCTGAGGCGGCTTTCTTCCACCACCCAGGAAGCCCTGAAGCAACTCGCCTGTCTGGGCAATGTCGCCCCCATCGCCACTCTGTCCCTGGTTCACGGGACAACAGAGGAGGCGATGCACACGCCTCTCTGGGAGGCCGTCCACGCTGGCCTCGTCGTCCATCAGGATAGCGCCTACAAATTCCTGCACGACCGGATTCAGCAGGCGGCCTATTCACTCATTCCCGACGAGCAACGTGCCGACATCCACTTGCGCATTGGCCGCGTGCTGCTCGCGAACATGACCCTGGACGATCTCGCCGAGCATCTGTTCGATGTGGCGAACCAATTCAGTCGAGGCGCCACACGGCTGATCGACGGGGACGAGAAAGCGCAGGTGGCGACGATCGACCTGCGAGCCGGGCGAAAGGCCAAGGCTTCGGCGGCCTATGTGTCGGCGGGCACCTATTTTTCGGCTGGCATGGCGCTGTTGGACGAAAGGGATTGGGGCAGCCAGTACGAGTTGACGTTCAGCATGTGGCTCGAACGCGCGGAGTGCGAGCTTCTGAGCGGTAACTTCGAAACGGCCGAGCAACTGATCATGGAACTGCTGCGGCGCGGGGCGTCGAAAGTCGACCAGGCGGCCGTCCACCAACTGAAAGTGCGGCTCCACGTCATGAAGTCGGAACTCCAGCAGGCTCTGGCTGGCGCGCTCACGTGCCTGCGCCTATTGGGCGTTGATCTACCGGCCCACCCGACCTTGGAGCAGGTCCAGGCCGAATACGAGACAGTCTGGCAGATCCTCAACGGACGCCCGATCGAGAGCCTGATTGACGTGCCGCTGATGACCGATCCGGAACTGCAGGCCGCCATGCAGGTGCTCTCGGTCCTGCTCATTCCCGCCTACTTTACCGACTTCAATTTATTTTGTTTCTTCGTGTGCCGCATGGTGAAGGTCAGCATGCAGCACGGGACGAGCGGCCCTTCCGCGCATGCCTATGGCCGACTTGGGGCGATCCTCGGTCCGGTGTTTCACCGTTATCGCGATGCCCATCGTTTCGCCAAGCTCGCATGCGACCTGGTCGAGAGACACGGCTTCATCGCCTACCAGGCGAAGGCCTACCATTCGAGGGGAATAGTTGCCCTGTGGACACAACCAATCGCGACGGCGATCGATTTCAATCGGGCGGCCTTTCGCATCGCGACCGAAACGGGGGATCTGGCCACCGCGTGCTACGGTATGTTCCGATCCTGCTCAATCCTTCTTTTGCGGAACGATCCGCTCGACGCAGTGTGGCGCGAGTCGGCGAAGAGCCTGGACTTCGTCCAGAAGGCCGGGTTCCGCGACATGGCGGATGCGATTGTAAGCGAGCAACGCTTCATCGCGACCATGCAGAACCGAACCGCGAGCTTCTCCACCTTCAGCGATGCGCAATTCGACGAGTCGGCATTCGAGGCGCAGCTGACAGGGGACCGGATGCCAGTGGTGATCTGCTGGTACTGGATCGTCAAACTGAAGGCGCGGTTCCTGTCCGGCGACTACGCCGAGGCGCTCGCAGCAGCCGACAACGCGAAGGCGCTGCTTTGGTCCTTAGCCGATCAGATCCAGCTGCTCGACTACTTTTACTACACCGCGCTGACGGTGTCGGCGCTCTATGAGAACGCGCCGGCCGACGAGCAGAGCGGGTGGCGCGACCTCCTGACGGCGCGCCGGGAGCAACTGCGCGAGTGGGCCGATAACTATCCACCGACGTTCGGCGACAAATACGCCCTGGTGTCGGCCGAGATCGCCCGCCTCGAAGGGCGTGACGCCGATGCAATGCGGTTGTACGAGCAGGCCAGTCGGTCGGCTCGCGAGCACGGTTTCGTGCAGAACGAGGGCCTAGCCCATGAGGTAGCGGCGCGGTTCTTCACGGCGCGCTGCTTCGATACGATCGCCCACGCTTGTCTGCGGGAGGCGCGGCGCTGCTATCTTCGCTGGGGCGCGTTCGGCAAGGTGCGGCAGCTCGAACAGCTTCATCCGCATCTCCGCGGAGTAGCAGTCCCTACATCCGCCACCACTACCATTGGCGCGCCAGTTGAGCAGCTGGATGTCGGGACGGTGCTCAAGGCGGCGGAGGCGGTGTCGAGTGAGATCGAACTCGACAAGCTCATCAAGACGCTGCTGCGGATCGCAGTCGAACATGCCGGCGCCGAGCGCGGCCTGCTCATCCTGTTCCCGGGCAACGAGCCACGGATCGCAGCGGAAGCGACAACCGGCCGCGGCCAAGTCGAGGTCACGCTGCGCCAGCAGGCCGTGTCACAAGCCGAGCTTCCCGAAACCGTGCTCCATTACGTGATCCGGACGCGGGAAAGTGTGATCCTTGACGATGGCTCGGCGCAGAATCCGTTCTCGGCGGATGAGTACATCAGTCAGAAGCACGCCCGGTCGGTCCTTTGCCTGCCCCTGGTGAAGCAGGCCAAGCTGATCGGGGTGCTCTATCTCGAAAACAACCTGGCATCGCACGTGTTCACGCCGACCCGGATCTCGGTACTGGAGCTGCTGGCGTCGCAAGCGGCGATCTCGCTGGAGAACGCCCGTCTGTACAACGACCTTCGGGAACGCGAGGCAAGGATCCGCCGCCTGGTCGACTCGAACATCATCGGGATCCTGATCGTGGATTCTCGGGGCCGGATCGTCGACGCCAACCAAGCTTTTCTGGATATCGTCGGATATGCCCGTGAAGATCTCGTCTCGGGTCGGCTGCGATGGAGGGATCTGACGCCGGCCGAATGGCGCGATGCCGACGACCGGGCCTTGGCAGATCTGAAGGCGGCCGGAACCGTCCAACCGCGGGAGAAAGAGTACTTTCGCAAAGACGGCAGCCGCGTCCCGGTTCTGGTCGGCGCGACCGCGTTCGGCGACGGCCAAGACGAGGGCGTCGCGTTCGTGCTCGATCTGACGGAGCGCAAGCATGTCGAGGGGGTGTTGCGCGACGCGCAAACGAACCTGGCGCATGTCATGCGCATAACAACCTTGGGCGAGCTTACCGCCTCGATCTCCCATGAAGTGAGCCAACCGCTCGCAGCCATCGTCAATGCCGCTGCCGCTTGCCAGCGTTGGCTCGGCGGCAGTACCCCCAACCTGGACGAAGCGCGTAGCGCTGTGGAATGGATCACCAAGGAAGCCAATCGCGCGAGTGAGGTGATCCGGCGCGTCCGGGCCCTCGCGAACAAGACCGACATTGAGAAAGTTCCGCTCGACGTCAACGACCTCGTCAGGGAGGCCATCGCGCTGGTGCAGCGTGAGTTAACCAGCCATCTGGTGTCGTTGCGAATGGAGTTCGCACCCGCTCTGCCCATGATCCCGGGTGATCGGGTCCAACTGCAGCAGGTGATTATCAACCTGGTGATGAATGGCATTGAAGCCATGCAATCGGTCACGGATAGACCGCGCGAATTGATGATCCGATCAGGCCGGGACGAGACACACCGGGTGCTCGTAAGTGTGACGGATTGCGGCGTCGGGATCTCCGCCGACAATGCGGACCGGCTGTTCAACGCGTTCTTCACCACCAAGCCCAGCGGCATGGGTATGGGACTCTCGATCTGCCGTTCGATCATGGAAGCCCACGGTGGCCGGCTTTGGGCCACGGCAAACATCCCCCGCGGTGCCACGTTGCAGTTCACCCTACCCGTGAACGCAGACACTGCGTCGTGAGGTCGTCCGTGCGTTCAAGGAACAGGCGGCCCGGCCGCGGGTCCGTGGCTGCGAAAATTCAAACCGAAAACCTTATCCAATGTCCGTTTCGGGCCAAAACCGTATGTTGGCGCGCGTAACCTCGAAGTTCGCTTTGCCCTAAAAAACCGACATCGATAGCTCGAACCGTTGCGTCAGAAAAGTGCCTGGAGCAGACATGGCGTCAAAGCACCGGCATAAATCTCCAAATCTAAGTTCGAGCTCAGACTTCTAAATCAAATTTTAATTGAGCTAACCGCCCTCAATCTTCAAGGTGGCCTCGCCCAGTGAGCGTCCGTCGTTCTGGCATGTTGCGTGGGCATTTTGCGGAGCGAAGTCTTCGATCGTCGTGGAAAGGGCGATCGAATGTTGCGTCTGGATTCTACCCTGGAGCGGTAAGGTGATTTTACTCTTGCGCAGGTGCTGCCTTCGAAATGTCGAATCGCGGTTGGTTTACGCCGCGGAGATCTGAATATGATCAATCGTCGTAGGTTTTCGGCAGCCCTTGCCACCAGTGCCACCATTTCTCTCATTGCCCGAGCAGCGAAAGCCCAGATCGCGCCAGGAGTCCGCGCGAGGCCGGCGGGCGCCCGGTTTGCCGACAAGCCAGAAGACTTTGCGAAACTCGGAATCCAGCCCGGACGCATCGAACCCTTCGAAGACGGTATGCGAACCAAAGGCGGACCGGGAGGTTACGAGTGGTGGTATTTCGATTCCCATCTGAACGACGGGTCGTCGCTGGTGGTTGTTTTCTACACCAAGCCACTGCTGAACCCGGACGGCGAGCTGGCACCTTTCGCCTCATTGCAACTCGATCGGCCCGGACAACCACC
>JAXDQI010000065.1:0-9955 GCA_034667965.1 Gammaproteobacteria bacterium
GTAAATTGATGTTCATCAGCCTGTCCCAGTCCTGAGTGGAGAGCTCATGAATGCGCACCGGATTTGTGCTGATTCCAGCATTGTTAATAAGGACATCGATGCCTTGGAAGCTTTCAACGGCGGTATCGATAGCCTTCTTTAGCGAGCTCTCGTCAGCCACGTCAGCGAAGTAGCCTGCCGCGGCGCCACCCGCATTCTGGATCATGTGAGATGTTTCCTCTACGGCTTCCATCTCGCGATCGATGCAAGCGACCGTCGCGCCTGTGGACGCGAGCCCCAAGGCAAACGCTCGGCCGAAACCGCCGCCTGCGCCGGTGACCAAAGCAACCTTTCCGTGCAAGTTAAAGAGAGAGTTGACCATCATTATTCGGTGGTCCTTTGAGACACCAAGGGAAACGCCGCTATCAGCTCAGGAATTCGAGTAACGCGCTTGAAAATGCTTGGCTCTGCTCCACATTGGAAATGTGAGCCGCCTCCAAAATCTTCAGACCTGCGCCAGGTATTTTACTCCTGATGAATTCTGCATCCTTCACAGGGGTTGATGCATCATGACGACCGGCGATGACGAGCGTCCGGCTTTTCACCATTGGAAGTAGATCGCGCTGGTCAAGTTTGCTGAGTGCTTCGCAGCTCGCGATGTAGCCGGCCTGAGGCGTGCCAAGCAGCATTGCCTTCATGTGCGCAGCAACCGAAGGCTCACGGTCGCGATAATCCGCGGTGAGCCATCCGGCGATCACTCGATCAGCAATCGCGGCGATACCGCCCTGCCTGACGGCTTCGATGCGCTCAACCCAGAAAGAAGGATTGGGGTAATAGCAGGTGGTATTCGCAAGAACGATCTTATCCAGACGCTCGGGCGCGTGCGCACCGACCCATTGTCCGATCATCCCGCCCATCGACAGCCCACACCAGTGCACCCTTTTGATCTGAAGAGAGTCCAAAATACCAAGCGCGTCCTTACCGAGCCGTTCGATTGAGTAAGGCCCCGCCGACACACTGGACTTTCCGTGACCACGGCTATCATACCGGACGACCCGGTAGTTCGGCATCAAGGCCGCGACCTGCGGGTCCCACATTTCCAATGAGGCCCCGAGCGAATTTGAAAGCATGATGGTCGGCGCGTTGGCCGACCCTTCAATTTTGACACGAAAGGAAAGACCATTGACTGCGATGTCTGGCATTACGGGTTCCCGTTCAACTTGCGAAAGTATTCTGTCTGGAGACCCGCGCGGCTCCGTTCATCCTGGGCGTCACACGACGTCCCCGATTGCGGGTTGAAACGAGCCGGATTCCGCGAGCGCGCGAAGTTGATGAAGCGCCCGGCGAACATAGACCCTGCAAAGCTGCCGCTTGTCGTCTGCGGAGAAATGCATGTCGCCGTCGATGTCCAATCCTTCGCAGGCGGCATCGCTGGCGTGATCAATCCGCTTCACGTCGAAGCGCTGATGAAGAAGTTGTCGTTCGACATGGTTGGCCCGGCTTGCGGTCGATCCAACTCCCGTGACGCCGATCCGCGCGTCCGCGCACTGACCGTCCGCCGTCAGGGTGGCAATAGCTGCAATTCCGACGACGGCGAAGCGCGATGCCGGGTGTGGCAGCTTCAGGTAAGTCGCAACGCTGTTGCTGGAAAGCAGCGGGATCCGAATTTCGCTGAGGATTTCGCTTTCCTCGATGGCCGTTGTCATCAGACCCTGAAACCAGTCGGCGGCCTCAACAACCCGCTGCCCGCTCCGGCTGATGCAAACCATTTCGGCGTTGAGCGCGAGGATACTCGCCGGATAATCGGCAGCCGGATCGGCGTTGACCACAGAACCGCCGATGGTTCCGCGATTTCTTACCTGTGGATCGGCGATGAGCGCGGCGACCTTCGACAGATAGGGAAGCACGTTTCGAACGACGGGAGACGATTCCACCTGCCAATGCGTGGTCGTGGCGCCGATGATGAGGGTATTGCCGGTAACCCTGACCTGATTGAGATCGCCAACTCCCGACAGATCGATCAAGTGCTGAGGCTGTGCAAGACGTAACTTCAACGCGGGAATCAGGCTGTGTCCGCCAGCCAGCAACTTCGCCTCGTCGCCGAGCGTCGCGAGCAGCTCGACGGCCTCGATGAGGCTTCCCGGCTTGTGGTATTTGAACGACGCGGGGAACATCAGGATGCCGCCGTCTGCTTGTGACGAGGGTTCGGCTTTGAGCCCATTTCATCGGCGGCAGCTTCGATGGCCTTGATGATCCCGTGATAGCCCGTGCAGCGGCAGATGTTTCCATCCAACTGGTGGCGGATTTCCTCGGGCGTCGGATCCGGATAGCGCTCCAGGAGTTGCTTCACCGCCATGATCATGCCCGGCGTGCAGAAGCCGCATTGCAATCCGTGATGGGACCGGAAGGCCTCCTGGATCGGATGAAGCTTTCCATCCGCGCCGATTCCTTCAATCGTGACGACATCAGTGCCGTCGGCCTGCACCGCGAGGATTGTACAAGACTTCACAGCCTGACCACTGAGACTGACCGTACATGCACCGCACTGGCTCGTGTCACAGCCCACATGGGTCCCAGTTAATCCGAGAACATCCCGAAGGAAGTGAACGAGGAGCAATCGCGACTCGACCTCGTTGCTACGCTTTTCGCCGTTCACCGTTATGGAAATCGAATGCTTCATTGCGACCGGACGGCCTCCAAAACCGAGCTCATCGTGATCGGCAGTTTGGTGATCTGCACATGTCCGCCGAGCGCATCCTCGACGGCGGCGGCGATGGCGGCCGGCGGAGAATTCGGGCCGCTCTCGCCCACGGACTTGATGCCTAGCGGATTGTCGGGAGTTGGAAACTGGAGATGCCCGACATCGAGATCGGGGATATCAGATGCGCGTGGCATGTAATAATCCATGAGCGAGCCGCTGCGGACCTGACCTTCCTCGTCGTACGCCGCGCGCTCACCCAGTGCAATCCCGAGCCCTTGCGCGAATCCCCCTGAGATCTGCCCATCAACAATCAGCGGATTGAGCGGCAATCCGCAGTCATGGACGAACACATATTTCAGAATATCGATCTTGCCGGTGTCCCTATCGACTTCCACAATCGCGATGTTCACTCCGCTCGCCCAGGTCACCGTCTTCGGGTAGAAGAATTCGGTTGCAACAAGCCCCGGACCGCCAAGCTCTGCCATACGGCGGTCACGGATGGCGCGCCCGGCTAGCTCACCCAGAGTCATCTGGTTTTGGCGCGCCCCGGCGACAGACACCACGCCGTTACTGATTTCTATTTCGTCTTCGGTGGACCCAAGAATCTTTGAGGCAAGCGCTACGACCTTGCGGCGCACCTCGTTTGCAGCCTTGTGAACTGCATTGCCGGAATTTACCGCCACGCGGCTCGCGCCCGTTCCAAATCCAACATTCATCAGGCTCGTATCGCCGCCGAGCACCTGCACGTCGTCAATTGACACGCCCAAGGTTGCGGCACACACCTGAGCGAGCGTCGTCTCGTGGCTTTGTCCCTGCGAGTTGACTCCCACCTTGACCGTCACACGCCCAATTTCGTCGACCTTGATCGATGCTCCCTCACAAGGCCCCAGACCTCCACCTTCAACGTAGCTCGATACGCCAATGCCGATAGATCGCCCCTGCTCCCGAAGCTCTCGCTGACGCTGCCGCCAGCCGTCGTAATCTGCGCGCTTCCTTGCGGTCTCCAGCAGGAGCGGAAAGTCAATGTTCTCATAAGTCACGGGCACGCCGTCGCGATAGACCATGCCGTTCCGATACGGCATGTCGGCGGGCGTCACGATATTTTTCAGACGGACTTCGATCGGATCGAGACTAGCCTCCCGCGCGATGGCGTCGAGCATGCGATCCATCGTGAACACCGCTTCGACGCGCCCTGCTCCGCGGTATGGGCTTCCCGGCGGCGTGTTGGTCGAGACCGCCCAGCCCTCGATCTTCAGATTCGGAACCTTGTAGTGAGTAGTGAGATGGTTCACGGTGTTGATCTGCAACATCATGTCAAAGTGGTCGTAAGCGCCGACCTCCTTGTGCATGACCAGATCCATTCCGAGAATCGTGCCGTCACGCTTCGCGGCCACACGTACCTTATTCGTCTGGTTGCCGGAATGATTGGATGCCGTCATATGCTCCATGCGCGTTTCAGCCCAGCGCAATGGTCTCTTCAGGCGGTGTGCGATCAGCGGAACAATGATGTCTTCCGCGTGCAGGACACCTTTCAGGCCGAAGCCGCCTCCGATGTCGCGTGCGATGACGCGCACGCTCTCTGCCGGTTTGTTAAGGATTTCGGCCAGCGTGTTGCGCAGCATGTAGTGAAACTGGCAGGTCGACCAAACGTTCAGGGTTCCGGTCGCCTGCTCCCATTGCGCGGCAACAGCACGGCATTCGATCGCCATCGACTTGAGGCTTTGCGTCTTCAGCGTGCGCTCGACGACGATTTCGGCATCATTGAAGGCAGCAAGGGGATCCCCGATCTCATGCTTAAGATGGGCTACCGCGTTGTCGAAACCCGCGTGCACGCGCGGGGCACCCGGTTTTATGGCCTCCTCCCAAGAGGCAACCACCGGAAGCGGCTCGTATTCGACCTCAATCGCCTCGACACCGTCGGCAGCCGTGTAAGCCGAATCCGCAACTACAGCGGCGATCTGCTCTCCAACATAGCAAACCTTCTTGGGAAATAGGAAATGCGGCGCGACGTTTAGGGAATCGATATAGGGACTTGTCATCGTCACGGAGCCATTGAGCTCGGGCAGCTTTGAGGCAAGTTCCGGCCACTCGTCGCCCGTAATGACGGCAACAACTCCCGGTACCTTTCGCGCCCGATCGGTCGCTACACCACGAATGATCGCGTGGGCATGTGCGCTTCGAACGAACGCGACATGGAGCATTCCCGGGAGCTGGACATCCTCCACGTAGAGTCCGGCCCCCGTGATGAAACGCTCGTCTTCCTTGCGGCGGATCGCCTGTCCCAACATAATATCTACTCGTACGACCGTCGCGGAAGATTCCTCAGAGGCTCCTTAGCATGAAATCTGCCAGCGCGGGCCGAACGATATGCGCGCGATCATGACAGCAGTGAACACTGTCATCATAAATCAGCGTCTCGACCTTACACTTCAGATCCTTGATCAAACTTGTGGCGTTGTCGATCGGCGTGATCACGTCCAGGCCGCCGTGAACGACGAGCGTCGGACAGGTGATCTGCGGTGCATACTTCGACAGATCAATTGTGTCATAGAACTTCTTGGCGTCCTCGAAGGTCTTGCTGTTGCTCACGAACATAAAGCCTTCAAGCGTATGCTTGGGAACGTTCGCAAGATTCTGCAGATGGTACATCACACCCCATGCGACCAGCGCCTTGATGCGCTTGTCGATCGCAGCCGTCTTTGGTGCGTAACAACCGCCCATGCTGCGGCCGATGATGCCAATGCGGTTCGGATCGATTTCTGAACGCTTCTCGACATAGTCGATCGCTGCGACAACCGCCTTTTCGAAATCGGTGCGCCAGCGCATCTCGAAGACCGTCTCGCCCTGGCCGGGGCCATCGAACGCCAAGGTCGCAAGTCCACGACGCAGGCAGTGGTCGGCGACGGTGAGATAGTCTTCCTTTGTCGTATCCAGACCACCGAGCAGGATAACACAGGGTGGATTCTTCACGCCGGGCGGCGTCCGAAAATACCCCGACATCTTGATGTTCTCGAACGGGATCTCCACCCGCTCCATCGGTACTTCAAGCAGAGGGGCTGCCCGCTTGAACGCATCGCGCTTCTTGTCGTGCACCTTCTTCTTGAGCTCAAGATCGTCAAACAACAAGTACTGACCGTAGTGGTAGTAAAGCGAAGCGCGCGCGAACTCGGTAGCCGCAGTCAGCGTCGTCTTCGCCGCAAGCGCCGCCTCTCCACGCTTCTCGGCGGCGGCCGCCCATTTCGACCACGTTTCGGGCCAGGACTTCCAATCGGAAGCTGCGGCGCGGATATCTATCAAGTCGCGGTAGTGCACACCGTCAGCCAGGAAGCGGTGAATACCTTGATCAATCGAAGTTTCAACAGCAGCTTTCGTCACGTTCGTTCCTTACCTTTCGGCTTCCTGCTATAGGTCACCGGCCATTTGTTGTTACAGGATGCGTCGCATATCTTGCCTTAGCCAAGAACGCGGATGAAAATTGTCTGATGGCGCACCAACTTACGGAAGCGCGAGTACAAAATTCATGTTCGCTGCCTCTCGATAGTTTGTATACAAAGATGCGATCAGTGTCAACGCAGGGCAGGAATACTGAGATGGCAAAGCTGCAACATAGCCGGTCAAAGAACGGCAACGGACGCAAATCCCTGCTGTATCGCGATGTGGCATCGAAGCTGCGAGAGCGAATCACGAGCGGCATGTATCCGCCGAATTCCAAACTTCCTTCGCTCTACGATCTCGTCGAGGAGTTCGATGTCAGCCAAATTTCGGTGCGCCGCGCCCTGCGCGAGCTTGCATACGAGGGGCTCGTTTACGGAGAACAGGGACGAGGAATCTTCGTTAAGCCGAAAGGGGTCATTCATCGTGTTTTTGCCGCCGATGCTGAACATTCGATCGGCGACGAAATCGAACGTGCGGGATTTAAGCCAACGGTCAGGGAGCTAAGGAACGACCGTGTTAAGGCGGATGAAGAGATTGCTGCCCGGCTCCAAGTTGCCCAGGGCACGAAGATATGGCGTCATCAAAAGATCGTTTATGCCAATGCCGAACCGGTCAGCCTGCATTTCCTCTATTTGACCGACGAGATGTGGGAGCGTCTAAAAGACCAGTTGGCGCACACGTTTGTCTTTAGCATGCTTAAACGCGCGCGATTGAAGGTAGAGAAATCTCGGTTCGGTTTCGCCTCAATGGCGCTGAGCAGCGAACATTCTGCCGTCTTCAACATGCCCGCCGGCTTTCCAATGGGTGTCGTCTATTTCACGCCCCTGTCGAATGCCGGAAAGCCATTTTTGACCGGCACGACGATTTTCCGTTCCGACCGATTCGTGTTCGAAGTCGACGTGCAAGTCTGAACTCAGTCGGCTCCGCTGGAAGCGGCCGAGACGTTCGCGCCGCGCTCGATCAGGTATTTCCTGTCGAGCAATTTTGCCGAATGATTGACATCGGACTGCGCAATCAACACTGAAAGCTTTTCGCTGCGCAGCGCACCGATCACCTCGGAAAGTCGATGTGACAGCGCTGGTGCAACGCCCTCGAATGGCTCGTCTAGCAGAAGTGTATTTGTCCCGGCCATGATCGCGCGCGCGAGCGCGACCAGCTTCTGCTGACCCCCACTAAGCTGAAGTGCCTTGCGATCGCGCATCTTCGCTATTTCAGGTAGCAGATCATAGGCGAATGACAGACGTTTCTTCTGGTCGATGTGCGGCATAGCCCATGCCGGCACCAGAATGTTCTCCTCCACCGTCAGCAGCGGGACGAGACGCCGGTCTTCGGGGAGGTAGCCAATTCCCAAAGCAGCGCGCTGATGCGGCTTCAGGTCATCAATGTTACGTCCATCCACGCGAATCTCGCCGCCCTTGAGCGGCAACAATCCCATCAGCGCACGTATTGTCGTTGTCTTGCCTGCACCATTGCGCCCGACGAGCCCGACCATTTCACCGGGGCCCAGAGTCAGCGTGACGCCGCGCAAGACCTCGCTGGCCTTAATTAAGACTTCGATATTCTTTGCCTCGATCATATCTCGCTCAGTCCGGTGTTCCGGTGATATAGCTCTTCACGCGCGGATCCGAGAGCACGGCGTGCGGCTGACCATCGGAGATGATCCGGCCGTCGTAGAATGCAAGGACGCGCGTCGAATAGCGGCTCACGATATCCATAACGTGCTCGACAAACAGCACGGTCACCTCATCAGGCAACGCTCCCATGACGATATCCATCAAAACGAATTTTTGGTCAGCAGCAACGCCGCTAGTAGGCTCATCCAGGAGAAGTAGAACAGGCTCGCGCGTTACACTGACCGCTATGTCAAGCAGCTTGCGAACGCCGCCCGGTAGCTCCGACACGACACGGTGGCGAACCTCGTCGAGTTGAAATCGTGTCAACAGATCCTCAAGCGCCGCCCGCAAATCTGGCGCCCTCGCGCTCGCACAGGGAGACATGGCTTTGCCCGTCGGGATGCCGAGTGCCACAATAAGGTTCTCTTCCGTCGTCATGTTCAGAAAAAGCTGTGGGATCTGAAACGACCGGCACACACCAGCGCAAGTTATCTGCCGCGGAGATCTCCCGGTGATATCCTCGCCCCGCAGCACGATGCTGCCACTATCCGCCCGAATGTAGCCGGTGACTAGGTTGACGAACGTGGTCTTCCCGGCCCCGTTCGTACCGATCAGGCCGACCCGTTCTCCAGAATTGATGGCCAAGCTGATGTCATCTGCGGCGGTAATAGCACCGAACGTCTTGTTCAGGTTTCGCACGTCAAGAATTGCGGTCACCGCGCTTTCCCCTCAACAGCCTTATCCCGAGGCCGACGCTGCAACAACGCGCCCAACCCGTTGGGCAGAAACAGAATGATAGTGAGCATGAAAATGCCAAGCATCATCTGCCACACATTGGGAAAATACTGACTGGAAAAAGAACGAACCAGTTCGAGCAAGAACGACGCTGCGAAGACTGCCGCAACACTTGCCTGTCCGGCCAAAATTGCAACAAAAACAAATTCGCCAGATGTCGTCCAGAATGCGAGTTCTGGATCAATATGGCCCAGAGCCAAAGCGTTGAGCGCGCCACCTATACCTGCGAGAAACGCCGCCACCGCGAAATTTTCAAAGATCACCCGCCGCGCGGAAGCTCCCAGATATTCCACCCGAATTTCGTTATCTTTGACGCCGAGCGACAAAAGCCCGCGCACCGACCCGAAGTGAATACGCATGAGGCACGCGGACCCGACCCCGAGGACGCTGGCGATTGCATACATCGCGTACACCGCCGAGCCAGTGGCGCTTGCTTGCCAGCCGACAAACTTAGCTGGGTGGAGGTTCAGGCCATCCGAGCCACCGAGAATATCAGCCTTCGTCAAAGCGCCATAGACCAGCATTGATAGAGCAAGAGTCAGTGTTGCAAAGAAGATTTTCCGATATCCCGCAAGCAGCAATGCGGTGATCAAACCGACGATTAGGGCAGCAAACCCGCCGGCGAACACCAGAACAATGGCGTCATTTACACCTCCCCACAACATGAGGAGTCCGGCGCCGTAGGCCCCAACGCAGTAGAAAAGCCCCTGCCCGAACGACAGCAAGCCGCTCCGCAAGAGCACGACAAGGCCAAGGGCCGCGAGGCCCTTGGAGAAGGCAATGATAAGTAAGAATGTTGCCCAGTCTGGCAGCGCGCTTCCCAAGAGTAAAAGCCCGGCGAGCGCGATTGCGGAGAACAATACGATCCTTCCATTGGTCATCATATCTTCCGAAGCGGGGCGGCACCGAACATGCCCTGAGGCCTGATTGCCAGCATCAGCGCCATGACCAGATAGACGATGAAGAGCTCCGCCCAGGGAGCGAGGTGAATGGCGAGCGATCTCGAGATTCCAACGATCAATGAAGCGATCATAGCGCCTTCGATGCTGCCCATGCCACCGATCACAACGACAGCGAAGCTCAGAAGCACCACCGTGACAGCGAGACCCGGCTGCACCGAGATTTTCGGTGCGGTAATCGCTCCGCCAATCGCTGCGAGAAAAACTCCGATCGTGAAAGCGGTCACGAAAATGCGCGTGACGTTGATTCCGAGCGCGCTACTCATGTCGCGATCATGGATGACAGCAAGCACGAGCTTGCCGCTCTTGGTCCGGTTCAGCCCAAACCACAGAACGACACCGACAAGAACGGCAAATGCGATCAGCATCAGATCGTAGCCGACGTAGGTCAGACCATAGACAGTGAAATCACCGAACAGCGAATATGGTTCATATGCGTAGTAAGGATTGACACCCCAGATGATCTTGGTCGC
>JAXDQI010000066.1:0-3244 GCA_034667965.1 Gammaproteobacteria bacterium
TTGGTTCTGCTCAGATCGTCGAAGGTGACGCCCGTGAAATTCGTGGTCAACGGGTTGTAGGGTGCCCCGGCGGGGACCGTCAAATTCGGTGCCGGCACGGGCAGCCATTGCGTAAAACTCTTGCTGCGCGAGAGCATCAAGTCGCCGAACGCATCGATGCTGGTACCGAACAGCTTCGAATCCGCCGTGAGCACGAATGACTGAAGTTCCTGTCCCAACAACAGCGTCTGGTACTTGGAGACGTCGAATCCCTGCGCGACCGCCCCCGGAGTCGTGGGAACATACGTGCCGTTGGCGATCAGCTGATTCACCGACGTGGCCGTCGCGCCCGTGCCGGTGGGATTCAATGCGCTCGGGGTATTCACGCCGGGAGCCAATATGGCGCCGGGGTTCGCGCCGCCGGCAGCGACCACGCCGGGTATGGACGAGGTCTTGTTGTAAAGAGGACTGGTGAACGCGCGCGTATCTTGGTAGAGCGGGCTCGTCTTGGAGTAGCTCCCCGTGGCGGTGAAATTGATGCCGCCGACATTCGTGCCACCGGTGGCATACGCGGAACGCTCGCTGTAGTCGCCGGCCGCTCCGCCGTAACGTCCTCCCGCCTTGAATCCATCATAGCCGGACTTCAATATGAAATTGACGACCCCTCCGATGGCGTCCGAGCCGTAGATCGACGAGGCGCCGTCGGTGAGCACTTCGATGTGATCGATCGCCGCGGCCGGAATCTGATTGACGTCGACGAAGTTCTTGCCGTTGATGCCGCCCACGCCGCTATTCGCGACGCGGCGGCCGTTGATGAGAATCAAGGTCGGCAGGTTGCGCAGCTGAAGCTGCGAACCGCCCGCCGTGCGCTGGTTGTCGTTGTTGGCATTGCTCGTCCCGGCATTGCTGCGACCGGCAAAAGACGGTACTGCCTTGCGGAGGATTTCCAATGCATTGGTCGAAACGCCGTTCTGCTCCAACTGTTTGGCGTCCAGGGATATCACCGACACAGCGACTTGGTCCGGCGTCGTCGGCAGCAGGGAACCGGTGACGGTGATGACCTCCAGCGTGTTGCTCTCCGAGCCGGCCGGCGTATCGCTCGCTTGCGCGCTGCCGGGTTTATCCGGTTCGGCACCTCGACTCGAAATCGACATCCCCATCGATAGGGCGGCCGAAGCCGCAGCCACGAAACCGATATATCTGTTCATTTGTAGCGTCTCCCTGTCCAATCAAGGAAGACTCTACACCGCGAGTATAAACGCAGCCTGAATAGCGGAGCCTTTTGTCGGCCGCACATGCAGCTTGTCCACGGAAAGGGCGGCGAGCCAAGCTCAGAGCCGAGGTCTTAGCCATACAGCCAATATATGGTCCGCCCATCTATGGGCTCGGCATTATGGCAATTCACCACACATAGTGTTCGAGGAGCTTGCTCGCATCCAGTCCCAGGATGTCACCTTGCCCACCGCCACGCACGGTCCATGTTCCAGCCTCGCGCGTACAGCTGATCGAACTATCCGCCTCAATATCCCCGCGCGGGATCGACGACATTTTCGAGCGCCTCGCCTGCCTCAAAGCATTCGATCTGACGCGCAACGTATTTCGATATCTCATCAGGATCGGTGTCGGCGGCGTTGTGAGGCGTCAGCACCACTTTGGGGTGGGTCCAGAAAGGGCTGCCCGCCGGCAGCGGCTCTGTTTCGTAGACATCCAGCGAGGCGGCGCCGAGCGTGCCGTCATCTAGGCATGCGAGGACATCGGCTTCGTTTTGCAGGCCACCGCGCCCGGCATTGATAAGGACCGGCGCGCCCATCGGGTTGTTGCGGCTAAGCTTTGAGAACAGCCTGCGATTCAAGATATGCCGGGTGTCCGGCGTAAGCGGCAACAGGCAGACCAGAATATCGGTTCGCCGTAGAAACGGATCGAGTTGCGCTTCGCCGTGCAAGCATTCGATGCCGTCGATCTCCCTACGGCTTCGACTCCAGCCCGACACGCGAAAGCCGAATCGCGTCAGCGCAATCCCCGCGCTCGCGCCAAGCGTGCCAAGACCCATGACGCCGACTGAAATCGCGCTCGCCGGCCATTGAGCCTTCGGCGCCCAACGTTTCTCGCGCTGGCTGGCCCGGAGATATAACTCCTGGCGGTGGTGCATCAGCACATGAAGCACGACATATTCGGTCATGCGTGCAGTCAGATCGGCGACAGCCACGCGAACGATCGGTACTTTCGGCAGACTGGGATCGATCATCAACCCGTCGACGCCGGCGCCCAAGTTGAAGACGATGCTCAGATTCGGAAATGCTGCGAGCTCGCCTGGAGTTGGCTTCCAGACCGCGGCGTAGCGGACTTCGGCGGGGTCGAACCCCGCATCCGGCAACAGAATCACGCGCCGGTCGAGGCATGCAGCGTCAAATCGATTCTTCCAACGCTGCGGCGACCAGTTTTCGGTCCCGCCGTGGATAAGAAGGGCGAGCGTACCTCTATTCATCGGGTTTTCCCTAAGGCTTCGGATGCGCGCCTCAACGCGCCGAGAGATTCTAACGGCTTCCGCTCAGGCCGGCGAATGGAATGTTCTCGTGAATCCCCTCCATCCGCAGTTCTCACTGAAATGGGTCGTGACGGGTCCCGACGCCTACACGTTCGATGCGCGACTGCTGCCGGTGAAGAAAGGGATTCGGTCTCGAAGGACGCCACGGGATCAATGACGCCACGAATGAAGGGATTGGACAGCAATTGGTGAAACTCACAACCGAATTTCCGATTTAGGACGTCATTAAAATCAAATTGACAGAATTAGGTGACACCCACAGTGGGCGTAACGCCGCGCGGGAAATGGCGCGTGTCAGTTGGCAGAGGAGGCCAGGTAACTCTCTTCAAAGATCTCGCAAGCCACCGGTTTGCCGAATAAATAGCCCTGCATTTCGTCGCAGCCCAGCAACCGGAGCTGGCGCGATTGCTCCTCGGTTTCTACGCCCTCCGCCACCACTTTGAGCCTCAACGAATGCGCCAGATTGACGATGCTGGACACCAGCACCAGCCCCTTCGGCGCGGCGGTCATATCCACCACGAACGAGCGGTCAATCTTCAACGTGTCGACCGGCAGCTTGGATAAGTAACTGAGCGAGGAGAAGCCGGTACCAAAGTCGTCGATCGCTATACTGACGCCCATGGCGCGGATCGACTGCAGGATTGCGATACTGTGCCTGACGTCATCCATGACCACGCTTTCGGTAATCTCCAGTTCTAGTGCGGCCGTCGCTCGTTCGTC
>JAXDQI010000067.1:0-14394 GCA_034667965.1 Gammaproteobacteria bacterium
TTGCGCTCGAGCAATTGGCGCAGTGCGAGGCGTTCATGAACCGCATCCTCGATACGGGGTACGCGCCCGCGTGAGCACCGTGCGCGACGCTTCCGCTGTGAACATCGTGAAGGGCGCATGCCCACACGACTGTCCCGATACCTGTGCGTTGGAAATCCACGTCCGCGACGGGGTTGCGCTCAAGGTGACGGGATCGGCCTCTCACGAACCCACGGCCGGAGTGCTGTGCACCAAGGTGGCGCGCTACACCGAGCGGACTTATCACCCGAACCGGCTGCTGCATCCGCTGCGCCGGATCGGCCGCAAGGGTGAGGGCCGATTTGAACGCATTGGTTGGGACGAGGCGATCGGCAGCATCGCGAGCCGGCTCTTAGCCATCGCCGCCCACGATCCTGAAAGGATTCTGCCCTACAGCTACGGGGGAACCATGGGGCTGGTGCAGGGCGAGTCGATGGCGCAGCGTTTTTTCCACAAAATGGGCGCCAGTCTATTGGACCGCACGATCTGCGCTTCGGCGGGCACCGCCGGTCACCAGATTACGCTCGGGTCGCGCGTGGGCATGGATATGGAACTCACCGACGAAGCAAGGCTGATCGTGTTCTGGGGCTGCAATGCGATCACTTCGAGCGTGCACTTCTGGGCCCGCGCGAATGCTGCCAAGCGCCGCGGAGCCACGCTCGTGGCCATCGATCCGTATCGATCGCTTACGGCGGAGAAATGCGACATCCATGTCGCGCCGCTGCCGGGAACCGACTCCGCTTTGGCCTTGGGCCTGATGCACGTGCTGATACGCGATGACCTCGTCGATCACGACTACATCGGCCGCCACACCCTGGGCTATGAGGAATTGCGCGTGCGAGCCGCCGAGTACGACCCGGTGCGCGTGGCGGCGATCTGCGGGATTACAGCCGGCGAGATCGAATCGCTGGCGCACCTGTACGGAACGACTCGACCCTCCTTGATCCGCGCCAATTACGGCATGCAGCGAGCCCGCGGCGGCGGCATGGCCACGCGCAACATCGCGTGCCTGCCGGCTCTGGTGGGTGCGTTCCGCGAGCCTTCAGGCGGTATCCTGCTGTCGACGGGCGGCAATTTCCGGGTCGATGATGCGGCGCTGTCGCGGCCCGATCTTCTGGGGCGGCGGCGCCCCCGGACCATCAACATGTCGACCATCGGCACCGCGCTGCTCGACGAAACCGCGCCGATCAACGCGGTGATCGTGTACAACGCCAACCCCGTTGCGGTTGCGCCCGATTCCGCACGCGTCGCTCGCGGCTTCGCCCGCGAGGATCTGTTCACCGTCGTACTCGAGCAATTTCAGACCGACACGGCGGATTATGCGGACTTCGTCCTGCCCGCCACCACTCAGCTGGAGCACCTGGACGTCATCAAGCCGTACGGCCATTACTACATGGTGGCGAACAATCCCGCGATAGCGCCTCTCGGCGAAGCAAAGCCGAACACCGAGATCTTCAGGCTGTTGTCGAAGGCGATGGGTTTCACCGACGCGTGCTTCGGTGATTCGGACGAAGACATCGCACAAGCCGCGGTCGCCGACGATTGGGACTTCGCCGCCGTTCTGGAGAAGGGGTGGAAGCGCATTGGACCCGCGAAAGGAACGGCGCGATTTGCAAACGGCGGCTTCGATACGCCGTCGGGCAAGGTCGAGTTCCTCTCCGCGTCGGCGCGGCGCGCAGGACTGGATGCGTTGCCGGATTACATTGCGCCGTTGGAAGATACCCGAAGCGAGCTCGCCAAGCGGTATCCGCTGGCGATGATTTCCC
The DNA here is from genome assembly GCA_034667965.1 of Gammaproteobacteria bacterium. Taxonomy (GTDB): domain Bacteria; phylum Pseudomonadota; class Gammaproteobacteria; order Steroidobacterales; family Steroidobacteraceae; genus Bog-1198. The sequence continues at coordinate 1,785 of JAXDQI010000067.1, forward strand.
CTCCGGCGCGCAATTTTCTCAACAGTAGTTTCGTCAACGTGGAAAGCCTGCGGGCGTCGGAAGGCGAGCCCTGGCTCGACGTGCACCCGCTGGACGCGGCGCCGCGCGGCATCGCGGACGGCCGCTACGTTCGAGTGTTCAATGAGCGCGGAAGCCTGGAATTGCGCGCCCGAGTCACCGATCGTGCCCGGCCTGGCGTCGTAGTCGCGCTGTCGGTATGGTGGAAGAAATTGGCCCGCGACGGCAAGAATGCCAACGAATTGACGAGCAGCGACACGCTCACCGATCTGGGGCGAGCGCCGATTTTCTACGACTGTCTGGTGGAAGTCGCGGCGCTATGAAGAGCCGCGCGGCATGACGGCCGCACACGCTTTCAGCGGCGATATATCGATCGTGCAAGCTGCACACGCCATCGTCCGCACGCACCGATGCGTACGCTGAACTCAAGCTGGACAATCCCGGCAGCGCGGACTCGATGGCAGGTGATGCGTTGAAGAAATGGCGGCAGTTCCTGCAAGTGGCCGCATCAGCCGACGCCATCGGACGGTCCGCCATGGATGAGCCGTCCGTCATTGACCCAGCCGCGTCCAAAAATCACCGAATATCTGCGTCGACAAGAAATATCCCAAGGCGACATTGACGATGACGCCGGCAGTGAACGCGTAAAATGGCCGGGCTCCCACCGCCGCCAATTCGCGCAGACGCGTGGTGAGTCCGATGCTCAAGAATGCAAACGTGAAGGCCCACGTCCGCAGGGCCTGAAGCGGAGCGACGAGTGCCGGTATGACTTCCTTTTTGTACGCGGCATAATCATATCCACGCGAGATCAGCGTGACGGCGACTGAGGCGATCAGAAATCCCAGTACGAACTTCGGGAAGCGCCGCCAGATTTCGCCGGCGCTGGTGGCACTTTGAATCCCGGTGCGTTCCCATCGCGTGGTGGCTATCAGCGACAGCACGAAGGCCCACACGCCGATCCACATGTCGCGTCCGATCACCTTCATCAATGTGAATGCGGCGACCGACGCGTCGGCGCTGCCTGAGATGCCCGGCACGTTTCCGGCATAGCCCCCGTAGGTCTGCGCAGCGGCCAGACCCGCCGCGTCCGCGAACTCCGATGTGCCGATCCATGCGCCGGCGACTCCGGTCGCCAGGTGCAGGGACTTGGCGGCCAATGGCAGGACGAAGATCATCACCACAGCCCACACCACGACCAGCGAGATGGCGACCGAGACGTCTTCCTTCTTGGCGCCCACCGCACCGCCGATGGCGATCGCGCCGGAGACTCCGCATACCGCACCTCCGGTTCCCAGAGTCGCCGCCAGCCGCGGATTCAGCCCTAAGCGCTTGGCGGTGATGTAGATCACGCCGAAGGTGACCAAGGAAACGACCGCTGCCTGGACGATTGCGACGGGACCCGCCCATGCAATGAGCGTCAGCGGCAGGCTTGCCCCGAGGAGCACGATCCCAGTCTTGATGTAGAACTCGACGCGCAGAGCAGGCTCAAGCCAGCGCGGCACGCCGACGGTGTTCGACACCAAGATCCCGAGAGCCAGCGCGACCAGCGGCGGCTCCAGGTTGTAGCGCGCCGATTGATCCCAAAGCCCTAGGAAGTACAGCGCCGCGGCAACCACGAAAAGGACCAGGAATGCCGGCAGGAACGCGGTCAGATTGATGCCGAGCGCCGCGAGCCCCAGTCCGAACAGCAATGCCCACAGCGCGAACAGCGATACATAGCGCAGTCCGTTCTGCTGCAGCTGACTCAACGCGTCGGGCAGATGACTCCATTTCTGCGGAGCGACCGCCAGCCATTTGATGCTTCCGCCGTTGGCAAACAGCAGGGCGGCCGCGGCGATCAGACCACATCCGAGCCAAATGGCCCACCAGTCTTCCTTGGAGAACAATTCGCTCCAAGCGGATGCCCGCCGGATCAGCGGGGCCTTCGTCGTACCGGCAATCTCTCCCACGAACAGCTCCTCGCGCAACCTGGACGCCAAAGCTAACCGACTTCACGGACCCCGTCTCATAGCGAATGTGCATGCCGTACTGCCGATTGATTATGTGCCGGCGGTCCCCGCAATTCGTTGAAAACTGTGCGCATCGTCAATGCAGGGCGGCCATGCCGGGCACATTCTGCTATCGTCCTCCGCACGATATGTGAATTCGATCCATACACGATGAACGGCACGGTCATACTCATCGAACTCGCTGGCCATGTGGGTCTCCTCCTTTGGGGTACGCACATGGTCGGGACGGGCGTGCAGCGCGGGTTCGGACCGGTGCTGCGGCGTTGGTTGGGCTGTAATCTCGACGGTCGCTATCGGGCGTTCGCCACCGGGCTGGGCGTTACCACGCTACTCCAGAGCAGCACCGCTACCGGGCTGCTGGCCACGTCATTTACCGCCACCGGCGTGATCGCGCTGGCGCCGGCACTGGCGGTCATGCTGGGGGCGAACGTCGGGACCGCCCTGTTGACCCAGTTACTGTCGGTCAACATGTCCCTCGTCGGCCCGCCCCTGGTGCTGGCGGGCGTACTGGCGTTTCGATGGGCGACGGCCGGCCGCGCGAAGAATGCCGGCCGCATCGGGATCGGTCTCGGCCTCATGCTCATGGCGTTGACGGGCCTCGTGCACACGCTCGCTCCGCTCGAGAATGCACCTTTGCTGCGCCCGGTCATGGGTTCGTTGTCCGGCGATCCGGTGCTTGCCGTGGTGATCGCAGCCTTGCTGACATGGGCCTGTCATTCGAGCATTGCGATCGTGTTGCTGGTCGGAACATTCGAAGCGAGTCACATCGTCGGACCCACGGGAGCGCTGGCGCTGGTGCTGGGTGCCAATTTGGGCGGTGCCCTTCCCGCATTGCTCAACGCGTCGACGCGCGCCGCACGGCGACTGCCGCTCGGCAACCTGCTGGTCCGGGCGACCGGTGTCGTGCTGGCGTTGCCGTTTCTGCCGGAGATTACCGACGCCTTGACTCGAGTCGACCCGCTCTCGACGCGCCTCGTGGTCAATTTTCATCTGCTGTTCAACGTGGCGCTGGCTGCGGTCTTTCTAGCTCCCGTGGGCGCAGTGGCGCGCCTCCTCACTCGCTGGCTGCCGGACCCACCCGCGACCGCCGATCCGGGACGCCCGGTACACCTCGATGCAGCGGCGCTCGATACCGCGACGGTGGCTCTCGCCAACGCTTCCCGGGAAACCTTGAGAATGGCGGACATGATCGACGGCATGCTGCGCGACACCCGCGAACTGATCGCGGGCGAGTCTCTGCATCGGGCCGAATCGGTGGCCGCCGCCGGCCGCAGCGTCGATCAACTGGGCGAAGCCATCCGCCGCTATTTGGCCGACCTCGGCGGTGATCAGACTCTCGACGTCCGGCCAGAAGGTGCACGAGCGCAGGACATCCTCTCCGCAGTCATCAATCTCGAGCACGTTGCGGACATCCTCGCCAACAGCTTCGTGGAATTCTCCCTTCGCAGCATCAAACGCGGCAAGAGGTTCTCATCCGAGGAAATCGATATCGTGACCGCGATGCACGTAGAGCTCTTGGACTGTCTGCGCTTGGCGCTGGCGGTGTTCCTGCAGGCGGACCCGCGCGATGCCAGGCGCCTGGTATCGAGCAAGAACAAATTCCGTGAATTCGAAGCCGCAGCGATGGCCTTGAGCGTCAGATGCTTGCGTACGGCCGCCGCGACCAATCGACTCGTCGAATCCGAGACGGCAGAGAACGTGGCGGAAGAGAGCGGTCTATTGCTGCGATCCGTACGCGATCTTCGGCGAATTCACTCGCATCTCGCGAGTTTTGCGTACCCAATTCTGCACCGCCCGGGCACCCAGGCCGATGCAACCGACGTACGGCGGGTGCAGACGCGCATCATTCCCAAGCCGGCACGCTAGCAGGGGAGGCGAGGGAGATTACAAAGGCTGCGAAACGCGGTTTAATCGCGGGTTCCGTCCTAGGAGCCGCGAATGCAAGTATCCCCCGTCCCCTTGGCGCGCCTAGTCGTCATTTCACTGCTGGGCGCTGCAATCTTTGGCAGCGGCACGGTGCTGTCCAAATCACCGGGACCGTCGGGACCCATGGCTCCCATCGGGTGCCCCAAGGACGATAGCGGCCTCAAACTGCCTCCGGGCTTCTGCGCCACGGTGTTCGCCGACGATGTTGGTCATGCGCGCCACCTGGTCGTGTCGCCCGACGGCGTGGTCTTCGTCAATACCTGGTCGGGACGCTACTACGGCAAGGACGACAAGACACAATCTCCCGATCGCGGCTTCCTGGTCGCGCTCCAGGACACTCACGGCAAGGGCAAGGCCGACGTGAACCAGCATTTCGGCGAGACGCTGAACACCGGCGGCGCGGGAGGCACCGGCATCGCGCTGTATGGCGGTTTCCTTTACGCGGAAATCAACGACAAGATCGTACGCTATGAAATGGCGCCCGGCTCCATCGTTCCCAAGAGCCCGTCGCAAACCGTCGTATCGGGTCTACCGCTCGGCGGCGACCATCCCATGCATCCCTTCGCCATCGACGCGAGCGGCTCGATGTATGTGGACGTCGCCAGCGCAACCAATTCGTGCCAGATCAAGAACCGAACCCTCACCTCCGCCGGGCAGGATCCCTGCGTCGAGCTCGAAACCCGAGGCGGGATCTGGCAGTTCGACGCACGCAAGCTGAACCAAGTGTTCACGCCGGGCGCCCGCTTCGCGACCGGCATCCGGAACGGCGAGGGATTTGCCGTCGACTCGGCCGCCCGTCGCGTGTACGCGACCCAGCATGGACGCGACCAGCTCCATGCGAACTGGCCCGATCTATATCAGGCGGAGGAAGAAGCGACGCTGCCCGCCGAAGAGGTGTTGTTGCTCGCCCGAGGGTCGGATTTTGGATGGCCTGAGTGCTACTACGATCCCGGCCGGAAAAAATTAGTTCTGGCGCCGGAGTATGGTGGAGACGGCGGCAAAAAAGTGGGGCCGTGCGCAACGAAGACCGGACCCGTTGCCGCGTACCCGGCTCACTGGGCGCCGAATGATTTGCTGTATTACGATAAGCAGGCATTTCCCGCGCGCTACCGCAACGGCTTGTTCATCGCGTTCCACGGGTCGTGGGATCGCGCACCGTATGCGCAACAGGGATACAACGTCGTCTTTCAGTCCCTGGCGGGCGACGAGGCGGGCGGTACTTGCGAAATATTTGCGGACGGCTTTGCGGGACCACTGAAGACGCCGGGCACCGCTCTGTACCGGCCTAGCGGCTTAGGGCTGGGTCCCGACGGCGCGCTGTACGTCGCCGACGATGTACGCGGTCGCATTTACCGCATCGTTTACACCGGCGGTGCGGCCGACGCCGGTGCCGGGCGAGTTACTCAATGTCCCGATGCAGCAGCTGGAGCGGGTCCGATCAGCGCCGCGAGCGAAAAGCCGCCCGAAGGTACGAATCCGGACGCCGGGGCCAAACTGCCGGTGCCTCCCGGCGCCTCGGCTGACATGGTGGCATTGGGCAATCGCATCTTTCACGGCGAAGTGGGCGGCGCGGCCTGTACGGGTTGTCATGGCGCCGACGGCGCGGGAACGCCATTGGGCCCAAACCTGGCCGACAAGCAATGGTTGTGGAGCGACGGGAGCATCGCGGGAATCGCCGCCAGCATCACTCAAGGCGTGATGCAGCCCAAGCAATACCGCGCGCCCATGCCGCCGCTCGGCGGCGCGCAGCTCTCATCCGAGCAAGTCAATGCGCTGGCGGCGTACGTCTGGGGCTTGAGTCACCGGCAATAGGAAACCGCCGGCGCGGCATCACACCAGCGCCGAGATCGCGCGTTCAATTCCTTCGGAGTCCAAGCCTTGATATCCCATTTGCTGCCACAACCCCCCGCAGCCTTCCTTGTGCGTGCCGATGTGGTTGTACTTACCCCGGAAGCCCGCCTGCAGAAGGTGGCTCCCGAAGCGGCTGCCAAGTCCCGTCTTGACGTTCCATCCTTCGGCGACGAGCACAAAAGGGGCACCGGCGAGTTTCTTCATCATGGCCGTATCGACCACGTTGAGGGTGGGCTTGTTCACGAGCCCAATCGCAACGCCACGTTCCTGAAGCCGGATGACGGCGTCGAGCGCGCGATAGACGGTCTCGCCCATCGCGACCACATAGCCACCGCCCGGCGGCGCCTCACGGACCACATCATCCTTGCCCGGTTCGAAGGGCTTACCCTTGTATAACGGCTGGCCGGCGGCATCGAGAATATCCGGAACCGTCGCGCGGGTGCTGAAGACGAACCGCAGACCGGGGTCGCCGAAAATGCGTTTCACGCAGGCCGCGAATTGATGTTGATCGACCGGAAAATAAAGCCGGGTCTGGTCGTCGGAGTGACCGGGTCTGACGCCTCCGTCGGCCATCATGCTGTTGATCCCGAAATGACAGGTATTGTCGGCCATGTCATCGACGCCGCTGTGACTGAAGTGCGCCAGAACGTTCGAGAAATTGAGACGCGACATCGTGATCTCGCTGACGCACATTTCTAGGAACGCGCTGAATGTGGCGAAAATGCCCTGTCTGTCCGGCGATGAGCCGAATCCGGCGGCAGCCGAATAGTTTCCGCGCTCCATGATCCCGCCGCGCACGAACACTTCCGGATGGCGTTTGCGGATATGGTGCAGGCCGCACGAGCCCTCGAGATCGTTGTCGAATACGCGGATTCGTTCCACGCGCCGCTCCTCGCTCATTCCGTCGAGGATGTCGCAGACGATTTTCCCGAAATCATCGCGATTCTTTCCTACGCCCGACGATCCCCGGAAGTTCAGCGGGCTCTTCTCCGGCTTTGCGGCCTTCAGCATGCCGATGGCAAGCTCATATCCGCCGCGGCGCTCCAGGTAATTGATCGCCGTCTCCGCCTTGAGAACTTCGTGCGCGCTGGGACTGCCTTCGGCGCCGGGTATGCCGGGCGCCATCGGCCGCTTGATCACGAGAGCGTGGGGATTGGAATCGCGAAAGGCTCGACACAGGTCGATATACAGTGCGTCGAGATCCTCGCCCATGGTCGTCTCAGTGGTCAGGCCATAGCCGGACAAAGTCCGGCTCAGATCGTAGCCCGTCATATACTCCTGAGGATGGCCGGCGATGGTGACATTGTTGTCGTCGACCAGCACCTTTACGTTGAGTTGCTTGGCCACCGTGAGCCGAGCCGCCTCGGCGTTGTCTCCCTCCATCTGGCTGCCATCGGAGCCCAATAAAACGACAGCCTTGCCGGGATTGCCCATGGCGACGCCATTGCAGAAAGCCCACAGGTGGCCGAGACGTCCCGAGCTGAATTCGACACCGGGGGTGAGCAGCTTCTCGGGGTGACCCGGCAAACCGCTATTGTATTCACGATAGTGCAGCAGCTTCTCCGGCGGCATGGCGCCGTTGAGCACGCTCAACAGATATTGCGTGGCGACGCGGTGACCTGCCTCGTCGTAGAACACCGGCACGATGGGCGAGCCGTGGGCGATGAATCCTCGGATGATCAACACTTCGGGAACGGTGTCGTAAGCCCCGCCGGTGTGACCCGACAATCCTTTGGCTCCCGCCAATGCGGTGAAGAATACGATTGCGTCGCGGCAGAGTTGAATGTTGCGCCGGAGTGACGCCTTCTGTGCATCGGTCAACGCGGTTGCCGAGGGATCGAGCTTGAGCGGCTCGAGCTTGGTCAAGTCGATGGGAAAGGTTTCGGTGTTCATGGCCGAATTGTATAGCCGCCGATTCTTCCGGAATAGCTGTGTAAAAATTACAGCTCACTATTGAACGTTCACCGGCGGCGAGATTGCAAAAAGCGCAGCGGCGAGTGAACATGCTCGCCCCGCAGACACGCCGGCCGCTCCTGGATTCATCATTCGATTCGCCACGACGCATTTTGCCGGGATTACCGATGTGACGGACACGGCGCTGTGGGTGGCTGCGTTGCGCGCAAACGAATCCGCTCGAGCCGACGCCGCTTTCGAGGATCCGCTCGCGGCCCGGCTGGCCGGGGAGCGCGGCCGGCGCATCGCGCGCTCTTTTCCAGACGCGGCCGCGGTGTCGTGGGGCGTGGCCATCCGTACATCCGCGATCGATAAGTTGATCGAGGCAAGCCTGCGCCAGGGTGTCACCGCCGTCGTGAATTTGGGAGCGGGGCTGGATACGCGACCCTATCGCATGAACCTGCCGCGGGACCTGCGGTGGGTCGAATTGGATTTTCCGGATCTCGTCAAGACGAAAGATGCGGCGCTCGCGCATGAAACCCCGAACTGCCGTGTGGAGCGGGTTGGACTCGACCTTCTGAATCGATCGGCTCGCGAGGAATTGCTGGGCTCCTTGGGCGCCGGCTCTGCAACTTGGTTGCTGATTGCAGAGGGATTGATTCCCTATTGGCCAAACGATGCGGTCAAGAATCTCGCTGTGGATTGTTTCGCCATGCCGTCGTTTCAGTATTGGATCCTCGACTTCGACAATGCAGGCCGCCGCAAAACACCGAAGGGTTGGGCGGCTCTGCTCCAAGCCGCGCCATTCTTGTTTCAAGTCGACGATTGGTTCAAGTTTTTCGAGGAGTGCTCGTGGCGGAGGCGTCAGGTGATCACCAGCGGGGAGGAATCCGCGCGGCTGCGCCGGCCTTATCCCTTCTCGTTCCCTTCGGGTTTGCTCATTCGTGCGTTGCCGAGCGAGATGCGGGCGCGAATACTGAGCAGCAGCGGCGCGGTGTTGCTGGAAAAATGCCCGACATGAAATCCGTTGCGCCGGTCATCTGGCCGTCAGGCGCCGCGCCTCCATCCACTGCCAGGATGCCAAAGCGGGGAGGCCGCATAAAACTTCGCGCATGCGCTTTGCCATCGAGACCGCGAGAGCGAGTTCGCTGCCGACGCCGAGCGCGTGACCAAACAGTACCAAGGTGGCTTCCTGCACGCCGAGACCGGCTGGAACGACGAAGGCGAGATGCCGCATGGTCTGGGTCATGCTCTCGAGAATGAGCGCGGTCCCCACTCCCACAGGATGGCCGAATAGACGCAAGGCAAACCATATTTCGAATGACCCCGCCACCAGCGCCAGGAACTGAAGGATTCCCGCAAGCAGCAAACTGCGCCAGCGATCCAGGCAGGCGCGAAGTTCATGGTCCAACGACGCGGCTTCCTCGGACATCGCAGCCGCACCCACCAAGGGACGCAGAAATTTCTGTAGACGCGCGAAAACCGATCCGTGCCGCAGAAACATCACCGTCAACACGGGCACCGGCAGGCTGACCAAGAAGCCGAGGAGCAACCGATGATACTGTGCGCCTGTGGCTCGCAGGTCGATCAGGAGGAGCAATCCAACCGCCGCGAATGCGTACGACACGATCAACGTCAACACGATTTCCACGATGACGGTGGCACTGACGGGCGCCAGCGCGAGGCCGCGCCAGCGCACCAAGCGCACGCCCGCGACGCCGCCGCCCACGCTTGCGACGGGAAGCAGACGATCGATGGCTTCGCGTACGCTCGTGACCCAGAACAGGTAGCCGATTCCCGCGCGCCCCGCGGTGTCGTAGGGCCGAAGCAAGCAGAGCCAGCCGGCGGCGTATAGAAAAAAGTAGAACGCGCGATAGGGGATCAGCCAAAACACCTGCCAGCCGGCGGACCCCAGCGTCTGAAGCATGGCGGGCAAGTCTGCGCGCAGCGCCATCGCCACGAGCAATGTGAGGCCGAGTAGACCTCCGATATAACCTGCGATTCTCACCGGAACGACGACAGGGAGGAGCCTAGGTCGGCTTGCGCATGAAACCGTCGGCATCGACGTCGAACTCAGCACCCCGCCACGTGATGCGAGAGGTGAAGAAGCTCCGGAACCAAACCCAGCACAGCAGGGCGTCCCGAACGGGCAACAGCCAAAGGTTCGCGAACGGCTGCCGATCATCCGTCAGCCGGTACAGGTAATGGAGCGCCAGGCGGATCATGGCCGTGGTGCCGAAGAGCGTCCATACCGCCGCGAAATGCATTCCGCCCGTCGCAGCGAGCGCCACGCCAAGGATTGCAAGAGGGAAGCTGAAGCTCAGGAATATCATCCTGAAACTCCAGGGTCGCAGAACATGAATGGTGCGCATCCAGCGAAGTTCATGCCGAGTGAGCGATCCGAGACTCTGCTCATGGTGCACCCCCTTGACCATGTATGGCGACAAGACGATCCGCAGGTTCAAGCCGCGAATGAGTTCACCCAGGCGATGGTCGTCGGCAAGGTGGTTCGCTATCGCGCGAAAACCTCCGATCTGCCGCAGCGTACCGTGACGCAGGCACATGGTCTGGCCGGACACATACCCTTCGTACCCGAACAGCCACGCCACGAGCACGGAGGGGAGATACCATTCATTGATGTACATGGCGCCGAGGCGCGACCAGATCTTGTCGGTGGGCACGGCGCGGTAGGTGCAGGTGACGAGACCGACCTGCGGGTCCAACAGGGGCGCCGTCACGGTGGCGAGATAGTCGGGACCGACAAAGGCGTCGCTGTCGGCCATCACCAACATATCGTGCCGCGCCCGCTCCAGCATGTTGATCAAATTGCTGATCTTGTGGTTGTTACCATGCTGCTGCGGATTGACGACGATCTCGATGGGCAGCGAGGGGAACTCCGCGGCCAGCCGTTCCGCTACGGAGCGAGCCGGATCCGCAGGATCGCGCACGCCGAAGATGATGTGATATTCCGGATAATCCTGCAGGCAAAACGCGCGCAGGTGCTCGTACAGGTTCGGTTCGGCGCCGCACAGCGGCTTGAGCAAGGTCACCGGAGGCCGTCTGATCGCGGCGTTCGACGGCTTGTGGCGGCGCCAGACGACGACCGCAAGCAGCGTCAGTGCGGAATATCCTGCCGCTATCGCTAACGCGGCGATGCCGATGATGGACGGCAGCGCATGAAGAAACGACATGTGCGTCCCGACGAATGATGTTGCTTAGCTCAAGCCTCGTGCGCGCGCAGGAAGCGGAAAAATTCGACGCCCTCGCGCAGCCGTCGCTTCATCATGTCCCAACTCCCCAGCATCTCCCGGACGATTTCCCAGATCTTGTTCGGCCGGAAGTAGAAGCGCTTGTAGAAAACCTCCATGCTGTGGAAGATTTCTTTCTTGGACAGATGTGGGTAACTGATCGCGGCGAGCTGTACGCCCTTGTCGTTCACGAGATTGACCGCTTCGTTTTCCTGAAGCCAGCCGTTGTCCACTGCCTGTTTGTACAGCGTGGTGCCGGGGTAGGGTGCCGCGAGCGAGACCTGGATCGTATGGGGATTGATCTCTTTCGCGAAGTTGATGGTCTTCTCGATGGTCTCCCTGGTCTCACCGGGAAGCCCAAGAATGAATGTGCCATGAACCAAGATGCCGAGCTTTTGGCAATCGCTGCTGAAGCGCCGCGCGATGTCCGTGCGCAGTCCCTTCTTGATGTTGTGCAGGATCTGGTCATCGCCCGACTCGAAGCCCACCAACAACAGACGCAGACCGTTGTCCTTCATCACTTTCAATGTCTTATAGGGAACGTTCGCTTTCGCATTGCAACTCCAGGTCATGCCGAGCTTGCCCATGCCCTGCGCGATCTCTTCGACCCGCGGCAGATTCGACGTGTCGGTAAACGTATCGTCGTCGAACATGATCTCCTTGACTTCGGGCATGTTGTTCTTGATCCATTGCACTTCCGCGATGACGTTCGCGGCGGACCGCACTCGATAGCGGTGGCCGCCGACCGTCTGCGGCCATAAGCAGAATGTGCATTTCGACCGGCAGCCTCGGCCGGTGTAGAAACTCACGTAAGGATGCTTCAAATAGCCGATGAAATAGTTTTCGATTTTCAGGTCGCGCTTGTAAACCGGCGCGACGAAGGGCAACTCGTCCATATTCTCGAGGATGGGGCGGGGCGGATTGTGAACGACCCGGCCCTCCGCACCGCGGTAGGACAGTCCCTTGATGTCCTTCAACGACCGACCCTCGGCCACTTCCTGACAGGTGTAGTCGAATTCCTCGCGGCAAACGAAGTCGACCGCGGTGGCGGCTTTGAGCGAACCCTCCGGATCAACCATCGTCTTGGCGCCCACGAGACCGATCATGACGTTCGGATTGTCCTGACGCAGCAGTTCCGCGAACCGCGCATCGGTGGGGAATGAGGGCGTGCTGGTATGCATGATGACGAGGTCATAGCCGCGCGCGATTTCCCGGCTTTCCGCGACGGTCAACTCGTCGGCCGGCGCATCGAGAACCCGTGAGTTCGGCACCAGCGCGGCCGGCTGTGCCAGCCACGTCGGGAACCAGAATGACTTGATCTCGCGCTTCGCCTGGTAACGCGACCCCGCGCCACCGTCAAAACCGTCGAACGACGGCGCCTGCAGAAACAGTGTTTTCAAATATCGCCCGGACGAGAATTCCAAAGTCATCAATAGGCCTCACGGAAATAACACTTTGCCACTCAAAGTCCATAGATAATACAGGGTTTTGGGCCGCGGACGCCAATTCCCGGCAACCGATCCGCAGGAGTCGCGAAACAGCCTTACTTTGCCAATCCGCTGCTCGGTTTGGGTTGGATCGACGATGCCAAGTCGGGTGCCTTGGCTTTCAATTGAGCCTTGCACACCGCCGTCGCTTGGTTGTAGGACATGGTCCTGCTCGCCG